>JBKQJL010000160.1:0-31027 GCA_052147975.1 Myxococcaceae bacterium
CCCGGAGGCCAGCTGCTGATTGACGACATTCGCCACCTTCGTGAATATGAAAGTGAGCTGCGGTTCCAACACCTGACCGACATCCGCCGGGTCGGGAGCCCATTGCTCGAGGCCTTCCTTGCCATCCTCACCTGGGGGAGCCTCAGGCCCGGGCTGCTGTTGGCGCGAAAAGCGACTCCGAAAGCGCCCTAAAAAGCCCCAACCGTCCCCCTTCACGCTTTGGGTACCCAGCCACCTTCTCGCTTCTCGTACCGACGCTTGACGGCAGCCCAAGCAACTCGCGCCGCGGTCACTTCGTCATGGCCGTATTGCTCCCAAGCATGGTTGAAGGCTTCGCGGTAAATGTCCTGGGCATGGCTGGGCAACACCGTCTGGATGGTTTGCGGAAGACCGAAATTGTCCGAGTAGGGAGCCATGACTCAGGCATTGCTTGAAGCGGAAACGGCATTTGTCCTGCCCAACTCGCGTGCGAAGACCCTCAGTCGCTCCGTGTGTTTGCCGCTCCGGACGTCGGCCTCCGCAACCGCGAGCGACGCGATGGGCGAGCGCTTGGCCTCGTCGGTCATCTGCAGGAAGGCCGTCTCACTGCCGCGCCCCCCCATCGTCGCAAAGAAGGCCACAGGCGGAAGCTTGCCGGCGTGATGCCGCAGGAAGGTTCGCACCGGGCTGCAGACGGAGCCCACCCACACCGGCGTACCCACCACCGCGAGGCCGTAGCGCAGCGTCTCCTCGTGGAAGTCTCGCAGCGTCGTCGTCCTGTGCCGGAAGGCTTCGAAGCCGGAGCGCAGATACCCCAACAGACCGCTCCGCGACCGCGCTTCGCTGAGCTCGGCGACGTCAGCGCCCAGCGCCTGGGCCAGCTCAGCCGCAACCTGCTTGGTCGTCCCGGTACGGGAGAAAAAGACGACGAGGACCCTCGAGGGTGCCATCGCGAAACCTCTCTTCCGTGGCAGGCTGCAATCCGCGCGCCACCCCCGTCCGTTGGCGAGGGAGACGGCTCCCGCTGAAGGTGCCCGTTGGAAGTCGCTGACACCGGCACTCCTCACCCTCCGGGCGACGGTGGTGCAACGGCCCGGCCAGCCTCGAGCGCGGGCGCAGCCTTTTCGGAGCGGATGGCCAGCCTCGGCAGAGAATGCGGGGGCCTGCGTTGGGCGGAGGTGCCGGTCCGCCGCCGGCGCCACAACGCCGAGAAGTCCCCGCCTCCTCGGACGGCCGGTTTTTCGCCGCGCGCGCCCCCCTGAAGCAAACTCGGGGTGAGGCCCCACCGAAGTTGCCGGGAAAGTAGGCCGCTGACAACGACGCCCGAGGGTGCCCGACTGACGTGTCCCTTCCCTGTCCCCATTGCGGCTTCACCGGAGCGAGCCTCGACCCGGGCACCTGCGGCCGCTGCGGAGTTGTCTTCTCCCGCATCCACCCGATGGCGAAGCCTCCACCGAGCGAGGCTTCACCGTCCATGGATGCTGGGGTGCTGGACGAGCCCCCAGCTTTCGAGGCGTCGCCGAAGGCGCCGGCTTCAAGCTCCCCCGGTGAAAACCGTTGGGCGCTGCCGCTCGCTTTCGGCGTCGCCCTGGCCCTCAACAGCAACAGCTGTGGTCGGCTGGTCGTCTTCTCCACCGCCTCCAACTGGTCACACGAGTTGGGCCACGCAAGCTGGCGATGGCTGAACGGTCGCAGCGCGGTGCCGGCGCTCTTCTTCACCTTCTACTCAGACCCTGCACGCTCGGTCGTCTTCTCGCTGCTCGTCCTCGGGAGCTTGGTCGCGCTCCTGCTCTGGGCACGCACCGCCGAATGTCCGGGGCTGACGGCTTTGGCAGCGTTTTTCCTTTGTGTCTTCGCTGCCTTCGCCCTCGCCATGCCGCCCGTCAAGGAGCACCTGCTCGAGAGCTTCGCTGGCATCTTCGGAGAGTTTTGGATTGGCACGCTGTGGGTGGTGCTCTTCTATTACCGGTTCCCCTCGGCGGTCCGCTGGAAGCAACTGCGATGGGTCTTCCTCTTCCTCGGGGCCGCGGCGTACACCCGCATCCTCGGCATCTTCCTTACCTCGCGCGACGACGTGAGCCGGCTCCCCTGGGGCTCCTTTTACGGCGGAGATGGCGACCTCGACCGCTTGCTTGCAGCTGGATGGCTGGTGCCTTTTATTCGTGAGGTCTACTTCCGGACCGCGGCCATCTGCGGCACAGTGATGGCGCTGCACTACGCTTACTTTCTCCTTCGCGTGCAGCCGGCCGATGAGGGCCCTGGTGGGCAAGCCCTCGAAGGCCCCTGAGCGACGCTCGCTTCAACGCCTGCCTGCAATTTTACCAAATGGCCGGGCAGGCCGGGCGGCTCGCCAGTGAGCGAAAAAAAGACTTGAAAACTTGCAGGGGACTACAGTCGGAGGACTGGCGAAGGAGGAGACCATGGCCAAGCGCGTTGCGATTGTGACCGGCGGAACCGGTGGGCTGGGAGCGTCCATCAGCACCAAGCTTCATGACCGAGGCTACATCGTTGTCATCACGCATTCGCCAAGCAACACCAACATCAAAGAGACACTCTCCGACTTCAAGGCGAGGGGCTACGACTTCCACTCCTACGGTGTCGATGTCGCTGATTTCGACTCCTGCCAGAGCTGCGTGGCACGAGTTCAAAAAGAGGTAGGCCCGGTGGACATCCTCATCAACAACGCCGGCATCACCCGCGACATGACCTTCAGAAAAATGGGCAAGGGGGACTGGGACGCTGTGCTGCACACGAATCTCGACAGCATCTTCAACATGACGAAGCCCGTCTGCGACGGCATGGTCGAACGCGGTTGGGGGCGAATCATCAACGTGAGCTCTGTCAACGGCTCGAAGGGGGCCTTCGGTCAAACCAACTACGCTGCGGCAAAGGCTGGCATGCATGGATTCACCAAGGCGCTTGCCCTCGAGGTCGCCCGCAAGGGCGTCACGGTGAACACCATCAGTCCGGGCTACATTGGAACCAAGATGGTGACGGCCATTCCGAAGGAAGTCTTGGATTCGAAAATACTTCCGCAGATTCCCGTCGGCCGGCTGGGCAAGCCTGAGGAAGTGGCCGGTCTCATCATCTACCTGTGCTCAGACGAGGCGGCTTTCGTCACCGGAGCCAACATCGCCATCAACGGTGGACAACACATGCAGTGACTTAAGAGGGGACGACTCGCGGAGGGCAGGCCCTCTCGGCGCTCGTCCGTGGGCCGCCCCACTCTCCAGAGCCAGCATAGGGCTGGGGCTGTTGTGACCCAGCGCAGGGTGAAACGCGCCAGGCTTTCACAGCGCGCGAGGGTGCTTTCGCGACGCTCGGCCCTTGTCGGCGGCATCCGCTTGCTAGGGTGCCGTCCGCTCAGGTGGGCGCTTACCTGCTTTGAAATGCTGGGAGTTGCAGCCGTTTCTCTCGCACCCGCAGTGCATTGTGTTAGGTGGACCACACTCGTTCGGAGGAATTTGATGCGCAAGGCAATGTGCGTCGCGTCTTTGGGGTTCGTCGCAGGCTGCGGCTCCTCGTCAGCCACTCTGGACCCTGGCATGGCCGGCACCTGGGTGGGAAACACACTCGTGACCATTGGGGACGGGCACCTCCGCCGCAACCTCCTCTGAGAACGGGCAGGTCGTCCGTTCCGTCGCCGGCAGCAGTGCGCAACTTTCGACGCCTTGCGGAAGTGGAAACTCGGTGACGGCAACGGGCGCAGCAGATGCTTGCTCGTAGTCCACCACCTTCTCTTGCCCGGCGATTGTCTCTCCGAGCTGTGGCTCCGTCGTTGCGACCTTCACCTCCGGCAACGTGGCCTGCGCCATGATGAATAACGTGCCGACCTTGACGCTCAATGCGACTGGAACCGCCACCGGCTGCGGCGTCACCGCGCCGGCGACGCTCGCCTTCTCAGGAACAGCCCCGATGATGTGGTGGCTGCGACTCACACCTTTGCATCGGGCTGAGATGCGGGCCCTGCTGGTTCGCCGCAGGCGCGCAAAAGCCGCTCCGCGACCGGCAGCTCACTTCCCAGAATTGCCGACCGTCTTGCCCCGTCGGCGGTGAGGGACCTCTGGGGCCCAGCGGGGATGCCCCACGTGCGAAACCCAGGTCCCAAGCTCAACTGTCGACCGGGAGACTGCCAGAGGCCATAGCCGTCAGCGGACGTCAGGCGTGCCGCGGCGCTCATGAACCACCAGGACGCTGCGTTCGGCGTGGTTAGCCACTCTTGAGGCAGTGGTACCGAGAACTCGGTCCCAGCCACTGTGGCCGTGGCTCCCGATGACAATGAGGTCGGCCTGGAGTCTAGCCGCAGCCGCAATGATGGCTCGCCAAGGCTGAGCTGTGGTCACATCCAGCGGCTCGATGTGAACCCGCGCATGCTGAGCCGCCAGCCCTGAAAGCGACCGCCGCGCTTCGTCCTCCAGAAACTCGGGGAGGCGATCGCGAGGCATAGGCGCTGCTGCGGCAAACTCCGGCGGCACCGCCACCGAGCGGAAGAGGTGGAGTCGTGCGTCGAACCGCTCGGCGAGTTGAAAAGCCGCCTCGAACACGCTGCCGGCGCGGGCGGAGCCATCGACGGCGGCCAGGATGACCGAAAACATGGCTAGCCTCCCAAGGCAAGTCTGTCTCTACTGTCAATAGGTTGGCCGCCTCAGAGCGCCAGAGCAACCGGCCTCGCCACCTGACTGGGGTTTTTTGACTTGCGTGGAATGTCGTCTTGCCTCGGCGACGAGGAGGGCGATTCCAGGTGACAGCCGGCCTCGCCCCGTTGATGCTTCCCACACTTAGTGCCGTCCGTCATCCAACGGACGAATCCCTGGAGAGTCACATGCGGTTACCCTGCGCACTTGCCGTTTGGTGTTGCCCCGTCATCCTGGCCTGTGCGACGCCCGCGGCAGTCTCTTCCGGCCCGCCCCCCGACTGGAAGCTCGCTTCGGCTTCGATGTCGGTCGGCGCCAGCCTCCAGGGAACAGGTGGCAGCGGCGGTCAGGTGTCCGTCCAAATCGACAACCATGACCTGACCGGCCCGACGACCCACTTGTTCGCCGGCGGTGGGGCGATTCGCGGCACGGTGATGAGCGGGCGAACGGTCCAGGTCACCATCAAGGGGGACAGGGCGGAGGGCATCGTCGGAAATGCTCCGTTCACGTGCATCGTGGACACCAACCCCGACGGGGGTGCCCACGTCACTGGCACCATGGGCGCACGGAGCACGGACTTCACCATCAACCCCAGGCAGATTGACGGACGAATTTCCGGAGTCACCTACAACCTGACCTTCACCGGGCAGCGCTACGAAGGCCGGATGGTGCCCGGGAGCTCCGCCTACCTGTCGCTTCCGGCGGTCATGGCAACCTGGACGAATGTCGAAGTTGCTTGCGTGCTGAGCGTCTTACTCACGTAGCAGCCCGCGCCAGCGTCCAAAACGTCACTTTCGCCAGAGCTTTGTCAGTCAGGAAGCCGGTGCGGTCCAGCGTGCAATACACAATGCACGTGACTCCCTCACAACCAGCCTGGCGATTGGAGTCGTCAACGTTGCCAATCCTTCGTGCCGAGGCAGCTGTCGTTGAAGAGAAAGACCGCGCGCTCTCCTTCCACAGCAGCCCGCTGAGAATTCGCTCAAACCGGGAAGCACGGGCGCCGATTCAACGCTCAATCCTTCATAAATTATTTCGCAACTATTTATTATAACGTCTTACATTATCGCTTATCCTTCTCTTGGAAGACCGTCGGCATTGCTCTGCATTCCGTCGATGGGAACCTATCAGACGCCTGCGCTTTCTCGCCTTCAGCGAGGTTGGCCTTCGCTTACGCAGCGTTGTGAGCTCCAACCCGTAGTTCCATGCGTCGACGTTGGGACGCGTCATGCGGAATTGCGCTGGTGGCGCCGCCAGGAGCCCGGTTGCCGCACGACGCAAATTTGAGCAAACGCGCAAAGATTCAACAAATTTTACAACTCAACCAAGACTTAACAACAGCTCGCACTGCTTGACATTCATCGATGGCGCCACAAGCCAATTTCTCGCGTCAGTTCCGCGTCCGACCAGACGCGTCGCGTCTTGAATTCGATTGGGCCCGCGCGCAGAACGTGCGCTTTTCCAGGACTGCCCCTCCACTCACGTGGAGGCTCACATCGAAAGACGCCGATTTGGAGGCCAGATGAAAACCTGCTGCCAGACTGTGCTGTTGGTGCTCGCGCTTGGATTTTCGTTTCCCGTCGACGCCCATTGGCGTCAGACAGACCCAGCGATGATTGCCGCGCGCTCAAAAATCTTCGGCGCCGACAACGTCGACCAGCGGAACGGCGACGTCAACTCCAGTCGCGTCATCTTCTCATGGCTGACGAACGCAACGTTCGCCGCCGCCGCGAGTGGCCACGTCATGTTGCTCGATACGTATGTTACCCGCCTCGAGATCATGCCGGGCCGCACGCCGTTCGTGATCCAGGACCTCGTGGATTTGATGCCAGAGGCAATCTTCCTCGGCCACGGCCATTTCGATCACGCGGATAACGCGGCCTACATCGCGGCGGAGACTGGCGCGACCATCTACGCTTCGCCGGAGACCTGCGACAACATGGCCATCGACGCTAACAGGAACTTCATGGCGGGCTATACCACCGTCCCGGCCGTCGCCTGCGTGCCGCTGACCGACCGCGGCTCGCTGCCGGGCGCTCAAATCGTCAAGATCGACCAGTTCGAGCCGGAGATTCGCATCGAGGTCTTCAAGCACCTGCACTCGACCAACACCGGGGCGAATGACCCCGACGCGGTGCCCGTTGCGGCGACGGTCAGCGGCGTTTGTTCGCCAACTGCCACGCACGGCAACACGTTTCCTTGCAACCTGCAGGACCCGCGCGACCCGCTGCTCTTCCCTGCCGGGACGCTCCTCGAGCCGACGTACTTGAACATCGCAACCTCGCGACAGGGCCCGGGCGGACCGATCGCCCTGTTCTACGTCTTCACCGTGCGAGGCCCGCATGATTTCAAGTTCGTCTGGCACAACAGCACCGGCGACATTGTCGATAGCTGCGCGCTCCCCAACAACAACGCGGCCGATGGCGGGGCGCCATGGGAGCCGCCCCAGACCACCACCGGCTGCTTCCCGGGCGTGACCGTCAACGGCACGACCGTGGGCGCCAATCTCGCGTCCATCATGGATGGCCTCGGCCCAGTCGATGTGGAGCTCGGCTCGGTGGTGAGCCTCGGCTATAACCAAAACGGCGAACGCGACATCATTAGCTATATTTCGCACGTGAAGCCGAAGGTCTTCATTCCGAACCACACGACGGCAGTGGCGGTGGAAGGCTCGTCGCTGGAGTGGAAGGTTGGTTTCTACGACGCGCTGAGGGCACCCTCGGGGTTCGCCACCAGTAGCCCGAACGGCGCCACCTACTCCGCCATTCCGGAGGCGCAGTGGCCGGAGACGATGTGGCTGGTCGACCCCAACGACTATATTCGCCCGCTCGTCTTCATCCCGTCCGACAAACGCTGGGCGAAGTAGGCATCCACACCAAGGGGCGAGCTGAACCATCGGCGCACATGCCTTCACGTGGTGCGTCCGTGTTTCGACTGGGGTCGGCGATGCATGAGGTCGCCGACTCCGGCGTTTGCCTGGGCGCGGGCCTCGTTGGGTGGGCGGGGGCCGTTCTCCGCACAGGATTGAGTCGAGTCGGCCGAGCCATGGCATGGGCGCGGTCAGCCAGATGTGGCCATGGTTCAGCTGCCCTTCGGCTGGTGCAGCGGGGCGCCAGCCGGGAAGACGACCTGAGACGCTTGGCCTTGAAAAGCGACCCCAGAAAGTGGGCGGAGAGCCTAGTTCGACGAAGTCTTCATGCCGAGGCTCTGCGCAAAGAAGCCGAGTAGCTCCGCGTTCTGCGCAGTCCGACTACTCTTGGTGGTGCCTCCGCCATGCCCTGACTGGGTCTCCACCCGGAGCAAAATGGGCGCCGGGCCGGCCTGCGCAGCCTGAAGCGCGGCAGCAAACTTATAAGAGTGCAGTGGCGCCACCCGGACGTCGTGGTCAGCGGACACAACCACCGTTGCCGGATAGACCGTCCCCGGCCGAACGTTGTGCAAGGGCGAGTAGCGATAGAGCGCTGCGAAGTCGGCCGGGTCTTCCGGAGAGCCAAACTCTCCTTCCCACCCCGCACCTTGCCCGAACAGCGGAAAGCGCAGCATGTCGAAGACTCCCGCCAGCGGCGCTGCCGCGCCGAAGAGGTCCGGCCTTTGGGTCAGTACCGCTCCCACCAAGAGTCCTCCGCCCGACCGGCCGTGAATTCCGAGGCGCGCGACAGAGGTGACCTTGGTCGCCACCAACCATTCTGCAGCAGCAATGAAGTCATTGAAGGCGACCTGGCGCCTGGTGCCGACCGCAGCCTGGTGCCACGCCTCGCCGTACTCGCCGCCGCCGCGGATATTAGCCACCACCGTGGCTCCACCGCGTTCAAGCCAAGGCACCACCATTGGGTCGAAGAAGGGCGTCCACGACCAGCCACCCCCTCCATACGCCGTGAGCAAGGTTGGAGTCTGGCCGTCCCGCACCAGCCCCTTCTTGGAGGTCAAGAAGAGCGGAACCTTGGTGCCATCCTTCCCGGGGTAGAAAAACTGAACCGTTTCAAACTGCGACGCGTCAAAGGCAACGGACGGAACGCGCCACGGCGTGCTCAGGCCACTCGACAATTCGTACCGGTAGACGGACCCTGGAATGGTGAAGCTGGTGAAGAGATAAAAGGTCGCTTTGTCCGCCGCTCCGCCTTCGAAGCCGAAGACCGAGCCGATTCCCGGAAGCGAAATTTCCTTGAGCTTCTTCCCCGCTAAGTCGTAGCTCGTCGTTGCGCTGTGCGCGTCACGCAGAGTCGTCACAAAGAGCTGATGGCCGACCAGTGATGCATGTTGGATGGCGTCGCTTCCAGCCGGCACGACTGTCCTCCAAGCGCTCCTTCCAGGGGACCGCGTGTCGATGGCCACGATGCGCTTGTTCGGTGCGTCAAACGAAGTCACGACGTAAAAGACAGGCCCCACGTTGCCCAGAAACAGGTACTCCGCTTCAAAGACATCGACCAGAGCGACCGGCTTCGAGCCCGGCTTCTTGAGGTCGAGGTAGACGAGGAGCTCCTGGTTCCGGTCTCCAACCTCGCCGTCTCCGATTTCCAAAACGAGGTAATGCCCGTCAGCGGTGACGATTGGCTCGAATTGCCAGCTCGGATGATCGGGCCTGGAGTAGACGACCGCGTCGGAAGAGGTGGGGGTTCCCAGAGCGTGGTGATAGACGCGACAGTCGTGATCGGTTTCCGAAATCTCCTTTCCTGCTGCCGGCACGGGGAACCTGCTGTAAAACAGCCCCCTCCCGTCGGCCGAAAAAGACGGCTTATAATATTTGATGTACTCGAGCTCTTCGGCCTCAGCCACCGACGTTGCAGCAGCGTTCGCCACCGCCTGGACGCGCCATTTCAGCCAATCCCCTCCGCCAATCGACAGGCCATAGGCGACGCGCTTTCCGTCATTGCTTACCGTGTAACCAACAAAGGCCAGCTTCCCGTCGGGTGAGAGAACGTTCGGATTGACGAGCACCGTGGCATCCTGGTCGAGTTGCGGAGCTGTCACCAGGACGCTCTGCTCCAGTTTCCCGTCGTTGTGGGTCCAGAAGTAGCGGTTGCCGCGATGAACAGGAAGGCCATACCTCTCATAGCTCGATACTTCTGCGAGGCGTGCGCGCAGGGCCGGTAGCGCGGGGATGCCAGCAAGGTACGCATCAGTGACTCGGTTCTCCGCGGCGACCCAGCTCAGCGTCTCGGGGGCGTTGAGGTCCTCGAGTGGCCGAAACGGGTCGGCGACTCGGACGCCGTGATGCTCCTCGGTGACCGAGGTGCGGGGAGCCGCCGGATAGGTAGAAGCCGGCGGCACGGGCGTCGGCTCAGCGCTTGCACCCGCTGCGAGGGCTCCGTCACAGCCGAGGCAGAGGAAGACCGTGCAGAGAAGTCCCGTTCCGAGAAACAAACTCTGGCGAAGTGGCACAAAACCTTCCACGTCCGCGGTGGTGCCTCTCATGCAGGAAGCCTAGTCCCCACTCCTGTGAGCCGGTCAAGGACTCGAGAACGCGCGAAGAAGCGCGACGGCCGCCCGCCGTCACGCAGCGTACCGAGGAGGCAGAGGAACCATCTCGTGCAAAGAGCGCGCAGGCGCAACTGAGCGCCGCTGGGGAGTACCGGGGTACTGCCGATGCCCGTCTGGCTCGACCGGATGCGAAGCTTCAGAAGGCCTCGCCTGCTCCTAGGTAGAGGCCGAAGCCGGTTTCGCTGAAGGCGAAGTCCACCGTGAGGTTGCTCCGGGAGGCACGGTTCATCATGAGCCGCAGACCGATGCCTCCGGCGGGACGGAGGTACTGGAAGACGCGTTCGCCTGCGTCAAGGTACCCGGTGACTGCGACCGCTGGGCGCGCAAAAGTGGAAACGTTGGCAAACACGACTGCCCCGAGAAAGCCGTCATCGGTCAGCCGAAACCGAAGCTCGGACTCGGCGTAAAACTCCGCAGTTCCGCGGAAACGGCCAGCGACATAGCCCCGCCCGGTGCGCCCCCCGGCGTCCCACCCAAGAGCCGGTAGGGCCAAATAGGGAAGGTTCCCACCCGTCACTCCTTGGCCGAGAAGCCAGAAGGCGATGATGTTCCGCGGGACACTCGGGTCTAGACCGACGTACGTCCTGAACTCCCCGTACGCCTGAGTGCTATTTTGTGAGCTTCCTAGCCAAATGGGGTTCCCACGGAACACCACGTCCGCGTAGACACCCCGGTAGGGACTCACGGTGGAGTCGCGGCTGTCGTAGAGGACCTCCGCGCCTAAGCTGACAATGTTGTATTGATTGGAGTTGAAGCCGTAATAACGACTGAAAGCGTAATGGCTTGTGACGACTGCCGGGTTCGACATCAGGTTCAAAAGTTTATCGTCGATGTCGAAATAGCGATCGAACCCAAGCGCTGCACCGGCATAGAGGGACTCGATGAGCTGCTTGAGCACCGACTGATGGAACCGCAGCAGGTCGAAACCCATCTGCTGTGCTCCAGGGATAGGCGCCGTGTGCCCATAGCCAACGATGGTGAAGCCTTTGGAGACTGGGGTTGTGCCCGTTCCCAGCCCGTAGGTGTCCTGATTGAAAAGGAGCAAGCGGTAATCGCCGATGAGAGCCCACCCGTTGCCAGGGGTCATGACCCTGCTGGGCAGCTGAATGATGAGCTGCTTGTCTGTCGTATAGAGGAGCGTGGGTTGGGCGTTGGAGAGATTAGTCGTCTGCGGATCGCCCAAATACATCCCGAGAAAGGCTGAGGCACCGACCACAAAGCCCAGCGCCGGGTCATACCCCACGACCGGGAGAATGGCCGTAAGCAATTCATACGGTCTGGCCACGGCGCGGCCTGACTGAGCGAGATGTAGGAGCGTAAAGATGTCATTCTCGTCCTCATGCACCTCGCATTGGCTTGAGACGCACACGTAGCCGTACCCGAGTTTTTGGGAACACTCGAGGCTCGAAGTGCAGCTACCCTGCAAGCTCCTGACCGGGGTGTAGGGCAGGAGGTGCTCTCGCTCGGTTTCCAGCTCCGGCGTGTCTCCCATTGGCAACCCGGCATCACTTGGCTCCTCTCTCTCCCGAGTCACCACTCCGACCGACGAATTGTCCGTGGCCATCGCTCGGGCCGGCAGCCACGCGGTCAACACGAGCAAGAGGACCAGCGTCGTGCGCCCACCGTCCATTTAGCTCCTAGCGAGTCCCCGGTACGTACCGCCTGCCCCGAGTCGCCTGATATGGCCAACACCGAAGCTTAACGAGACCCCATCTTGACCTTGCCGCCGTGAGCTGCTCCCATTTCTGTTGTGTGCGCCTGGAAGCATCGAGACGCTGCCACCACTTAATGAGCGGTCACCGGCGCGAGTCGTCCACCGGGGTACGCAGCGTAGCGCACTGAAACCACTCTCCACTGCGCGCCCAGCACCGGGCAGTTGCCGGAGCAAACGGCAACACGCTTTCCTGCACAAGGCGGTTCGGTCTGCGCCAGGCTGAGAAGGCTCTCCGGAAAGAGGTATGTACGGTTGGCCAGTGCCACTTGGGGCCGGTCGGTCGCGCAGGCCGCGTGGAGCAGTTCCCGCTGGGCGGCCATCGGCACCGAGTAGTGGATTCCGGCAGTGCCGCCGCGTTCGCGCACCCACCGCATCCACGCCACGTTGAAGGTTGTCTCGGCCAATGCCACGACCCATACAAAGGCGAGCAGGCCCCGAGCGAGCCATGGGTGGGCCGGCAGAAGAGCCATGGCCAGTGCGCCGACGCCGGTCGGGACAAGCCACCAAGCGGCGAGCTGATAGTGCGGATGGATAGGGAGTCCCAGGACCGAGAGCAAAACCGCGAGGCCCGCCCAGGCCAAGAGTGCGACACGAGCGACGCGCCGAGCACCCGGCGGCGCGCGAAACGCCGCCCAGAGCAGGCCCGCGGCCACCATCACCGAGAGCACGACGGTCAGGACGGGCCCGAGTGCCAGCAAGGCTCCGGCGGGGCCCAGCCAAATTCGGAAGTCCGGCCAGGCGTTATCGAAAAAATAATTCACGCCGTTGGTCGTCAGGATGCGCGCAGGCTCGAGGAGTTCCACGACGAGCCGCACCGGCGTGCCGAGGAGACGGACGCCGAGGCCTGTCCTAGCTGCGGGCGCTGCGCGGGGCGTGACGTGCAGAGCCCAGAGGTACGGAACATTTACCAGGAGGGCCAGAGCGACAACGGCGAGGAGCCCTTCGGCCCCCGCACGTCGGTGCCATGCTTCCCAGCCGAGCACGACAAGAGCGGCAAGCACCACCGGGACTGTCATGGGGTGGCTGGTGAGACCGAGTCCCAGGAAAATACCAAGGAGCGCGCCGCGAGCGACGCTGAGGGTGCGGGCATTCGCCAGAAGAGCCACTGCAAGGGCGATGTAGCCGGAGAACACCTCCCATGCGACGCGCGACCAAAAGAAGAGGAAGGGGGAGCCGGCCAGCAGCGCGGCGAGCGCAGCGAAGAGGAGCCACCCGCCGCGAAGCGACCAGGCTATCGCCGCGGCCAACAGCAGGTCAGCCAGCGAGAGAAAGACAGTCACGGCGAAGACACTGCGTTCCGGCCGCGGGCCCACCAAGTAGTGAACCGCGGTGTAAAACCACACAGGGGCTGGCCCATAGGCGATGCCTAGATTGCCCGTAAGCGGGCTAATCACGGCCCAGGTTCCCTCTCGTACGTGCGCCCGAGCCGCCTCCTGAAAATGGGACTCGTCCAGAATGTAAGGCACGAGGTCGCGATCACCGAATCGGAGGCCGACCATGCCGAGCGCTACCACGACGAGGAGAGCTCGCGCCCACAGCGGTGCATCCCACTGCGGGTCTCGCGCCGTCAACCATTGCAGGTCCGTTGTCTTCAATTGTGCCGCAGTCTCGTGCCCCAATCGTTCGGAGCACAAGGTAAACCGACGCTGTTAGCCAAGCGCTGACAAAGGAAGCGCCCGTGCCTTGCAAGGTTTCTTCCACAGCAGCGAAAACATCAGGTCGGCGCACCGGCTTGGCAGGAGGGCGCGTCTGGCGCCTCGAAACACGGCCGACTTGGCCGCGAGCGTCGGGGCGCGCCGTTAGCACTCTCTTCAGAAAATCAGTGACAAGGCGTCCATTCAAGGCGCGGTGAGGATGAGACAGGTGGTGCGCCGCTCGGCCACTGACCAACGCCGCTGTCCGAGGAGGCCGAGCCACGAAGCACGGCCATCGATGGCCGCAACCCGGAAGTGCGTCAGCGCCCGCGACTGCGAAAGGGTCGCGGTGCTCCGGTCAGTGATGCCGTAGGGCCAATCTCGGCGCCCAGAAGTGCCCAAAAGCCAGCTCGCGTAGAAGACGGTGGGCCACACCTTCCAATAGTCGCCGGTAACAAGGTTGGCCCGCGCGGCGATAACGTCTCGCGCCGCGCTTCCCCACCGAGTCTCAAAGGCCGTCACCACAGCCCTACGACTTGGTGGCCCGACGGCCACGAGCAATGCCACGGACACCGCGCCCAAGCTTGCCCAACCCACCGTCCTCTGCTGCTGGGCCTCCAATGCGAGGGCGGGAAGGGTTGCCAGCAGGCAGCAAGCCGCCTGCACGAGCATCAACGTCGGAATGAGGTAACGCACCGAGTAGTTGTTCTGCGCCACCCAGAGCGAGGAGGCCGCCAGCGCAAAGGGGACAATGGCCGTCAAGACGAGCCCACCAGCCGCGCTTAAAACGGGCCGGGCGCTGCGCCGGACAGGCGCAGCGGCGAGACTTAGAAGCCCCAGTGCGGCGAACCCGAGAGCGATGCCCATCCAAAGACGGACCTTTTCGTAACCGCTCGCTGTGCGAAACAACGCGAGCGCCGTGTGCGGCCAGGCCGCTACCGGCACCAGTCGAGTGGGGGTGTGAGGCAAGGAAACCACCTGAGACAAACGGACAGACGCGTATGTTGCGAGCGCAAGAAACACGAGATTGGTGAGCACGAAGCGAAGGCGCGCTAGCCCAAGGCGCCCGTAGTCGGTAAAGGCGGCCCGCCAAACCACCAACGGCGCTACCACCATGCCCATACTGACGTTCACCCACGCGGCGGCGAGGAAGAGAAGGGCGCCCGCTGCAATTCGCCACGGACCGCCGTCGCTCACCAACGTCACCCCCGTCAGACCCAGGCCGAAGGAGAGCATGTAGGGTTGCACCCAGAGGATGTTGAACCGCACCTCCTCCGCGGGCGGGAGAAGCAGAAGCAACGTCATCAGGAGCGCCGCAGCCGGAGCCCAAGGCGCAGAGCGCGGCAGCAGAATCCGGACGAGGAGAATGAGCCCCCAGACCGAAAGCGCCAGCGTCAGAAACCCTTGCAGCAGCAAGTGCCATGCGGGGTCGCGCACGGGAAGCGCCAGCAGCGGAATGAGCATGCCGTACCGATCTTGTCCCCAATAAAACGGCGTCCAGGCGGTTAGACCGGCGAGGACAGGCACGAGACTGTCGGCGTGGTGCAGCTCCTGCAGGCGGCTGAAATCCAACCACGCCGCCAGCGCTACCACCGCCGCCAGTACCTCGAGGCGTCTCCGCATCTAGGTTTGTTCTCCTTGAGAAACCACGCAAAATCCCCTCTCTTCTTGTCGGGCGACGGCCGCCCGCGCTTCGGGCGCAGTGCTACCGCCTTCGGCCCCGAGCGAGATTCGCCGGAAAATGCAACGCTGCCGGCATCAACAGCCTGGGCAGGGTCATTACCGGACTCGACTTACGAAGTCGACAGGGACAACGTTTCGCTGGCTCGGTTTCAGTTCTTGCTGCGTCCCCAACCGGGGGGAAGGCACGTATACGTGACTTCTTGGCCGGCGGTGGCTGCCAGAGTCCGGACAGCTGCGTCTGTGAGCGCGGGTTTGCCGTCGTCAGGGCGGAAGGTGCCGTTGGGCTCAAGAAGGAACGTGGTCGGCCTGCCGGCAACTGTTGCCCGAGCCACTAAGTCGCATTCGGTCGCTCCCGGTCCGACGAGTTTCGAGACAAACGGCGTCGAGGCCCGAGCGATGAACAAATCGATGCGTGGACCCACGCTGGAAGCGTTATCGGCCCGCAGCGTCACTTGCTGTCCAACGATGGGTGCAAGGTCAGTGTCGAAGGCTAGCAGGTATTGTTCGAGGGCTTGCCGCTGGGTGTCGCCATTCGAAAACCCAACCAACCCTTCGCCGACTACGTTGAAGACGTCCGCCTGAAGAAAGCGTAAAAGGGTATCCACGCTGCCATCATTCGTGAAGCCAGTTCCACGAACCTGCGGGCCTGTTGGGCCATTGTTACCCGGATTTTCTTTAAGGTTCGGCGGGGCACCAAACATACCGACCTTGTCGTAAAGATTTCGAAGTTGAGGAATTTTCACAGTCTGAGGCAGCGATTCGAAGCTGCTCTCACCATCGGTACCAAAGAAACCCATGGCTGGATTCAAAACGTGGCAGCCCTCACAGGTGAAGCCGAGGTTTGCGACTGGGATTCCGTCAGCCAAGTGGCCTCCGACGACCGGTGGCCCTCCGTCAGGGCACGCCACCGCGCCGCCGGAGAAACTGTCTTTCCCGTCGCATCCTAGAAAGTAGGACTGGCCCGCGGCTTGAACCGGACTGAGCGAGTTGTCCAGCGAGCGCACTGGGTTCGGAGGCATAGCGATATTAAGCGCGAAATCCGCGAAGGTCTGCATGTCGGCGGACGAAAAGGCCGGGCCCAGGCCGACCAGTGTGTTGAAGGCGACGATGAAATTCTTGAAGGCAAGCATCGAGTCATACGGCGGGGCTGTGCTCATGTCGGAACCAAAGAACCCGACCGCGCGGTCGCCGCGCCAATGCATCGGGCCGTGGTTGACGAGACCACGCAGCGTTTGGGTCGTCATCGGTCCCTTCAGAGGATGAAGGGTAGCCACTCCGCCCCCACCATTAATGGATGCCGGCGCACCAGCTTTGAGCTTGATGGGAAGCGGAGTGACGACCGGATCGGCATCCGGGTTGCCGAGATCCCAGACCAGATTGTCCTTGTCTCCGAAAATATGGCAGCTGGCGCAGGATGCCTCGCCGTTGGAGGAGCTACGGGTCGCGTCATAGAGAAACGGCCGGCCGTTCGTGACCACCACTGGCTCCGGATTCACGAGCGTCAGGTGGGCAGTCTCTACCCCCGAGGCCAGGTCGATGACCGATAGGCCATCGTCGAAGCGGGTCGTGACGTAGAGGCGGTTGCGAGCCCCATCGAGCGCGAGGCCGCTAGGGCCACCACCCGAGACAACGAGGTATGCACCACTCTGAGTCGCTGGGTCGAAGGTGTCGTTCTCGATGGCGGCGGTCGAAAACACGCCGACTTTTGAGGAGCCGAAGGCTGCCACGTATAGCGTCGAGCCGTCCGAACTGACTGCAATCTGTAGCGGCGTCGAGAGACTGTGGCTGAGAGTGCCAGCCGGCGCCGGCCGGATTGAGTAGTTGATGTGCTTGTTGAGATAGCGGGGCTGTACTCCTCCATCGCTCAGCACGCTGATGCGAGCCTCGGCGAGATGCCCCTGAAGCGTTTGCCCCGCATAGGTTCCGGGCCCCTCGAACCGAAGGTCATTGCGCGCCTCGGTATTCGAAACGTAGACGACGCCACTCACCGGGTTGACAGCGAGATTGAAAAGCGTCGTGCCGACATGGGCAAAACTTGCTGTCGTGCTTAGTGTCGCCGTGTCGACTGCAAAGACATCCTGATCGGGCAGCGTGAATACAGTCGCGCTGGTCCAGTCGCGTCCCAAGACGTCCCGCCAAACCCCACTAGCGTCAGTCTTAAGAATCACCGCCACTTGCGGAGCGGGGAGACCCGCATAATTGGTCGCGGGACCTGGGGGCGCACCTGGCACCGTGACCCCGTAGACAACGCAAGGGTCTCCGGCGTCGGACGTGTCGAACCCGGGACAGGTAAGCTCCGACGACTCTGCCATCGTTTGGTTGCCCGACTTAAAGACCGCAACGTAGACAGTGGAGCCATCCGGAGTTACGGCGAGTCCACGCGGTGTGTCTCCAAAGAGGCTCAGAATCGCCACCGGCGTCCCTCCGATTGACGTCCCGAGATTGGTCGCGTCGAAGACCCAGACGTCTGCCCGGCCAATGCCCGGCCTCGTCAGCTCGGGGTCACCGGCTCCCGGAACTTGCGCCAGCGAAGGGTCGGTTCGCTGCTGGCCGCGGTGGGCTGTCGCGACAAAGGCAAGGCTCCCAGTCGGGCCTCCGAAAACAACGTCGCTCGGCTCGTCTCCGACGAGGAGCGTCCGGGTGACATGAGGCGGATCGCTGCTCAGGTCGACGATGCTGACACTGTCCGAGACCTGATTGACCACCCAAACCTCGGTATTGGTTCGGGCGGCCAAGGCGACAGGATCGACTCCCACCAGAACCGAACTCGCCGGCGAAAGCCCAGCGTCGGTGACAGAGAAGACGTCCAGCGACGCGTTGGACGTGTTGGCAACGAAGAGTCGAGTGCCGTCCGGTGAAAGGGCCACAGGGCGGACCGGACCGCTCTCGAACGTGAAGGTGGGTACGATGCCTTGGGGAGGGGGGGCCGCGCCGCCCCCATCGGTGACGGAACTCGAGTTGGGGCAGCCAAGCAGAACGGCTGACAACAAAAGGGCCCAGACCCTCACTTCTGGAAGTGAGGCACGCCTCAGCCAGATGGCTACCGTAGAAGTATGCACACGCCAAGGCGCCACGACCCTCGGACCACCCCTGCCTTGAGGCTGGCAGGGACCAAGGGGCCTTGGCGGAAGCGCGCGGGAAGCCGGCATAGGGCTTCGAGCGACCCGACGAGTTCCGTGAAGTGCCGGCACAGTCTGCAACACCATACCAGTCCCCTGCCCTTTCAGGCCGCGTATGGGCCGCAACGGGTGGGGAAAGGCGTCGTTGTACGAACTCGCCTGAGCGGCTGGCCATACCCTGAGGGTGTCGACGGGGAGCTTCTTGCACCCTTCCCATTACGGCCGAGTTTGGCGAGTCGCAAACCTTCGCCAACCGACGGCTACTGGAGCGAAGCAGTTATGAGACCGTTCGGCGCAGGCTGACGTAGGAGGCTCCACGCGCGTCCAGGTAAACAGCCTCGCTGGTGCGTACCACCCGCAGAACGACCTCAAGGCAGACAGGGCATCTCAGGACTGTTCCGGGCGCGTGGGTGAAAGCCAACAGCGTGGCCACCACCCCCACTGCAGCGCAATGCGCACATTGACACGGGCATGTCGTCATGTCGCAGCCGAAGACCTCACTGAGGAGGCCGGCCACCGCGTTTCCATCGACCATTAACTCGCGGGTTATGTCATTCATGTGCGTTCCCTTTGCCCGTTGGTCCGAAGCGCTCAGTCCGGATGCGCTCCGGCGCTACCCCGAGGTCGACCAGTGCAGTTGCTGCACTCTCAACCATCGGTGTCGGTCCGCAAATATAAGCGAGCACGGTCAAACCAAGAGGAGCGGTCACCTCGGCCAACATCGAGCGGTCGATCCGCCGCCCATACCCGGCCCACGCGGGGGGCTGGACGCGGGTGAAAGTGTAAGCCACCACCACACCATCGTCAGCCGCCTGGAGTACGCCGAGCTCGTCTCGAAAAATGACGTTCGCCGGACCCGCAACGCTGTACAGCAGCCGAACGGGCGTTGCCGCCCCGGCTGCCGCCCGGTGTCGCAGCATCGCCATGAGTGGGACGATACCCGACCCACCCGCGACGAGAAGCAGCGGGCCGCCCATCGGCACCTCCCAGACGAAGTAGCCGCCGATGGGTCCTCGCACTTCAACTTCGTCGCCCACAACGAGCACCTCGGTTAGGTACGTCGAAACCTCACCGTCATCGAGACGCTCGACAGTGAGTTCGATCTCCCCGGACCTCTCGGGCGCTGAGGCAACCGAGTAGCTGCGTTGCGCCTCGTAACCGTCCGGTGCGACGAGGCGCACATCGTAATGCTGGCCGGCCCGGTGTGGCATCCATCGAGGCAGCTGGAGCGTGAGCGTCTTTACGGTCGGCGTCTCGGTCCGAAGCGCGCTGACGCGCGCGATCTGCCATTCCAAGGCGCTCATCCTCTAGTGAAATGCGGTCCCCTCAGCTGTACCGCTCTTCTTGCCACGGATCGCCATGGTTGTTGTAGCCGAGCGATTCCCAGAACCCAGGTGCGTCGTCTTTGGAAAGCCTCAACCCGCGCACCCACTTCGCGCTCTTCCAAAAGTACAGGTGGGGGACGACAAGGCGCACGGGGCCTCCGTGCTCGGCCGCGAGGGGTTGGCCCTCGTAGCGATGAGCGATGAAGGCTTGCCCGTCCAGGAGCTCGGCCACCGGCATGTTGGTGGTGTAGCCCCCATCAGAGAATGCAGTGAGGAAGAGCGCGGCTGGGTCTAGGTCAACCCGCTCGAAGAGCGTGCCCAAGCTGACGCCTTCCCAGCGGGTGTCCAGTTTGCTCCATTTTGTGACGCAGTGGATGTCGACGACGATCGTCTCCATCGGCAACTTGAGTAACTCTTCCCAGCTCCTGCGCGACGGTTTCCCCACCAGGCCTTCGATTGAAAAGCTCCAATGTGCCAAAGGGGTCTTCGGCGTTGGCCCAGCGGACAACACCGGAAAGTCCTCCGTCACATACTGGCCAGGAGGAACACGGCCGGTGAGACGAGGCTGGCGCTGCTTGCCGACGAATCCTCGCGAGACAAATGATTTTGACATTTTTCCTCCGCGCCCGAAGCGACCGGGTTCGGACAACCCCGGGGCGATTGCCCAACCGACTACAGCACCTTCTCGGATTGGCGAAAACATCGAGTGCGCCCAGCGTTGGAAACCATCCGCTTGAGGCATTCACGCAACTCGACATGCAGTAGCGCTCGCACAGCCGGTGGCACGGTCCTATATTCATTTCATGAGCCCAATCAGTCTGGAAGTCTTCGCCGACTACGTGTGACCGTGGTGCTATCTCAGTACGGTCCGTACTGAACGGTTGGTCAAGACGTACGACGTACGTCAGCAGCACCTGCAGTTTCCGCTGCATCCCGACACGCCCGCAGGCGGAATCCCGCTCTCGGACCTGTTCGCAGGGCGCGGGCTCGACCTGAATGCGATGCACTCGCGCATGAAGTCGCTGATGGATGCCGAGGGGTTGCCGTACTCGCGGCGCGAGCGCACATACAATTCTCGGCTCGCTCACGAGCTAGGCAAGTGGGGCGAACTCGCCGGCCGGCCGGCGATTCACGACGCACTCTACCGTGCCTACTTCGTCGATGGCACTGACCTTGGCAGCGTCGACGCGTTGGTGGGGATCGCCGAGCGCGTGGGCCTGCCACCCGAGGAGGCGCGGCGCATCTTGAACGTGCGCGTATTTCGCGCGGCGGTCGATCGGGATTGGGCGCACGCACGCGCCTTGGGCGTCAGCGGGGTCCCGACCTTCGTCGCCGGCGGCCGCGCAGTCGTCGGCGCCCAGCCGTACGAAGCTCTCGAACAACTGGTCCAACTCGCTGGCGCCAAGCGCCGCTGACAGTTAGGCTCGCCGCATCTGGAATGGTGAGCCACCAGTTGGACCCTGGCAGTACTTCTGGCTGGTCCTGGCGGAGAATTCACGTTGGGCATTCCAACGTTCGTCTGAACTCACATCTGGAGCTGAATAGACGTATTCACCTCAGGAGGCGAACCAGATGGCCGGGACGAGAATGACGCTCCAACGGATGCGCAAAGCCATTCGCCGATACAATCTGCTCCACCATCCCTTTTATCAGGCCTGGAGCGCTGGCACCTTGAGCGTTGCGGCTCTTAGACTCTATGCGCGCGAGTACGGCGCATTCATCGGCGTCCTTGAAGGCGGGTGGACCGCTCTCAATGAATCCGAGGGTGCCGCCGTCGAAGGTCATCACTATGACTTGTGGAAGGTCTTCGCACGCGCCGTTGGCACCACCGTCGTCGATAGGGCGTCGGTCGGCGCTGTGCAGCTGCTGGTCGATGAAGCGACAAACTGTTTCGCGACTCTGCCCGAGGCCACCGGCCCTCTCTACGCCTTCGAAGCGCAGCAGCCGTTGACAGCTAACTCCAAGCTCCAGGGCCTCGGCCTCCATTACGCGTCGCTGCCTCCAGGCGTCCGCCCATACTTCCAAGCCCATGCCTGCGAGACGGGAGAAGAGACGCTTCTCGAGCGTAAGCTTTCGAGCATGACCCCAGCCGAGCAAGGACGCGCGGCAGCCGCCTGCAACCGCATGTCGAAAGCGCTGTGGGAAGCGTTGACTGGCATCCACGCGGCCGGCGCCTGCTGACGTCGGCTTTCCCTACGCCTCGGAACGGAACAAGCCGTGTTCCGCTGTGTCCCTGTTAGAGGAGAAATAATGACGCCAACTTCCGTTGGCGTGGGCAGCACCATCTTGGATTGTCGAGCGCCCTTCATGGCGCCAGTGCGAGCTTGCGCGCCTCCCTGCGCCGGAGGACAGTATTGGAGATGGCGCCGTCCACCCGGTTTGTGGTTCTACGGCTCAGCGGGGCCCTTCTGGTCGCCCTCGGGGCGCTACACCTTACGGTCACTCCCTTTATCGCTCAATTCATTCGTACAGGCGCGACTCCCGACGCGGTGGATTGGCTAATGCCGCCGATGCTGCTCAACCACGTCGGGCTCGGCATCCTCCTGCTCCCCCTCGGAAGTCTCACTCTTTACAGTGCACGGCCTGCCTCCGTCGGCGTTGCTTGGGCGCTCGCTGTTAGCAGGACAGTTGCTCTGGCAATCGTGGCGCTGCCGCCCACGCTGTTTGCCTTGATGGGAACCCGCTATTTCGCGGCCATCCCCTTTCTCGTCGCCGCGGTCATCGTTTGCGTCGCAAGCGTGACCCTCTTGGTGGCTGCGTTCTGGCCTGCGCCGGCGTCTCCCCACTGACCGTTGAACCATTCCCCTTTGAGGACCGCCCTTCCGTGCCGAAGGAGTCCGACGAGTCAGGCAGGAGATGCCAAAGCTCTCCGAGGAAAAGCGTGTCGGATTCTCCGCCTTCTACGGGCTCAGCGTCGCCTGGAGAGTGCCAAGCCGCCCCGGCCTTTGGACGAGCTCCTTATCGCCAGGGTGAAGGAGCTGGAGGCTTTCCTCATGCGTATTCGCTTCATCCTCCATCCTTCAGCACGCGCCAGCCCTCAACTTAGTCCTTGGTGACATTTGGCGAATCCGTCGCCGCAACTGGTGCGACAGGCGGCACCAGAGCCGCGGGCTCCTCGGCGAGTTCTTTCAAGCGGCCTACCCGCACCACAACATCGACGAGAACGCTACCCGTCCATCCAAACGTGAAGAGTCCGGAGATAGCTATAAACGAGACGAGCATCTTCCAATGCTCGTCAAGAACGACGTGACCGTAGCCCAGCGTCGTAGGTGTTCGCGACGAAATACCCGGCGTCCCGCCACGAGTGCACCAAGTGCCCCCAGACGAGTAGCGTGGTCCAAATGACGGTCTCGAGGAGGTGCGAACCGAGCATCAGGGTCACAGCGGCAGCGAACAGTAAATCAGCGCGCCAGATGGTTGGGTGCTGCGCCAAGACCTTGCCCCGCCGAATGCAATGCAACTGAACAATCCGCATGGCTGACCCGTGAAGGAGCACGATGAACACGAGCATGACTCCGCCGACCAAGAGGTCAGAGGCTGGTAGCACCTGTTCTAGCGTAAGGAGAACGCCGGCGGCCCTGTCGACGTCTCTCTCTGCCGCTATGTTGAGCTGAGGCGTCTGGGCTAGAAACAGAGCAGACCTACTCAACGCGGACGAGTCGAACATGAACGTCTCCGGACTTCGAAGTGCAATGGACGCGGAGGCACAAGGCTGGCTCGCGCAGTTCAGAACTCCCATCCGACTTCAGAGCGGTGCGGGATAGCGTCACCTTCGCGTCAGCAACTGCTGTGCGAAACGCCCGAAGCGGGTCGGGGCATGAATGGCAAGTCACGACTTCCTCTGAAACTGCGGCAACGCTGCCGAACGGTGGTGGGGGTCGCTCGACGGATGACTTCTTAGGGGAGGCCTCGCGGTCTCCGGGACGACCATCTATCAGCATGGTCTCCCGACCGGAGCGACTGAAGGGAGTCCATAGACATTCCATTATACCTCCTCCACCGACGGCCAACTCGTAGAGGCTGTCTCCGGAGGGCGTTTCTTGCGGCGGTGCTGGCCGCGACCACATTCCGTAGGGCCAGCGGGAGGTTGCCGATTTAGCAATGAGGCTCGGGCGTGCTCCTCGGTCGCGAACACCGGGTCGTGAACAACCGAGCGGCCTACGGACCTCGGTCCACCGCCAGGCATGCTCGACGCCTTGCGCTTCGCGCGCATCCAACTGGGGTAGCCACTCGCCCCCATTCGCACCGGCGCTTACGCCTCTTCGATGAGCGCAGCCCGTGGGCGAGGCTCTTCTTTTCGAGAAGCTTGAGTGCGTCGAAGCAATCGTTCGGACGAAGCGAGCGATGGCACACTTTTCGTAAATGCCGAGACATTCTCGCGAGCTGCCGTCAATCTACCAGCCGTGCCTCTGACGCCGGTGAAAAACTTTTTAATAACATAAAGCCTGCCGAAAAGGATGCGCGGACGCCCACCCGGCTTGGCTTTGGGGTGGGTGTCGACTCCTTCGCGGTCTATCCCGGACTGTGGGAAAGCCTTCTAACTGAGTGCTGATTGCCTTCCAGACTCAGAAGTACATGTACCAAATGAACCCCAACGCTGGCGACCAGCTGTGACTGGGTTGAAGCTTGGTGATGACAGAGAAATTTATTTCGAGGATTTGGCCCCTCCCGAACCAGTGCGGGCCGTACTGAATGCCCACTTGCATCTTGAACTGAGTCCACATCGCCGGGGGGCTGCTCCAAGTCAGCTGAGCGTTGATAAACGGATTGAGCGACTGTTCGCCGACGTTGAATTCACGCTCGAATTGAATCCTGCCAAGGTACCGAAAGGTGAAGGAGCCGGCGTTAGACAGTGACCAACTCTCTTGAAAGCGATTGCGACTCGAAATGAGGATGCTCCACGGGAGGAAATACCGTGGCGTGACGTCCTCTTGAAGCGCGACACTCTGTGAAGACTTGAGGCTTCCCGGATTCAGGGTCGTTGCGTATTGGACTCCGAACCTCAGGTTTAAAGCGCGCGTCTTCGCCAAGTCCGGACTGAGGAGTGGCCGGAACACTGCCGCAATCATCCAATCGGCAAACGCCCCGAACGTCGCCGAACTGTTTGAGTCCGCCGGGATGAAGTTCGTCTGCACCTGCCCCAGCAGGCGAAAGTCCTCACCAAGGTGGTAGTAGGCATCGACCTCAGGCCGGATTTGTAATGGCTGCTCCGGTCCGAAGTAGCCACCCTCCTGGCCACGGGCTTCCGCTGCGAACAGAAGCAGCGCAGCGGTGGCTAAGAGGCGCTGGCACAAACAGGGCGTCAATGCCGCAAGGGAAGCGCTGGACGGAGCTCGCAGCCAGCCCGCCCTCCTGTTGCAGACCAAGCGGCCTCCACTCCGGCTCTCGATCGCGGTTGCTCAGGCCTCCGCGACGAACGACTCGAAGACGCGTCCCCAATCGGCCAGTGGACACAACCGTTGGGCAGGCTCGTCACGTTGCCGTTAGCCTCACGACGAAGTTCGGCGTCGATGTTGAATGACCTCCCGGGCGCGGGCTGTCCGAGAGAACAGCCCGCCTGGTTCAGCCAATCACTGTCCGGCGTCTTTCTTCTTCTGCATCTCCAGGTACTCCTGCCTCTTGCGCCACGCATCGCCCATGCTGTTCAACATATTAGCCGGCAGCGCTTGCATTGGCACCACGAGGTCGCCTGCCACGGGCCACTCCGGCAGCAGCTGGGGGTGGTAGCCCTTCGGGTAGTACAGATTTGGATCGATCTCATGCTCGCGCACGAACGGCTCTTGGATTTCCTTACGGGAAGTGGGTGGATGCGGAACGACGAGTTGTCCTGTGGAGAAGTCGAACTGGGGCGCTCGCGAGTTGGGGAACTTCGGGATGATGCCTTCTCGCACCCAGATTTGGTCCTTTGTCACGTTGACGACAACCCCGTCGGGCGCCCCGAAGTGATACGGCCCACTGTAGTGTTCCCGCACCTCGGCCACCGTCTCCTCGTTGAGGTATGGGTCGAACGGCATGTGCGTCGTCAGGAACATCCGGGGTTTAATCTGATTCGCTAAATAGCCTGCTGCGTACGCTGGCGTGTGGTGCGTGTCGACTGTGTAACGCGCTAGGAAGGGCGGCACGCCCTGCACACCGGAGCTGATTTCGCAGAGCTCGGTCTGCGTCTCGGTGACGTAGACGTCCACGCCCTTCGCGTATTTGATGTCGAGGTCGCTCGGCCGGCCGTCGCCGGTCCAGACGAAGGACAGGCCGTTCCAATCGAGGCGGTAGCCCGACGCACCGTCCTTGGCGTGCGAGCGCTGCCAGTGGATGACCCGCACGCCGTCCTTTTGGTAAACGACTCCTCCATTGTCACGGAAGGGGAACTCGTGGACTTCGATTGTGTGGCCCTTGCCGACCGGGAAGACGCTGAAGGCGTCGTCATGCCACGCGAGCATCTTCTTCATGCCGTCGATCATCGAGGCAGTGCCGTACTCCTTCGTGCGCCCCGACGGGCCATACACCTGGAGCACCTTGTGCCAGCGCCCTGCCCATCCGCCAAATTCATACAGAAACGGCAGCGCGCCGAAGTGGTCGACGTGGAGGTGCGTGATGAACACCTTGTCCAGCTCGTTGAGCGCGAACCCCGAGGCGATGTAATTCGCGACTGACCCCTCACCAAGGTCGAAGATGAAGTTCTGCTGGTTTCCGAGCTGGACCAGAATTGAGGTGTTCATCTGACCCGGACGGATGAACGGTGCGGTTCCCATAAAGATGATGCGCATCTCGTTGGGTTGGACGTCTTCGGTGCGTGGAAACCAGTTCGCGGCGCTCTTGAGCCACGGCATTGGTGCAATTCCCTCGTATAGGAGGCCTTCCTTCCAGCGCCCCATGGGAACGCCGCCGAAGAGCGCTGCCCGGATGTCCTGCTCTGAGCTGGGCTTCTCCTGCGCCCAGGCGACGGCGAAGACGGGAATTACACCGAGGACAAAGACGAGCGCGCCGAGAACGCCTCGTTTACGTGGATTTTGCATCTGTTGGTGCCTCCGGGAAATCAATCGGGCTGCGTCCTGACCTCAGTGCTGCTTAAAGTTCGTGATGTTCACTGGTGGAACAATCGGGTACTTCTTGATGGACTCGTAGTATTCCTTAATGACTGGGGCCGCGAACCCGAGAGGCCACAGGTCGATGCCACCCATATTCAAGTCCTCGTGCGGGTCCATCTCGATGTTGTAGACCTGCGGAAAATAGAGCTCTGTAGACGTCGCGAAGAGGTCTCCATACTTCGTGTAGTCCGAGCCGGTTGCGCTCAGGTTCCTGAAGTAAATCCGCCATTGATTCCACCGCAACGCGACGAGGTCCGCGCCGATAAACGTGAGTAGTGATTGCCGGGCTCCGGTCTCACTCTTGCCGGTGAGCACCGCAGTTTGGTCCACACCGTCGATGGGGCGGTCACCAGGCAGCTTGCGCCCGAGAATTGCCGCGAAGGTTGGCAAGAAGTCCATGATTGAAAACATTGCATACGACGTGCTGCCCGGCGCAACGTGCCCGGGCCAACGTATAAAGGCGAACGTCCGGATTGCACCCTCTGTCGCCTCTCCAAGTTGACCTCGGTAGGGGCCTCCGCTCCCCAAATCGGGAGAGCCCAAGTTGCCGAAGCTCCGCAAGGACCCGCAACAGGGTCCGTTATCTGACGCAAAGACGACGATGGTGTTGTCCGCTACCTTGAGCTCCTTGAGCGTGTCGAGCAGTTCTCCGACGTGGTAGTCGCCTTCCATCATCTTGTCGCCGTAAATTCCAATACGAGACTTACCCGCGAATTGCTTGGACGGGTAGTTCGGCGCGTGCCCCATCGAAAAAGGGAAGTAAAGGAAGAAAGGCTTCTTCGCTGCCACCTGCTGCTTCAGAAAGGCAATTGCCCGGGCTGTCAGCTCATTGTCGACCTCTGCACGCACCTCGGGCGTGAAGGGCTTGACACGCTTCAGCGGACCATTGCCCTTCTGCTCGACCATCCACGGACCCTTCTCCGTAAGGACACTTTCGGGGGCGTTGATGGAGTGTGACTGCAGAATCAGCGCGACCGTCACCGCGTCGTCCCACGAAGTGCCAGGCGGAATTCCGTAGAATTCGTCGAAGCCGTGTGCGCCCGGCAGGCTTTCTGGAGCCTCGCCAAGATGCCACTTCCCAAAGATTGCCGTCGCATAGCCCGCGTCTTTGAAGAGCCGCCCCATCGTGTAGGCTTTGGCCGAGAGGCCGGGAGTGCCAGGCAAGGTGGCAAGCGACAAACCGTTTCGGATCGAATATTGCGACGTCATCAGCGCGGAGCGCGACGGGGTACATTCGGATTCGACGAGGAATTGGGTGAGCCTGAGGCCTTCGCGGGCCAGTTGGTCAGCGCGGGGTGTCGGGTAGCCTCGCAACACGCCGCCGCCGTACGGGCCCAGGTCGCCGTAGCCAACGTTGTCGGCGAGGATAAAGACGACGTTCGGTTTGTCCGCCGCCGCCGCGAGTCCGACCGGTAGCCCCAAGAACGACAAAGCAATTCCAAGCCTTCCGTGTCGACCTAGCATTTCAGTCAAGCGCGCCATGTTCTCACCTTTTCTAAAAAGTGTTGCCTATTTGCCTCCGAAATAAAAAAGGTGGTTGTAAAATATGAAGTAGCTCGAGCCGTTGGAGGTGTTCGCGCCCGCGAACGTTTGCAAGAAGCGCAGTGTGACGCCGTCGGTTTGGCTCCAATACACGTCTGCTTCCGCACCAACCCCTACGCTCCAGGCCTTGGCTGCCTGAATGCCGGGCAAAACAATTCCAAGACCGGGAGGCAGGGTGTCCTCAGTCACCTTCCATTGAACGGTGTAAGGAACCCCGATGTTTATTGCCCCGTCGAAGAACTGGTAGCCGAGTCCGCCTTCCAGAGTGAGGATGTTGCCGGTCTGCACATTGACGTTCTGAAAGGTGGCGTTCCTCTTAGGCAAGTAGATGTCGTAGTAGGCTTGCGTGGAGAGGTTGAAATGGTGGCCCTTGTCGAACCACAGCGTGGCCCCGAGCGAGGGCTCGAAACCCCACTGGCCCTGACCGGTGTTGTCGTTAGCCCCCAGCGAGTAGCGGCCGGTCGGTATCCAGAGCGCGACTCCGGTGATGACGTCCAGATAAGTGGTGTGCCAGCCCAGTTGGATGGGCTGCAAGTACATGTCCCCGAAACCGTAAGCGCTCTGCTTGACATTGAACCGCGGCGAGTCGGTCGTTGGCGAGCTGCCCCACATCGACAGCACCGCTCCGTAGTTCGCCCCGAGAATCGTTAGTGGGCTCACGTACCAGAGGTTGACGCCGGGCACAGCGAGGACGTTCAGCGAGCCCGTCGTCGGCAGCACGGTGCCGCTACCGTCGACGATTTGAGTGCTGTAATAGTCATAGAAGAAGCCGGTGAGCACGAGGCTGTCGGCGGGGGCCTGCGTGCCAGCGGCCAGCCCCGTTTGGCCCTTGAGCAGGTCTCCGGCCAGCTGTGCATTCGCTGTGATTGAGGTCAGCAAGGCGACGACGGCGACTGCCAGGCCCTGTCTCATCGGGCTTCCTCCCCTTATGGTCCACGCGCGTAGCTTCGTCCCTGGCCTTCATAGGCGGCCGTCAGGGAGTGTGACTACTGCCCTTTGGGGAAGGTAAGGCGACGCTACCGGAGAATGCCTGCGTCTCGGGCGAGAAGCGCAAGCTCTGCCACCGAGTGGACGTTGAGCTTGGTGGTGATGGCCGTGCGGTGGAGCTTGACAGTCCGCTCGTGAATCCCCAGGTCAGCGGCAATTTGCTTGTTCAACTGACCGCGCACAACGTGCCGCAACACCTCCAGTTCCCTCTCCGTGAGGACGGCAAACCGGCCCCGCAACTCTCGCTGGCGAGCGCGCTCGGCGCGTTGGTTACCATTCCGGGTCAGCGCTCGCGCGATTGTCTCAAGGAGCTTCTCTTTTGGAGCCAACTTGGTTAGGAAATCCTCGGCCCCTTGTCGCATCGCCTGCACAGTCGTCGGTATGTCACCCTCGCCAGTCAGAAAGACGACGGGAAGTAGCGAGCCTGCGCGAGTAAGCGCGTCCTGCAAGTCGAGGCCGCTCAGCCCAGGCATTCGCAAGTCTGCGACGACGCACCCCGGCGCATCCGAGAGCTGAGCGAGGAATTCGTCGGCCCGAACAAACCGGCGGACTGAGTAGCCTGCCGCAACAAGAAGACGTGACACCGATGCCAGAAACGACGCATCGTCATCGACGACGTATACCAAGGGCGCAGGCTCACTCACGACGCGCTCGTCGGCTCCTGCTGTGCCACGGGCAGTGTAAACCGAAACGTCGCGCCCCGCTGCGCGTTATTTTCGGCCCACAGACGCCCTCCATGCGCTTCAATGATGGTGCGTGAAATCGGCAGTCCCATTCCCATTCCATTCGGCTTGGTCGTGAAAAAGGCCTCAAAGATGGAGCCTATTATTTCAGGTGGAACTCCGGTGCCCGAGTCACAAACTGAGATCCTGACGTTGTAACTTCCGTCGCGCTCCGCCTCCACTATGACGCGCCGTTCGCCAGCCGGAACCGCATCTACGGCGTCCATCGCGTTGAGGACGAGATTGAGCAAGACCTGCTCGATATGAACCCGGTCACCACGCACGAACGGTAGCCCGGGTGTGACTCTAAACTCGAGCGTAATGTGCCGCGCCGCGGCGTCAACACGGGCGAGCGCCGCAACATTGCTAAGAACCTCGCCGACGTCGACCGCTCGAGGCTCGATACTGCGGCGCTTCAGCAGCGCTCGCAGCCTCTCAATGACATCGCCGGCGCGCTGGTCGTCCTTGCGGATGTCTGCGAGGATTGCGCGGACCTCGTCGAGGTCGGGTGCTGGGTGCTTCAGAAATAGCTCTGCCGCCTCGGCATTACGTAGAATCGCTCCAAGAGGTTGACTCAGCTCGTGAGCGAGCGCTGAAGCGAGCTGTCCCATTGCCGACACACGGCCAACATGCGCAAGCTGGCTCTGTAACTGCCGCATGTCCAACTCCGTCTTGTGTCGCTCAGTCGTATCGAGCACGGCTCCGCGCATAAGAATCGGCTTGCCTTGCGAGTTGCGTTCCACTTGGCCACGCGCGGCAATCCACCGTACTTCGCCGCCATGAATCTGCACCCGATATTCCACTTCGTAGGCGCGGCCGCTGGTGAGCGAACTCTCAACGGCGCGTCGCACCAACTCCTGGTCGTCAGGATGCACCCGACTCAAGAACCTGGCCAAATCGAGCGGCTCCGCTTCCGGTAAATCGAAGAGGGCACGGGCCCTCTTCGTCGTCCAGAGGTTGTCCGCAACTATCTCCCAAGTCCACATGCCGACGTTCGCAGCCGCACTGGCAAGTTCGGTACGCCTCTCACTGTCTCGAAGCTGCCCGGATAGCTTCGCCGCCGCAGACACATCAACATTCAGTTCGACGCCCATTGCCACGATGATGGCGAGATACCCCCAACTAATG
>JBKQJL010000161.1:0-11521 GCA_052147975.1 Myxococcaceae bacterium
AGCGAACGGGTAGCGCTGGTCGGGGACGCGGCGTTTGCTCCGTCCTTCCTTGCTGGGCAGGGTTCAGCGCTGGCGATGCTGGGAGCTTACATCCTCGCCGGCGAGCTGAAACAGGCACATGACGAGCCGAGCCAGGCCTTCGCTCGCTACGAGCAGCGCCTTGCGGAGCTCATGGCCAGTAAGCAGCGTTCCGCAGTGCGCCTCGTGGACAACTTTGCTCCTCGCTCGAAGGTCAGCGTCTTTCTCAAGAACCATCTCAGCTCGGCGTTGGGTTTGCCGTTCGTCACCGAGCTCCTCTTCCGGCCACTCCTCAAGGACGAGATCGCCCTTCCCGCCTACTAACGTCGTTTCGCCCCAAGGTCCGAGTTCGATACTGCTGGGCAGAGCAAGGGCGGCAGCTTCGTGCGCGCCTACCGGGCCTTTGGCGTGTAAACGGTTGGTTCTTCCTGGGACGAATAATGGTTCGAGGCGCGTGACTCGATTCCGCTAGACTCAGCGCAGCCAGACACTCAAACGGGAACACGATGACGGCGCAAGCGACGGATCCCTGGGTCAAAAGATTCGCCCAGCGCGTGCGGGATGGCTGGGCATGGGCGCGGAGCAGACATCTGCCGGCCTTCCTCAGCGTCGTCGCGTTGGTGCTCCTGCTCATCGCCGAGCGCAAGCTGCTGAAGGAGGTACTTCACGCCCAGGAAGGCCTCCGGGACGCGCTGGCAGAGCTCAAGCTCACGGTTAACGACGAACTCGGTGCCGCCCGGAAAGCCCTCGAAGACACCCGGGTGTTGGAGAACGACATCCGCAGTCGGCTGGACATCGTGCACGGGAGAGAGCTGACCGAAGTGCCGGTATTGGCACGTGCCCTGAAGGAGGCACTCGACGCCGGAGTTGGGCGGGCGCGAGACGTCGCCTCCGCGCTTGGCGTGCCAGGTGACGCCGCGACGCGGCCCGGTGCCCGGGCGTCGATGCAGGCAGAACTTGCGAGCCTGAACGCGGATCTCGTCGAGCTCAACCGACGCATCGGCGAGCTCGGACAGCGGGCGAACGAGGCGGAGCTCGCGCTGGGCGGTGGCACTGACGGTGGCGGGCGGGGCTTTCCCAACGTACAGGCACAGGCGTCGCGGATCGCCCAGAGATTGTCCGACGCTGAGGCGGTCATGTTCGCCCGGGACACCTCTGGGGGCGCCGATGCCGGGCTGGTCCCGCTGGCCAGTTTGAGCCAGGCGGGCAGGCCCGGCGAACCCTTCCCACCACTGTACGCGCGGGCAAAGCAAATCTCCCTTGGGCTCGACCGGAGCTCTGCCCGGCTCTTCGGGGACGGAGGGCCCCAGGAGTTCCCTGACCTCGCCCGGAAGCTGCACGACATCCAAACCCGGCTGCAGGCGTTCCAGGCGAGGCTCGACCGAATGGACGAGGCGCTCCGGGCGGAGGAAACGGTGCCCCACCGGGGAGCCTCCCCGGCCGACGCGGGCACCGTGGAAATGCCTCCTTCAAGCGGGCAGTGAGCCTCTCGCCGACGGTCACACCGCGAGGCACAAGCGGTGGCCTAGGTGTGAAGTCTCAATAGGTTGTTCCCACCGGAAGGATGTCCACCCGGGGGGTCTTTCGTGGATTCTGGGCTTGTCGAGGGCTCTCAACCACACGGAAGGACCCACCGGATGAACTTGCATACTCAAGCGCGGACGTGCCCCGCGAGTCGAACGCTGTTGGTGCGTCGAATCCTTCGCGAGCACTGGTCGGGGTACCAGGCCGCCATTGCGGCGGGCGTCAGTACCTCGACGTACGCCACGCGCGAGGCGTCGTCGATGCAGACGTGGACAAACAGCAGTGGACGGGATTCGAACCCGCGACCCCGAGTTCGGGAAGCCTCTCCATTGAGGTTCCGCCTTCGAGTAACTCCGAAGGGTTGGAACACCAAGTTCACCCATAGACCGAGCGTCGCGTCCATCGAGTCCTCCAAAATCCAAAATTGTCGACGCGAGACGGACACACACGCGCCCAACAAGGTTCGTCTGCCGCCGGTCCTTCGAGCCTCCCCGCTGCACGCCTCATTTTTCCCGCCCTGGTGGGTTGCCAAGCTGCCTAGGCTGGGAAGGGCCATCGGCAGCATGAGGTCGAACGAATCGGAATGAGCGAGCGAGCACTGTTTGTCGGAATGGGAGTCGTCAATGAGCGTTCAAGTCGAAGGGAAGAGCTATGAGATGCCCCCACGGGAGGGTTTCACCGTCGCGCATTTTCTCACTGTCGCCGACATCGAGCGGTCGGCTCGCTACTACGAAAAGGTCTTTGGAGGTCGCATTCTGAGCCTGGGCGACAGCGAGGGCGCGCCTGGATTCATTCAGATCGCGAATACATGGCTCATTGTCAGCGTCGGGGGCGGACCCACCCCGGACAAGCCAACGGTGACGCTCAGCGTCCTCGCTGACCCGGATAAGATCAGCAGCTTTATGAATCTCCGCGTTGCGGATATTCAAGCCTGCTACGAACTATGGAAGAGTCGCGGGGCCGAGTTCCTCACGGAGCCGCTTCCCAAGTACGGCGAGATTCGATGCTACATCCGCGATCCTGACGGTTATATTATAGAAGTTGGACAGAGCACAGATTAAGGCTCGCTCGGATGATCCGTCTTGTTGGCAACGCCCGGATCGCAAATGTCGGGTCCCTGCCCCGGGGAAACACAAATGGATTCGGTTGTTGTGGCTGAGATTACCTGCGACAAGCCGAAGGAATGGGCGGGGGTCTGCCCTTCCAAGCCAGCGGTATGTGGCGATAGCGATCGGTTTGGCAATCCCTGTCTTTCTGCCTAAGCGGTTTGCCCAATGCCTCGTAGTGCTCCCGTTCGTTCAAGCGACAAGGAGCGTCCCGTGGAACACCCAACCTCTTATCGAATGACACAGATCGATGGCCTCTCAATTTTTTATCGAGAGGCCGGCCCGATAGATGCGCCGACGCTGCTGCTGCTGCACGGCTTTCCCTCGTCCTCGCGAATGTTCGAGTCACTTCTCGTCCGGTGTTCCGACCGGTATCACCTCGTTGCGCCCGATTACCCTGGCTTCGGACACAGCGACTGGCCAGACCCGAAGGGGTTCCCGTACACGTTCGATCACTGCGCTGAGATCATGAATCGCTTTACAGAAGGGCTTCGGCTCGAGCAGTACACCCTGTACATGCAGGATTACGGCGGTCCGGTGGGCTTTCGCATGGCTCTGGCGCATCCCGAGCGAATTGTACGGCTCATTGTCCAGAACGCTGTGGCGCACAACGAAGGCCTGGGAGCGATTTGGAAGCCCCGGCGGGCTTTCTGGGCCGATCGTTCCGGGAAGGAGAACGTTTTTCGGACCAGCTTCTTGTCGCTCGAGACGACGCAGACACGCCACCTTGGGACCGATCCCGACGTCGAGCGCTACGACCCAGATCTTTGGACCGACGAATTTGCCTTTCTCAGCCAGCCCGGTCAGTCAGACATCCAAACCGACCTCTTCTATGACTACCGAACCAATGTGGACGCTTACCCCAAATGGCAAGCGTGGATGCGCAAGATGCAACGACAACTGCTGGTAATCTGGGGAAAGTACGACCCGTCGTTTGATATCTCGGAGGCGGAAGCCTATCGCCGGGACGTGCCGAACGCTCAGGTTCACATCCTCGATGCGGGCCACTTTGCACTCGACACTGCGGCGGGTCAAATTGCAGAGCTCGTCCGCGACTTCATGAAGTAGGGCGAAGGCGCGCAGCCACATGGCTGCCACCTTCCGCGCGCAATGACGGCCTCCCCGATAGGTGTCGCGATCTCGGCGTCCTCTATCTAAGAGGTGCAACGCCCAGCACGCGCGGCGAGCATTGGCTCATTGTCGACCACCATTCACCGGGCATGCCTCGGCCAAGAAATAGCTCTCCGCCATGTCGGGTTTTCGTTAAGTCGACGCCGCTTAATGCTGAGCTGGAAGGACCTCCGAGCCATGGCCGCGTCGCTCTAACACGGGCGGGGCTGGACCAGCTTCTGATGAAGTTACCGCAGGCGGCAACGTGGCGCTTGATTACGGCCTTCTGGTGACGAAGTCCTGGACCCGGCTGGAGACCCGCAGGCATGCGGCAGTCAGTCCTTGCGACCGCTGTACGTGCCGAGAGGGGCCGCCCGTCGAGACCACTTCCCTGAGATTTTAGACGCTATCAGCTTAGGCGCGGAACAGACTAGCGTCGGACGGCAGCGGAGACTGCCTTATGTCCAAGGTCTGGCTCATAACGGGTGCGTCGCGCGGTCTCGGTCGTGAGCTCGCTCAGGCGGTGCTGTCGGTCGGCCATCAGCTGATCGCCACCGCGCGCGTTCCCCGAGACCTGGGGTTTCTGCCGCAGAGCGATCGTCTCCGCACGGTCGCGCTCGACGTCACCGACCCGGAGGCGGCTCGGGCCGCTGTGTCAGCAGCGACCGCTTCTTTTGGCCGGCTGGACGTCCTCGTCAACAACGCCGGCTACGTCAAGGCCAACTCAATCGAGGATCTCTCCGAGCATGACTTCCGCCGGCAGATCGAAGTTAATTTTTTCGGCGTTTACAACGTCACGCGAGCTGCGTTGCCCATAATGCATGCCCAACGCGATGGGCACATCATACAAGTCTCGTCCATCGGTGGCAGGCGTGCCACGCCAGGTCTCAGCGCCTACCAGTCGGCCAAGTGGGCGGTCGGCGGCTTCAGCGAGGTGCTCGCGAGGGAGGTCGCGCCGCTAGGCATCCGCGTCACATGCGTCGAGCCCGGGGGCATGCGCACCGACATGTTCGGGGTGTCGATGCTCGCCCAGCCAATCGCGTCCGACTACCAGCCCACCGTCGAGGCCATCGTGCGCGGCACCTTTGGTCGACCTGAAGGCGCGCGTGGCGACCCGGCCAAAGTGGCGCAGGCAATCCTGAGGCTCGCGGACGAGAATGAGCCTCCGGTCCGCCTGCTCGTGGGTAGCGACGCCGTCGCAGGCGCCGCCGCCGCGATGGCCGCGCGCGCCGAGGAGGACGCGAGGTGGAAGGCAGTTAGCATGTCGACTGACTACGATAGTTCAGGGCGATAACGGCGCGGACGCTGTCTTGGTTCTCGGGATCCCTTGGCCGGCCTCCGAAAGGTCCAATTGGGCGAGCTAAGCACTAGCCGGCGGGCAACAGCGCTATTCATAAAAAGACGCCCCAAGCCTCAAAATCGAGAGATGTACGCGGAAACGCTTGTGCCGCGACCAAACGCTCATACGCCGGAGGGGAGGCAGTACCTATGACGAAGCACCCGACGGGAACGCGCGAGGAATGGCTCAGCGCTCGCGTAGAGCTATTGGAGCGAGAGAAGCAGCTGACCCGACAGAGCGACGAACTCGCCCGCCAGCGGCGGGCTCTACCCTGGGTGGCCATCGAGGAGCCATACGCGTTCGAGACCAATGAGGGCACGAAGACCATCGAGAACGAAGAGTTGATGGCACTCAGCGCCTTTGTGCTCGAGGACGGGGTCGTCTATCACACATACACTTGTTATGACCGCGGAACCGACGGCCTGAACCTCGCCTAGCAACTGCTCGATAGATCTCCCAAAGGGCGTGACCACGGCGCATCGAAGGGCTGGCCGCGTAAACACGACGAATACTGAACGACTCGAGCCCATGGACGTGGGCTGAACCAGCGCAGACCGAGCGCGAAGAACTCGAACGAAGGTTCGACCTGGCCTCGTCGTTGACATGCTACTAACATGCAAGTATGTGATCAGCATGTCCAAGATGATTCAGATCCGTAACGTGCCAGACGAGATTCACAGGAAGCTGAAAATCCGGGCGGTCGAAGAGGGCATCACGCTCTCGGATCTGCTGGCACGCGAGGCGCGACAGCTAGCGGAGCGCCCGACACTCGGACAGATGCGCGCGAGGCTCCTGCGTCGCGAGCGCGAAACTCTCGAGGAATCGGCGGCGAGCCTTGTGCGCGAGGCGCGGGGCAAGCTGTGATTGTTGTCGACGCCTCCGCAGTCATTGAGCTCTTGCTTAACACCCCGCTCGGTGAGCGGGTCGGGGACAGGCTGGCCACTGCTGGCGAGACGCTGCATGCACCGCACCTTCTGGACGTCGAGGTGTTGCACGTCGTTCGACGCCTTTGTGCAAGCGGTACACTCAAAGAGCGACGTGCAAGGCAGGCGCTTTCCGATCTCGCCGAGTTCCCCGTGATTCGATATTCGCACCAGGATCTGATCGTCCGGGCGTGGATGATGCGGGCGACGCTCACGGCCTACGACGCGATGTATGTTGGTCTTGCTGAAGCGCTCGGAGCCAGAGTCGTCACGTGCGATGCGCGACTGGGCCGCGCCCACGGTCACAGTGCCGAGATCGCAGTCGTAGCCTGATGAGCAGCGAACGGGTACACGACGGCGGCGTCAATCCGACCCCGAGCTTGGCCACCGCTGACGATGTCCGAGAGGCGCTTGAGACAAAGCCGGAAATATCCTCAAGAAGCCCTCCCAGAGGAGAACGGGAGCGGCGGACGGGATTCGGCTAGGTACAGACGGGGTCTTGGTAAGTCCCCTTCGCCATCCGTTGAGACCTCAGGACGGAGCCTCCAGACGCTCCCAGCGGTAGTCTCGGGAGCACGTTCGAGTGACTGAGTTCCAGGTTGTCCGGACCAGGTCGAGCTTTAAGGAGTGGCGATCGCGGCGCCGAACGTCGGAGCGTCGCCGGTCTTACCTCAAAATGGGGAACTCTCCCGATATACCCCGCACCCGGAATCGGCGAGCGTGTCGCGGACTCAGACCCTCCCTCAACGAGGTGACCTATGGCGGAGCAGCAACGCGAGCTGGTGGTGGTGATGACCCGGGGAACTGACAGCGAACTCTCCTCGGTGGCGTTTACGTTGGCCAACGGAGGAATGACCGCTGGCTTCAAGTTGGTGACTGTATTCCTCACCAGTTCGGCAGTCGACCTTGCTCGGCGACGTGCCATTGACGTTACCCATGTCCCACCGCTCGAGCCGCTGGCCGAACTGGTTAAGGATTTTCTTCGACGCGGGGGCAAGCTTGTAGCCTGTACGCCCTGTGTGAAAGCGCGCGGCTACGCTCAGCAGGACCTCCTTGAGGGGACGCTGATCGCAGGCTCGAGCGTGATCCACGAGCGGCTGATTGCCGGCGCGGCTTCACTCTGCTTCTAGCCACCGCGCACCGCGAGCGTGCTTTGGAGTAGTCTGCGCTGGTGGCGTTTTATGAGCGTGAGCGCCCCCTAGCGGCGCTGGCCGACGCTTGGAACGAGGTACAGCACGGGCAGGGACTGCTCGCGCTCGTCAGCGGTGAGGCCGGAATCGGCAAGACCACGCTGATCCGCGAATTCGTCCGGACGCACGCTTCCGGGAAGCGGGTCCTCCTCGGGAGCTGCGACTCACTTTCGACGCCGAGACCACTCGGACCCCTGCTCGACATCCTCGCCTCGACACCGGAGCTTCGACGGGTCATCGACACCCGAGGAAGGCGCGACCAAATATTCGGGGCAGTGCTCGCCGAAGTCAGTCGTCGCGAGCCAACGCTTCTTGTTGTGGAGGACGCGCATTGGGCGGACGCTGCGAGCGTTGACCTGATGCGCTTCCTCGGTCGGCGGGTGGATTCGACTCGCGCACTGCTCGTGGTCACCTTCCGCGAAGACGAAGTCGGGCCCCAACATCCCCTTCGATTGGCCATCGGTGACTTGGCGACGTCAGGAAGGATGAGACGACTCCGGCTTGAGCCACTATCCGAAGGCGCGGTGCAGGCAATGGCTACCGGCACCGGCCTCGATTCGCACCAGCTCTACCACCAGACAGGGGGCAATCCATTCTTCCTGACCGAACTCATGGCCCAGCCGAGCGCTTCGGTTCCGGAGAACATTCGCGACGCCGTCCTCGCCCGTGTTGCGCGGTTGGCCGAGCGCGCGCGGCGCACAGTCGAGGCAGCTGCGACTGTCGGTGCCACAGTGGAGCTCTCGCTGATGTCGGAAATCCTGGGCGCCGAACTCCTGCTCGCCCCCTGCGTCGAGATGGGGCTGATCCGCGCTGAGGGGCCACGGCTGCTGTTTCGTCACGAAATCAGCCGTGAGGCGATCCTCTCTGTCCTCCCTCCCGAGCGCCTTCGTCAGCTTCATTCGAAGATTCTTGCTGCGCTGCGGTCGCGGGCGGAGGCAGCTCTTGAACCTGCCAGACTGGCTCACCACGCAGCCGGGGCTTGCGATGCTGGAGCCGTCCTCGAGTTCGCTGTTGCAGCCGCCAAGCAGGCGCAGCTGCTGCGCTCACACCGTGAGGCCGCGGCCCAGTTCGCCCGGGCGCTGGCAGCAGGCGGTGCGGACGGGCGGCGGAGGACAGAACTGCTCGAAGCGTATTCCATAGAGTGTTACTTAACCGGCAGACTCGATGAGGCCATAGAGACTTGCAAGCAGGCCGTCACCCGATGGCGGGCCCACGGGGAAGCACTTCGCCATGGTGCGGCGCTGCGCTGGCTGTCCCGCTTCAATTGGTTCGCTGGTCTCAATGCCGAAGCAGAGCGCTCGGCAAACGACGCCATTGTCGCCCTCGAGCGATTGCAGCCCGGGGCCGCGCTGGCCGCCGCCTATAGCAATGCCGCTCAGCTTCGAATGCTCTCGTGCAAACATGCAGAGAGCCAACGATGGGCACGGAAAGCGCTCGCCCTCGCGCGGCGACTCAACGAGCACGGCATCGAGATTCATGCGCTCTGCAACCTGGGTTCGTGTCAGCTGCAGACCTCCCGTCCAAGCGGATGGCGGCTCCTACGCCGGAGTCTCCAGCTGTCGCTCGCCGCTGGCCTCGACGACGATGCCGCTCGAGCCTGGGCCAACCTAATTTCCTACTCGGTCATGCAGCGACGGCTAACGGACGCCGAGGACTACCTTGTTTCAGCTCTGCCCTACACCGACGAGCATGGTCTCGATGGCTATCGCTTCTACTTCCTCGGGTGGAGAGCCCTCGTCAACCCGTTGAACGAAAAATGCTTGGGGGTCGGCGGATCGAAACTTTTTCCCGTTGTCGGCGAGCACATTTTGTTCGAGTGCAGGGTCTCCCTCCAGCCATCGCCGGCCGGGGACGCGGCCGCGCGGGCGCCGGCCGGTTTTGCCGCGCCGGCGGCGGACAGGCCGGGGTCCGGCCCGCCCTCGGGCGGCTGATGCAGCGTGAAGATCACGCCGTCGCCCCAGCGCAACGCGGTCTCGACCGAATCGCCGAGCCGGACGCGGATTTTGTCGTCAATCACGAGCCGGTCCACGACGGCCTCGAGGTTGTGGAATTTCTTCTTGTCGAGCTTGACGCGGTCCGCCTTGTCGCCGAGTTCGACAAATTGGCCGTCCACGCGGGCGCGGACGAAGCCTTCGCGGGAGAGGCGTTCCAGGACGTCGCGGAACTCGCCTTTCTGGCGGCGGACGAGCGGGGCCAGGAGCATCACGCGCGTCCGGGGCGGGAGGGCGAGGATTTTATCCACGATATCGCTGGTGGTTTGCGAGACGATGGGCACGCCGGAATCGGGGCAATGGGCTTTGCCGACGTGGGCGTAGAGGAGGCGGAGGTAATCGTAAATTTCCGTGGTGGTGGCGATGATGGAGCGCGGACTGCTGCCGGAGCTGCGCTGCTCGATGGCGATGGCCGGGGACAGGCCCTCGATGAAATCCACCTCCGGCTTCTGCATCTGGTCGAGGAACTGGCGGGCGTAGGCGGAAAGGCTTTCGACGTATTTGCGCTGGCCCTCGGCGTAAATGGTATCGAAGGCGAGCGACGATTTGCCGCTCCCGCTCAAGCCGGTGATGACCACCAGGCGGTCGCGCGGGATTTGCAGCGTGAGATTCTTCAGATTGTGCTCACGCGCGCCGCCGATACGGATGAATCCTTTGCTCATAACCGCGAATTCCGCGTCCAAGTCAAACGGAAAGGTTAATCAAAAACCCGGCGAAAGCAAAGGGGGATGTCGCGCGGCGACTTGGTGCCGGAATGGCGGAATCTGTCAAAGTTCCAGAACACCGATTCCGTAATAACCTTGATTGGGGGTTTCCACAAACTCCCGCGACGGGTATTGGGCGCGGATTTCGCGCCAGAATTTATCCACGTCACAATTCATTTCGGGCGGATGAGGGCAGATGTCGTGAAACGCCACCAGGCCGCCGCGGCGCACCAGCGGCGAATACATTTCAAAGTCCCTTTTGACTCCGGCATAGGTGTGATCGCCGTCAATGAACAGGAAATCAATGCCTTCCGGGGGGAGAAGGGTTTTCAACTGATCACGGGTGGCCGGGAGGTGCGAATCCACGCGGAGCAGGCGGAGCGATTGACCCGGCTGGGCAAAGCGGCGATAGACGAGGGATTTCCAACGGGGATAACCGCCACCGTGAATGCCGCCGGGCAGGTCAATGCTGACGATCACCGCCCGCGGATCGGCCAGGGCGCACCAGATAAACAGGGTCCCGCCATTGGCGGTGCCGATTTCAACCACGGTTTGCGGTTTCCGCTGATGGACCCAGGCGGCCAGTTGGATGATTTCGGAACGAAGCTGGGAGGGACCGATCAAATTGGGCGCGCGGTCAAAACCAAAGGCGATAACTTCCTCCGGGCTGGCGCCGTGCGGCAGCCGCAGCGGGAAGAAACGGATTCCCCATCCAATCTGGCGGAAATAGAGGAGGACTTTCCGAAACAACGGCGAGAAACCCTCCCGCCGGATGGTCCGCCACGCGATGGTCAGTTCGTACATCATATGCCAGATTCGGGATTGAACATCAGGTTTCCGGGCGGCAGGTCACTTTTCAAACACCGCCAACATTCCCGACCCGTGGTCGAGGGGGGTCAGGCGGTCCACCACCAGGGCCAGAGGTTCCATGAGAAAATGCAAACCTTCGCGAACGGGAAAATTTTTCGACAAAAGCCGGTCAATATGGGCGGCCAGGCGGATGCGCGCCGGGAATTGGGGCAGGGCCGGATCAAAAAAAGCCGCCACGACTCCCAGCGGTTGAAAGGAACCGTAAAGCTTTTTGAATCTTACCTCCTTGAAGCCGTGCCGCAAAAAGCGCCGGCGCAACGCCGTCGGAATCTCCATCCCGACATGGCCGGGGACATCCACAAAAAACTTTTCAAAAAGCCCGGGAAATCAGTTCGCCTCCCGGAACCAGACGTTGGTGCTGTCGGTTTCGATGACATGGACGGCGCGCCCGCCCGGCTTGAGCACCCGGTACATCCCGGCGAACAGAACGTCCTTTTTGTCAAAGGGGATATGGCCGAGCACGTCACTGGAGACGACGTAATCAAACGTGTTATCGGCGAACGGCAATTGGTAGCCGCCGGCGTGATAAACCTCCGCGTAAAGTTTTTGGGCCAGCGGCAGCAATTCCAACTCCGGGTCCACGCCGATGACTTTTCCGTAGTGGCAGAAATAGTGGCGGCCGCCGCCGCAGCCCAAGTCCAGAATCAGGGGGGATTTGTCGCCATGGGCCATCTCGGTGTAAAAAATCCGGTCGCGCCGGCCGGAGGATGAAAACCTGATCCGCGCCGTATTCAGGAAGGAAAGCC
>JBKQJL010000162.1:0-7700 GCA_052147975.1 Myxococcaceae bacterium
GCGGCCCTCGGCGTGTGCCTGGTGGACTACCGCTTCCTGCAGCGGATGGCGTGGCCCTTCTACGGACTCAACGTCGCGCTGCTTCTCTTGCTTCGCGTGCTCGGCCACCGCGCCAAGGGTGAGGCCAGCTGGCTGGCGCTGGGCCCGTTGCGGATGGAGCCGGCCGAGTTCATGAAAGTGGCGTTGATTGTCGTGTTGGCCAAGCTGTTTCATGACCACCAGCGCCAGCCAGACGAGCCGCTGGGGCTGGCCGACATTTGGAAGCCGGCCCTGCTCGCGCTCGTCTCCGCGGCGCTGGTGCTTCCCGACCTCGGCAACGCGATGATGGTGCTGCTCACCGGCACCACCGTGTTGCTCTTCGCCCGGCTGCGCCGGGGGCTTCTGGTGACGGGGTTGGTGGCGCTGATGGCACTGTCGGCCATCATCTGGAACGACTACGTGCGAGACCCGTCCGACGGCCACCGCACCCTCATTCGCAGTGTCCTCAAGCGCCACCAGAGCGCCCGCATTGCCGGGTGGCTCTCGCCGGACAGCGACTTACGGGGGACCGGCTACCACGCCGCCCAGTCCAAAATTGCGGTTGGCTCGGGTGGCTTCCTGGGGAAGGGCTGGATGCAGGGCACCCAGACCGGACTCTTTTTTCTCCCCGAGCAGCACACCGACTTCATCTTCTCGGTGTGGGCCGAGGAGCACGGCTTTCTGGCTTGCCTGCTGCTGCTGGTGCTGTACGGCCTCATTTTCTTCTTCGCGCTGGGTGTCTCCTTCCAAGCGCGCGACCGCTTCGGCGCCTTCCTCGCCGCTGGGGTGGCCGCCATGCTGTTTTGGCAAGTCTTCGAGAACATCGGCATGGTGGTGGGGCTGCTCCCGGTTACCGGAATAACCCTCCCCCTCATGTCCTACGGTGGCTCCTCCATGGTGAGTGTGCTGCTCTCGCTCGGGCTGGTGGCCAACGTCTCGATGCGGCGTCACCTCTTTTAGCCCGCCGACGCCGCCCGGGGCGGCTTACAACAGCGTTCCGCGGAAAATGAGCTTGGCGATGTTGAAGTAAATAATGAGCCCGCTCACGTCCACCAGCGTGGCGACGAAGGGCGCCGAGGCCTTGGCCGGGTCGAAGCCCATGCGCCTGAGGATGAAGGGCAGCATCGAGCCGACGAGGTTGCCGTACAGCACCACCCCCACCAGGGCCAGCGCCACCACCGAGGCCACCAACAGGTAGTGCTGGCCGTACTGGTGAAACACCTTGGCCCAGACGAGGATGCGCAGAAAGCCGATGCTGCCCAACAGCGCCCCCAAGGTGACGCCCGAGGCCAGCTCCCGGCTGGCCACCCGCCACCAGTCCCGCAGCCGCACCTCGCGCAGGGCCAGCGAGCGAATGAGGATGGAGGTGGCCTGCGAGCCGGAGTTGCCGCCGCTGGAGATGATGAGTGGCAGGAAAAGGGACAGCACCACCGCCTTGGCCAACTCATCCTCGAAGGCCGTCATCGCGGTGGCGGTCAGCATTTCGCCGAGGAACAGCACCGACAGCCAGCCGCCGCGCTTCTTGCACATGCTCACGAAGCCAACGTCGAAGTAGGGCGCGTCCAGGGCTTCGACGCCGCCCAGCCCTTGCATTTCCCGGGTGGCCTTTTCCTCGGCCACGTCGAGGACGTCGTCCACGGTGATGATGCCGAGCAGCACCCCCTTGCTGTCCGTCACCGGGAGCGCCACCAAGTCATACTTCTCAAACATCGCCACCACGTCGCTTCGGTCCTCGGTGGCGCGCAGGCTCACCAGCTGCCCGTCGTTGAGCTCCGACAGCTTGGTGTTGGGCTGTGCCTTCACCAGCGCCACCAGCTTGACGTCGTCGAGCAGCACCCCCTGCTCGTCGGTGACGTAGATGACGTCGAGCGTCTCGATGCCCTGTCCGTGCTCGCGGACGTAGTGCAGGGCCTGCTCCGCGGTGGCGGTGGGCCGCAGCGCCAGGTAGCGCGGCGTCATGTAGCGGCCGGCCTTCCCTTCGGGGTAGCCGAGGAGTCGGCGGGCTTGGCTCAGCTGGTCGGGCTTGAGGGTGGCCAGGGCGCGCTTCGTCACCTCGGCCGGAAGCTCCTCAAACAGACGGGTCCGGTCGTCGGGGGCCATCTCGTTGAGCACGCCCACCAGCTGCTCGGTCCCGAGGGCCTCCACCACCTCGGTCTGCTGGTCCAGCGGCAGGTACTCGAAGACGGTGGTGGCGACGTCACGGGGCAGGACCCGGAAGAGGACGCCGCTGTCCTGCGGCGGCAAATCCTCGATGACTTCTGCAATGTCCGGTGGTGACATCTCCGAAAAGGCCCCGCGTAGAGCGTCGTAGTCGCGGGCCTGAAGGAGCTCTTCGAATTCCGGCTTGAGCAGGGTGCCCAGCATGTGCGGCCTCCGATGGGCCGACATGGTGTATGAAGTCCAGGGCGAGCGGCGAAGTCTTTTTGGCGAAGTTTCCCGGAGGGGGCATGGCGAAGACGACCATCACCACGCGTTCCGCAGCGGTCACGGCCGGCCCGGCGTCCTCCGGCAGGGGTCTCCGTGCCGAAGCGCCTCCGGCCAGCCTGCCTGGAGGGATTGCCCTCGACACCTCCGCCCCCGGCCCAGAGCACCGCTCCTTTCCCAGGGCGCGCCTGCGGGTGCCGTTCCGGGTGTGGATTGGGGAAGGGCAGGACCGGCGTTTCAGCGCCACCCTCGGCTCGGAAAACCTGAGCGTGAGCGGCGCCTTCATCGAGTCCACCTTCTTTCTCCCGGTGGGGACGGAACTCATGGTGCGCTTCGAGCTCGACCCCAAGGGGGCACCGGTGGAAGCGCGCGCCGAGGTGCTACGCCAAGAGCGCACCGAGGACCGCACTGGACGCTCGGGGATGGGGTTGCGGTTTCTCGAGTTTTACAAGCAGACCGAAGTCACCCTCGCCCGCCTCTTCCTCGGCGAGCAGCTTCGGCGCTTTGCCGAGGGGTACCTGCAGACGGCCCGCACCCGGGCCATCGAGTCCGAGCTGGACCGGGTGGTGGACGCGCTGGCCGCGTGGGAGCTCTTGAAGGTGACGGCGCCGGCCGACCCCTGGCGCATTGGCGAGACCCTGGCGCCCCCCAAGCGCTGAAGCGGGCCCCCCTTGGGGAAGCTGCCCGCGCCGCCCAACGGGAACAAAAAAGGGGCGCCACGCGGCCCCGTTTCCGGGAGGAGGAAGAAGGGTGGCTACAGCGCCTTCTTGAAAGTCTCCTCAAGCTTCGCCTTGGGCACCGCACCCACCACCTGGTCAATGACTTTTCCGCCCTTGAAGAGCAGCAGGGTCGGGATGCTGCGGATGCCGTAGGTTTGCGCCGTCTGCTGTTGCTCGTCGATGTTCAGTTTCGCCACCTTCACCTTGCCCTTGTACTGGGTGGCCAAAGCGTCAAGCGTCGGGGCGATGGCCTTGCACGGCCCGCACCAGGTGGCCCAAAAGTCCACCAGCACCGGCTCCGGCGACTCGAGCACCTGCTTGGCGAACTCGGCATCCGAGGTGTGAAACACGTCTTGTCCTGCCATTTGCGTTGAGCTCCTTTTGCCCGACAACTCTGTTGACTGGCCCCAAGTGGTTACCTCCCACCCTGGCCTGACGCAACCTTGGACGCCCGAGCGGGCCCAGCGTTTCAGGCCCACCCCCCCGGTTGGCGGCCCTTACGCCACTGGCTGTCTTTAGAGGGCGAATGAAGTCGGGGACTTCCGAGACGGGGTGGTAGACTGTCGGGCCAAGTGAGGCTCTTTCTTTCGCAGGCCACCCTCGAGGAATGGGCGCTGGCCGACAAGGCAGACGTCCAGGAGCACCACCTCGTCATTCATGGGGAACCCACCCGGCTCCCGGTGGAGGACGCTGTCCACGTCGCCCGGCTGGTGAGCGGGGCGGACGAGCAGAAGCTGCTGCACAAGGTGAAAACCATCGGCCAGCTCGACGCTCTCTCGGCCGAGCAGCTGGCGGACTCGGTGCTGTTGGGCGAAAGCGCCTATGACGTGGAGCGCGGCTACCTGGTGCAGCTTCCGGAGGCGGACTTTGCCGCCGCGGTGAAGCCCGAGAAGGAAGCGGACCTCTTGGCGCAATTCCTGTTGGACAAGCTCTAGTCTCCCACCGCCACCGTGCCCCTCTCCCGCCTCTGCTTCGTCCTCGCCTTCCACGCCTATGCCCTGGGGGCCATCGCCTACGTGACGCTGCTGGCGGGGCGCCGGCAAGGCCTGGTGTGGACGGCCCGCGTGTTGACGGGCGTGGGCTGGGTGCTGCACGGCGTTGGGCTGACGCTGCTGCTTTCCGGGCAGGGCTGGCGGCCCCATGGCGTTGCCGAGTCCCTCAGCATCCTCGCCTTTCTCCTGGTGGCCCTCTTTCTAACCATCGAGCTGCGCACCCAGGCGCCGGTGCTGGGCGCCTTCCTTGCGCCGGCGGCGGTGGCGGTGTGGCTTCCTGCCCTGTGGGTCGAGCCGGAGGGGAAGCCGCCGGGCACCGGGCCCTGGACGCCCATGTTGGTGGCCCACATTGGGGTGGCCCTCACCGGGCTGGCCGTCTTCGCGGTGGCCACCGGCGTGGCGGTGGCCTTTCTCCTCCTCGAGCGGCAGATGAAGGGCAAGCGCTTCGGCCTGCTGTATGAGCGCCTTCCCTCCTTGGAGTTGCTGGATGGCCTGAACCGGCACCTGGTGACGTGGGGGTTTGTGGCGCTCTCGCTGACGCTGGTGACGGGCTTGTGGGTGGCTTCGCGCTCCGGCGGGGCGCGCTTTCAGGCGGTGGAGCTCACTACCGCGGTGGCCTGGCTGGTGTTTGCCGGGCTGCTTCAGGCCCGGGTGCTGGCTGGCTGGCGGGGCCGCCGGGTGGCTTGGCTCACCATGGCCGGCTTCGGCCTCCTGGTGCTGTCCTTCGTCGGCACCTACGGACCGGGAGGCGGCCGATGAGCTCCATCCTGGTGTGCGTGGGCGTCTCGCACAAGACGGCGCCGGTGGCCCTGCGGGAGCGACTGGCCCTCAGCATCGAGCGCCAGTCCGACGTCCTCGGCCGGGTGGGCGTGTCGCCCAGTGAGGCGCTGTTTGTCTCCACCTGCAACCGGGTGGAGCTCTACGGCTATGGAGCGGGGGACAGCCTGGAGGAGCGCCTGCGGGCCGAGTTGACCGGCCTGGGGGGCGCGGAGGCCCTCAGCCACGCCTACTTGCACCGCGGCGAGGCGGCGCTGCTGCACCTCTTCCGGGTAGCGGCCAGTCTGGATTCGATGGTGGTGGGGGAGCCGCAAATTCTCGGTCAGGTGAAGGACGCCTTCGAGCTGGCCCAGCGCCTGGGGGCGGCCCGCGGCGAGCTGGCACGCGTCTGTGCCGCGGCGTTCGCCGCCGCGAAGCGCGTCCGCACCGAGACGGACGTCGGTCGCGCCGCCACCTCCATGGCCTCGGCGGCGGTCCAGCTGGCCAGCAAGATTTTTGGCGGCCTCCACGGCAAGACGGTGCTGCTGGTCGGCGCCGGGGAAATGTCCGAGTTGGCCGGCCGGCACCTGGCCTCGGCCGGCGCCCGCCGGCTGCTCGTCACCAACCGCACCCACGAGCGTGCCGAGGCGCTGGCCCGGGCGCTGGGAGGCGAGGCGATGCCCTTCCAGCCGCTGGAAAACGCGCTCCGGCCCGCGGACGTGGTGGTGTGCACCACCGCCTCCCCCACGCCCATCATTACCCGGGAATTGGTGGCCGGCACCCTCCGCGCCCGGCGCCACCGGCCCCTCTTCCTGGTGGACTTGGCCGTACCGCGGGACGTCGAGCCCAGCGTCAACAGCCTGGACAATGTCTACGCCTACGACGTGGACGACATTCAAAAAGTGGTGGCGGAAAACACCGCCTTGCGCGCCGACGCGGCGACGCGGGCCGAGACGCTGGTGGCGGAGGACTTGGCCCGCTTCCTCCGGGAGCGGGCGCTGCGAGAGGGCGTCCCGGTGCTGGCCCAGCTGCGGGCGCGGGCGGAGGCCATCCGCAAGGCGGAGCTCGAGCGAGCGCTGTCCAACCTTCCCACGCCTCTCACCGAGGCCCAGGCGGCGGTGGTGGCGGCGATGACGTCGGCCATCGTCAACAAGGTGCTGCACCAGCCCACCGTCAAACTCCGCGCCGTCTCGCCGGGTGAGGCCCTCAACCCGCTGGCCGAGGCGGTGGCCGAGCTCTTCGGCCTCGACCCAGCCTCCCGACGCACCGGCAGCGACGAGTCGTGAGCCGGCTGCGCATTGCCACGCGGAAGAGTCCGCTTGCCCGCTGGCAGGCAAACCACGTCGCCGGGCTGTGGCGCAGCCGCTTCCCCGACGCGGAGGTGTCCCTGGTGGAGATGAGCACCGCCGGGGACAACTTTCTCGAGGCACCGCTGCAAGCGGTGGGGGGCAAGGGACTCTTCATCAAGGAGCTGGAGCAGGCACTGCTCGAGGGCCGAGCGGACCTCGCCGTGCACAGCCTCAAGGACGTCACCTCGGCCTTCCCGCCCGGGCTCGCCCTGGTGGCAGTGCCCAAGCGAGAGGACCCGCGGGATGCCTGGGTGTCCCCGCGGGGGCTCGGCCTGTTGACGCTTCCTCGGGGGGCCAAGGTGGGCACCTCGTCGCTGCGTCGGGCGTGCCTATTGAAAGCGGCCCGGCCGGACTTGGAGGTGGTGCCGCTGCGCGGAAACGTCCAGACGCGCCTGCGCAAGGTGGAGGAGCTCGGCCTGTCCGGGACTGTCCTGGCCCTGGCCGGGCTGGTGCGGCTTGGGCTTGAGGACCGCGTCACCGAGGTCCTGTCGCCTGAATTCAGCCTGCCTGCCGTCGGGCAGGGCGCGCTGGCGCTGGAGGCGCGGCAGGCTGACGCCGAAACCAGCGCGCGCGCGGCCAGTCTGGAGCATGGGCCCACCCGCACCGCCGTTGACGCCGAGCGGGCCTTCCTGGCCCGGCTGGAGGGCGGGTGCAGCGTCCCGTTGGGCGGCTATGCCGTGCTGCAGGGGGAGCGCCTCTGGCTGCGGGGCTTTGTCGGCGCGCCGGATGGCACCGAGGTGCTTCGGGGCGAGCGCCGGGGCCCGGCCAGCGAGGCGGTGCAGCTGGGGCGCTCGCTGGCCGAGGAGTTGCTCGGCCGGGGCGCGGAGCGCCTGCTGGCCGCGCTGCAGGCGAGGGCCCAGTGAGTGGCCCGCGTCTAGAAGGAGTGCGCATTCTCGTCACCCGCCCGCGGCACAGAAGCGAGGAGTTGTGCTTCCTTCTGGAGGAGGAGGGCGCGGAGGTGGTGGCCTTGCCCATGCTGGAGCTCGAGCCGCCGAGCGACGCCCGCGGGCTGCGCGCCGCGGCCGAGACGCTGGGCCGCTTCAGCTGGGTGGCGTTTGCGTCGGCGGCCGGCGTCGAGGCCCTCGCCGAGGCGGCGCGGGTGGCCGGGACGACGGCCGCCCTGCGCCGCCTCAAGGTGGCGGTGGTGGGAGCAGCCACGGCGCGCGCGGCCCGGGCGGCCGGCCTGCAGGTGCAGCTTGTGTGTGAGGGAGGCACCGGCGCGGCGCTGGGGCGAGAGCTCGCGCCGAGGCTGCTTCCGGCGGACGAGGTGCTGCTGCCCGCGGCCGAGGGGGGCCGGCCGGAGCTGGAGGCGGCCCTGGCCGAGGCGGCCACCGCCCAACTGGCCAGCGAGACGCCTCCCACAGGCCAGCCCGGCGCCCTTGTCCGTGCCCCGGGCCTCACGCGCGTGGCCGCCTACCGCAGCACGCGCCTCGAAGTGGCCG
>JBKQJL010000163.1:0-47661 GCA_052147975.1 Myxococcaceae bacterium
ATCCGGAAAAGCACCCCGACAGCGCCAGCGTCGCCGCCGACATCGATATGCTCAAGGCCAAAGTGGATGCCGGTGCGACGCGCGCGATCACCCAGTTCTTTTTCGAGAACAGCCTTTATCTCCGCTACCTCGATCGCGTGCAGGCAGCCGGCATCAACATCCCGATCGTGCCGGGCATTCTCCCGGTGCAAAATTTCAGGCAAACTAAAAGTTTCGCGGCACGCGCCGGTGCTTCGGTCCCTGACTGGCTCGCTGCGCGTTTCGACGGCCTTGAAGACGATGCGGCGACACGCAAGTTGATCGCCGCTGCGGTCGCTGCCGAGCAGGTGCTCGATCTGGTCGACCATGGCGTCACCGACTTCCACTTTTACACCATGAATCGGGCCGATTTGGTCTACGCGATCTGTCATTTGCTCGGGCTGCGTCCAGGAAAAGAGCAATCCACGCGCGCTCTTTCTGATGTCCAAAACGAACGAGCTTGAAGTCAATGGTGAACCCCTCGGTGATATGAAGCAGTACCAGAAAATGTTCGAGATGGAGAAGGTGAAGCTCAGCTTCACCAAGGAGTCCTTGCGCGCCATCGCGCGCGAGGCGATGCGGCGGAACTCCGGGGCCCGTGGGCTGCGCGCCATCATGGAGGACGCGATGCTGGACATCATGTACGACGTCCCCTACCGGGAAGGCGTCCGGGAATGCCGCATCACCGCCGAGGTGGTGACTCGGCGGGAGCCGCCGCAGCTGGTGCTGGAGAAGGAAAAGAAGACCGCCTGAGTCTCCCTTTTCCAGCCCTCCCCAGCCGCCTGCCCCCCTTCTCTGAGGCTGGCTGGTTTTCGAAAGCGCCTCACCCCTGGCGACGGCGCCGGCGGGCGCGACGCCCCGCTCAGGACTGGGTGACGCGCACCGAGGTTTTCATTTCGCGACCGGTGGCCGGGTCATGGGCGCGCATGGTGAGAATCCCCTCAATATTCACGTCGAAGGTAATTTCGACCTGGACTTCCCCGGCCGGCGCTGGGCGGATGCCGGAGAAGGTGAATTCACCCAGCAGCTCGTTGTGCGTCACCTGCTCGTGGTCTCCCTGGAAAATTCGCACCGCCAGCTCGGTTTGCTGGTCAAAGCTGGTGGTGGCCCGCAGCTGCTTGGCGTTGGGGATGGCCGCGTTGCGGGCGAAGACGACGTGAAACGCCCCGCCCGCCTTCTCTAGGCCAATCGCCATCGGGATGACGTCGAGGAGCTGAAGCTTGAGGTTGGTGTCGTCCTCGAGCGAGTGGGCGTACAGCGCCGCGCCGATGGCGACCGCCTCGTCGGGATGAACGCCCTTGGAGGGCGCTTTCCCGAAGAAGCGGGTGAGCCGCTGCTGCACCACCGGCATGCGCGTCTGGCCGCCGACCAGCATCACCTGGTCCACGGCCTTGGTGGACACTCCGGAATCCACCAGTACTCGGGCGACAATTTGCAATGTGCGGTCGACCAGCGAGCTGGTGAGCTCCTCCAGGAGACTGCGGGTGAATTTGAGCTCGATGTTGAGCGGCTGGCCCTGGGCCGTCATGGTGATGAAGGGGATGTTGAAGGGAGCTTCCTCGCGGGTGGAGAGGTCGCACTTGGTGCGCTCGGCCAGGTCCTTAATCCGCTGCATGGCCACCGGGTCCGCCGACAGGTCGATGCCCGTCTTCTCCGCGAAGTCACTGAGCACGTAGTGGATGACAGCGTTGTCGAAGTCGATGCCGCCGAGGAAAATGTCGCCGCCGGTGGCCTTCACCTCGAAGACGCGGTCCCGAATCTCGATGATGCTGACGTCGAAGGTGCCGCCACCCAAGTCGTAGATGACGACCGTCTCTCGTAAATGCTTGCCGACGCCATAGGCCAGCGCGGCAGCGGTGGGCTCGTTGATGATGCGGACCACTTCCAGGTCGATGAGCTTGCCGGCATCCTTGACCGTCTGCCGCTGCCGGTCGTTGAAGTAGGCCGGGACGGTCACCACCGCGCGCTTCACCGGGGTCCGCAGATGGTTGGAGGCAACGTCGCGGATTTTGTTGAGGATGCGCGCCGACACCTCTTGCAGGCTGTACTCGCGATGGGCGACGTCGATGACCACGTCGTTCCGGTCGCCGGGCTTCACCGAGTAGCCCACCACTTTGCGCATGGTGTCCACCACGTCGCTCTTGTAGCTGCGACCGACCAGCCGCTTGGCCCCATAGACAGTGTTGCGAGGGTTGAGCTGCCACTGGCGCTTGGCCTCGTGGCCGATGAGCTCGTTGCCCTTGTCGTCGACGGCGAAGATGGAGGGCACGGTGTAGTCGCCCCCCTTGTAAGGGATGAGCTTCACCGAGCCGTCTTCGCTGGCTACCGCGGCACAGGAATTCGTGGTGCCGAGGTCGATGCCGATGATGGGGTCCTTCTGCATCAGGGGAACCGAGGAGTCTCCGTTGGGGGCGAGCAGCGTCGGCCCGGCCATCTGCCCGCAAGGTTAGCCGAAAAACCCTCTCCCGCCCGTTTCGCACCGTCGCCTCCAAAGAAAGGAGCGCGGGGCTTCCGGGTAGGGGGTACCGCAGGCGAGACTGTCGGACTCGGTAGGACAGGGGACCAGGTGTGAACGCTAAGGAATGCCTCGAGTCTGTTGGGAAAGAGGTCAGCCGCGACTTCGTGCAGAACCGCACGCTGCTGTCCTATGAGGAGTACATCGAGCTCGTGCTGCAGCGCCCGCGGTCTCAGGCGCGCAACGCTGCACAGTACCTCCGCGACACGATGGATTTTTTTGGCTCGGCGGTTTTGCCGCACCCCACCGGCAACGTCCGACGTTTCAAAATTTTCGACCTGACCGAGGGTGAACGTCAGGGGAGGGTGGCGGGCCAGGAGGAGGTGCAAAACGCCATTTACCGGCTGGTTGGTAACTTCGCGCGCACCGGCCGCGTCAACAAGCTCATCCTCCTGCACGGGCCGAACGGCTCGGCCAAGTCGAGCCTGGTCGAAGCGCTCAAGCGGGGCCTCGAGCGCTACTCGCGCGAGCCGGACGGCGCCCTCTACCGGCTGGCCTGGGTTTTTCCCAGCGACAAACTGGTCAAAGGCAACATTGGTTTCGGGGAGCGGCCTGGGGACACTGGGGACCTCGCCTCCTGGGCCCACCTGGACTCGGAGCAGGTGGACGTGCGCATGGCGTGCGAGCTACGCGACCACCCTCTCTTCCTCCTTCCCAGGCCGGAGCGCCGGCGGCTCCTGGAGCAAGCGCTTCAATCCGGAGCCGACGGCAAGAGCGACTTGCTGCTGTCCGAGTATGTGCTGGAGGGGGAGCTCTGCCACAAGTGTCGCCGGGTGTATGGCGCGCTCCTCGCCGCCAGTGGCGGCGACTACTTCAAAGTGCTTCGCCACGTCCAAGTCGAGCGCTTCTACCTTTCGAGGCACTACCTGGTGGGAGCGGTGACGGTGGAGCCGCAGCTGTCGGCCGACGCGAGCTATCACCAGGTGACCGCCGACCGCAGCCAGACGCACCTGCCGGCCACGCTGCACAACGTCGTCCTGTTCGAGCCCCAAGGTCCCCTGGTGAATGCCAACCGGGGTCTCATCGAATACGCCGACCTGCTCAAACGCCCGCTCGAGGCCTTCAAGTACCTCTTGGGCTTCAGCGAAACCGGCGAGGTGCCGATGGAGCACTTCGTCCTCCAACTGGACGAGGTGCTGCTCGCCTCGAGCAACGAGAAGCACCTCACCGCCTTCAAGGAGCTCCCGGACTTCGCCTCCTTCAAGGGCCGCATCAAGTTGGTGCGCGTGCCGTATTTGCGCCGCTGGAAGGTGGAGCAGGAGGTCTACGACGCCCAATTGACACCCCTCACCGTGGGCAAGCACGTCGCCCCGCACGCCACCGCGGTCGCCGCGATGTGGGCCGTCCTCACCCGGCTCAAAAAACCGGTGGTCGAGCACTACCCGGAAGGTGTCCGCGAGCTCATTGACCAGCTGACCCCGGTGGAGAAGCTGCACCTGTACCAGGACGGGACGCCCCCCGACCGGCTCAGCCTCTCTCAGGCCAAGGAGCTACGACAGCAGCTGGCGGCGCTCTATGAGGAGTCGGAGGCTTACCCGCAGTACGAGGGGCGAACGGGCGCCAGCGCCCGCGAGATAAAAACGGCACTCTTCAATGCCGCCCAGAATCCCGAGTACCGTTGCTTGAGCGCACTGGCGGTCCTCGATGAGCTCACTGCCCTGTGCCAGGACAAGAGCGTCTACGAATTCCTCCAGGAGGAGGTGGTCGAGGGGTACCATGACCATGAGGAGTTTGTCCGGGCCGTCGAGCTCGAATACCTCGAGGCGGTCGACGCCGAGGTGCGCGACTCGATGGGGCTCATCTCCGAGGGCCAGTACGTCGACCTCTTCGAGCGCTACATCCAGCACGTGAGCCACTGGGTGAAAAACGAGAAGATGCGCAACCGCATCACCGGCGACATGGAGCGTCCGGACGAGAAGCGCATGGCGGAGATGGAGTCCATCGTCATGCCGCGGGGGGACGATTCGGGCGAGTTTCGCCGGGGCCTCATTGCGCAGGTCGGCGCCCACAAGTTGGAGAATCCCGAGGGACCGATGGCCTACCCGCGCATTTTTCCGGACCTCTTCCGACGGCTGCGGGCCTACTTTTTCGAGGAGCGCAAGAAGGCGCTGAGCCGCAACAGCGAGAACCTGCTGCGCGCCCTGTCGGATGAGCGGGCGGCGCTCAGCACCCGTGAGCTGCAGGCGGTGGATGCGACGCTGGGGGCGATGCGGGACCGCTTCGGGTACTGCGACGCCTGCGCCAAGGAGGCCATCCTCTTCCTCACCCGCAAGCGCTACGCCCAGTAGGCTCGCCCAAGCGTCAGTCCGCCGTGACAGTTATGAGGGAGGACACGAGCATGAGCCCCCGCACGTCCTGGGACGAATACTTCATGGAAATTGCCCGCCAGGTGGCCAGCCGCGCCACCTGCGACCGCAAGCACGTGGGCGCGGTGCTGGTGCGCGACCGAATTATTCTGTCCACCGGCTACAACGGCTCCATCCGCGGGATGCCGCACTGCGACGAGGTCGGTCACCTCATGGAGAATGGCCACTGCGTGGCCACCGTCCACGCCGAGGCCAATTCCGTCCTTCAGGCGGCCCGCACCGGGGTCCGGATTGAGGGCAGCTCCCTGTACACCACCGCTAGCCCCTGCTGGCCGTGCTTCAAGCTGGTAGCCAACGCCGGCATCGTCCGGATTGTGTACCGGGAGTTTTACCGGGACCCGCGTATTTTTGACGTGGCGGCTAGGCTCGGCATTGAGCTGGTCAGCCTCGAGCAGGCCCTCGGCCCTGCCGTCGAGGCGTCCGCGCCGGGGTAAAGCGCCGGCCAACGTACCGCCATGCCTTGACTTTTTGGGTACGGGCGGAGAATAATGGCTCGCTTCGGCTTGGGTCAGCTTCACGGTGCCGGGTTGGCAGTTTGCCGGTTGAAGACGGCGCGCCCCGGTGTGGCTCAAGCGTCGAGGCGCCGAGAGCTGGTTTCAGGAAGGGCGTCGACACTTCATGAGCGAAGCACCTGTGCTGCACTTGTTTGGAGGAAAAGGGGGCGTTGGAAAAAGCACCCTAGCCTCAGCGTTCGCGCTCACCCTAGCCGAAAACGCTCCCAAGGAGTCTGTGTTGCTGGCCTCGATGGAGGCCAGCCAGGGCCTTTCGGACCTCTGGAAGCGAAAGCTGACAGGACGGCCCACTCGCCTCCTCACCGGGAAGGTGGAGACGGCTGGGCTGTCGGCCCAAGTCTTTGACCCAGGCCTGGTGCAACCGCGGCTTGAGGCGATTCACGCCCTGCTGACCGCTGCCGCGCCCAAGGGCCTGCTGCTCAGCGAGGAAGACTTGGGGCGAGTGGTGGGCGAAGTCACCCCAGGGCTGGAGCCCTTGCTGGGCATGCTCCACTTGGCCAGCCTGCTCGAGACGCACGCCGTGGACCGGGTGGTGGTGGACGGCGCCTCGACCAGCATGTTCCTGCGCGTTTTCGACTTGGCGGCCGTGCTGCGGCGCGCCATCCAGCTCGCCCGTGGTGAAAAGCCCGTCGCCCGGATGGCCAAGAAGGAGCCGCTGGCCACGCCGGAGGGCCCGCTGGACACGCTGGTCGCGGAATTGGAGCGCTTCACCGCGTTGATGCGGGACCCCACCCGCACCGCACTGCACCTGGTGACCCTCGCCGAGCCGGTGGTGGAGGCGCAGACTCGCTTCTTCTTCACCCAGGTGCGTGAGCGCGGGCTTCCGCTCGCTGAAATTGTCGTCAACGGCGTCGAGCAGAAGGGTGGATGCCCGGCGTGCCAGGGCCGTCGGGGGCTGCAAGCCCCTCATGTCCGTAAGTACCAGTCCCTGGACAAAACCCTCCCCGTCTACCTCATTGGCCGGCGCGAGGAGCCCCCCCGCAATCAGGACGAGCTGCGGAGCTTCGGCAAGGAGTGGGCCTCGCACAAGGAGACCAAGGCCCTCGAATTCAGCGCCGCCGAGGGACCGCCGGCCTTGGTGCGAGCCCCGTCGATGCCCCCCATCGCTGCCCCCCCGCTGCCTCCCACCCGACTCATTTTCTTCGTCGGCCAGGGCGGCGTGGGCAAATCCTCCTGTGCCGCCGCCGCCGCGGTCACCCTCACCGAGAAAGAGGGGCCGGTGCTGCTCATCAGCGTCGACCCGGCGCACTCCCTGTCCGACGTGCTGCAGAGCCGCCTCACCGACACCGAGACGCAAGTCAAAGGCACCAAGGGCCTCTACGCGCGCGAGCTGGACGTAGCCGGCTGGTTTACTGGCCTGCGCAAGCGCTGGCGTGAGCGGGCGGAACGGGCCTTCGAGGCGTTTGGCAAGCAAGACGCCCCCGACCGTGAAGTGCTGCGCAACCTGCTGGACCTCGCGCCGGCGGGGCTCGAGGACTTGGCCGCCTTCAGCGTGCTCACCGACGCGCTCGTCCAGGAGCGTTTCAAGCGAATTGTCGTCGACCCGGGACCGGCGGCGGTCGCCGTCCGCCTGGTGGACTTGCCGGCCATGGCCCGTCCGTGGCTGACGACGCTGCTGGCGGTGCTGGTGAAGTACCGCGCCAAGGGCTTGGGCGAGTTGGCCGACGAGGTTGCCGCGCTGCTGAAGCACGTCAAGCGTTTCGAGGATGCGCTGGTCAATCCAGCCGAGGCGCGCTTCGTGGTGGTGACGCGGGGCGAGGAGCTGGCCGCTGCTCGCACCGAGCGGCTGGTGGAAGAGCTCAAGGGCCGTCGGCTGGCGGTGGAGCGCGTGCTGGTGAACCGCGTCCTGCCCCGGTCCACCTGCTCCATCTGTGAAAACCGACGCCGGCTGGAGCTGGATGTGGCCAAGGCGCTCGAGAAAACCATTGGGTTACCCATTACCGTGGCCCCGGCCCTCGGCCGCCACCCGGCAGGCTTGCGCGAGCTGAAGTCCTTTCGCACCGCCTGGTATGCGCTGTCCGCCACCCAGGTGAAACCGCGAGCCGCTTGAGGATGGCGCAGCTGCCCTCGTACGCGCTCGACTTCGAGCGCCCGCTGCTCGACTTGGAGCGGAAAATCGAGGAGCTGAAGACGCTGTCTGGAGCCGGAGCGTCCGACTTCGGCCAGGAGATTTCGCGGCTGGAGAAGAAGGCGCGGCGGCTGCAGTCGGAGATTTTTTCCGACCTGACTCGCTGGCAGGTGACCCAGCTCTCGCGCCACCCGGCCAGGCCCTATTTTCTCGACTACGTGGAGCTGCTCTTCACGGACTTCTTCGAGCTGGCCGGCGACAGACACTTTGGCGAGGACGCCTCCATCGTCGGCGGCTGGGCTCGGCTCGACGGAGAAACGGTGCTGGTGCTGGGGCACCAGAAGGGCCGCAACACCAAGGAAAACATGCTGCGCAACTTCGGCATGCCTCGGCCGGAAGGCTACCGGAAGGCACTCCGACTGATGCGGCTGGCCGAGCGCTTCAAAAAGCCGGTGCTCACCTTCGTCGACACGCCCGGTGCCTACCCCGGCATCGGTGCGGAGGAGCGAGGCCAGGCCGAGGCCATCGCCGTCAACCTCGAGGCCATGGCGGGCCTCAGCGTCCCCATCATCAGCACCGTCATCGGCGAGGGCGGCTCCGGTGGCGCCCTGGCCATTGCGGTGGCCAACCGCGTGCTGATGCTGGAAAACAGCATCTACTCCGTCATCAGCCCCGAGTCGTGCTCCACCATTCTCTACCGCGACACCAGCAAGGCGGAAAAGGCTGCGGACTCATTGCGGCTTACCGCGCGCGACCTGTACCAGATGAAGGTGGTGGACGAGCTCGTGCCCGAGCCCGCCGGCGGGGCCCATCGCAACCCGAGCGAAACGGCGGAGAACCTGGGCCGGGTCCTGCGCAAGCACCTGGCTGCCCTGCGCTTGCTTTCCCCCGAGGCGCTGGTCGAAGACCGCTACGCCAAGTTCCGGGCGCTGGGCGTCTTCGGGAAGCGCTGACGCCGCGGCACTCCGTCCCTGCAAGACAACAAGGAAAAGCGCAAAACTCCCATGCGACCGCTCGTTGAGCCCTACGTCGAGAGCCTCAAGCCCTACGTCCCGGGCAAACCTGCGGCCGACGCCCGGTTGGAGACTGGGCTGCCGGACATGGTGAAGCTCGCCTCCAACGAGAACCCCCTCGGCCCCTCGCCCAAGGCGGTGGAAGCAATGCGGCGCGCCGCCGCCGAGACCCACCTCTATCCGGAGGGCACCAGTCGCGAGCTGACCCAGGCCATCGCCCGGTCGCTCAGGGTGAAGCCAGAACAAGTCTTCGTCGGCAGTGGCTCCAACGAAGTCATCGAGCTGCTCATCCGCACCTTCACGGCGCATGACGACGAGGCCCTCCTCTGTCGGGGCAGCTTTCTCATGTACAAGGTGTCCTTGCAGGCGCATGGCCGGCGCTTCCGGGAAATTCCCATGGCGCCCGGCTTTCGCTACGACTTACCAGCCATGGCCCAGGCCCTCTCGGCCTCGACCCGCATGGTCTTCCTGGCCAATCCCGACAACCCGACGGGAACGGCATTTGGCAAAGCCGAGCTCGAAGCGTTTCTTCCGCGGCTGCCGGAAGACTGCCTGGTGATTCTCGACGAGGCGTACTTCGAATTCGTGGACTGGAGCGAATACCCCAACGGGCTGGACTACCTTCAACGCTGGCCCAACTTGGTGGTGCTGCGCACCTTTAGCAAGGTGCACGGGCTGGCCGGGGTCCGGCTCGGCTACGGCGTCATGCGAGCTGAGCTGGTGGGTTACCTGCACCGCACCCGGATGCCCTTCAACGTGACGAGTCTCGCCCAGGCGGCCGGGGTGGCGGCGCTGGCCGACGTGGAGCACGTCCGGCGCACCCGCGCCCTCAACCTGAAAGAGCTTGGGCGTGTCCGGGGGGAGCTACTCTCGCTGGGCTTGGCTGTGCCCGAGAGCCACGGCAACTTCGTCTTCGTCGACTTGGGGCGGCCAGCGGGGCCGGTGGCCGAAGCGCTCCTGGCCAAAGGCGTCATTGTCCGGCCGGTGCCCGGCTATGGCTTTCCCCAAGCCTTGCGCATCTCCATTGGGCTTCCGGAGTGGAATGCTCGGATGCTGAGCGCGCTGCGGGCGGTGCTACGGGAATGAGCCGCCGCCCCTTCATCGTCGCCATCGACGGACCGGCCGGGGCCGGCAAGAGCACCGTCTCGCGCCTTCTGGCCCGCCGCCTCGGCTTCGCCCTGGTGGACACCGGCGCCATCTACCGGTGCGTGGCCCTCCAAGCGTCCGAGCAGGGCGTCGCCCTCGACGACGACGCGCGGCTGGGCGTGCTGCTCAAGGGCATCCACATCGCCTTCCGGATGGTGGAGGGCGAGAACCACGTCTTCCTCGACGGACGCGACGTGTCGGAGGAGATTCGGAAGCCCGCCGTGTCGATGGCGGCCTCGGCGGTGTCAAGCCGGGCAGTGGTGCGCGAAGGGCTGCTGCAGCTGCAGCGCCGCCTGGCGCTGGACGCCGCCCAGGGCGCCATTCTCGAAGGCCGGGACATCGGGACGGTGGTCTTCCCCGACGCCGACGCGAAGTTTTTTCTCGAGGCCTCCCCGGTGGTGCGTGCCCGACGACGTTTCGAGGAGCTCTTCCAGCGGGGGACCGAGAGCACCCTCGAGGCGGTGCTTGGCGAGCAAACCCAGCGCGACCACGACGACGCGAGCCGCGCCATCGCCCCGCTCAAGCCAGCCGAGGATGCGGTACGAGTGGACTCGACGGCCTTACCGCTGTCCGACGTGGTGCGCGGGCTGGAGGCCACCATCCGCGACCGGATGGCTCAGGCGCGCTGAAGCTCCACCTGCTCAAACCACCGCATCATTCTCTCCAGGCCCCTCTGGTCCTCGGCGTCGAAGGCGTCGGGAAGTGCCGAGTCGATGTCGAGGACGGCCAACAGCGTGCGCTGCCGGTCGAAGACCGGCACCACAATTTCAGAACGGGAACGTGCATCGCAGCTGATGTGCCCTGGGAATTTCTCGACGTCCGGTACCACCACCGTCCGTCCCGAGGCGGCAGCCGTCCCGCACACGCCGTTCCCGAAGGCTATCTCCAGGCAGCCAAGCGTTCCTTGGTAGGGGCCGACGCGCAGGAAGCGACCGGGGACACTCACTCGGTAGAAGCCCGTCCAGAGGTGGCCCAGGCCGTGGTGGAGCAGCGCGCTGAAGGTGGCCATAGCGGCCACAGCGTCGCTGACACCCTCCAGGACGGCGCGCCCTTGGGCGTCCAGCGCGGCGTACGCCTCGTGTTTGGGCAGCGCGTGAACGTCGAGCAGCGTCTCAGCCATTGGTGGCTGGCAGGTGTAGCACGGCCGGAGCGGCGCTCAGTACCCGCCTGCCGAGCCGGTGCCGCCGCCTGGACCTGGTCCGCCGGGCGAGTTTCCGGGGGTGGTGTCTTCCTCGAGCTGGACTTCCAGTTGAGAGACCACCACCGTCCCGGAGTTGGCCAAGCCGAGGCAGGTGGTGAGTGCACCGCTCTGCCGGAAGCCGTAGTAGCCGAAGACCTCGAGCACCGTCCAGGGCGTGACGTTGGTGCCGCGATTCAACAGCCACACATCCACGCAGTACTGGGCGCCGCCCCCGGCGGCCAAGTTGAGCGTCAGCGCGGGCGTGCCGTACGTCGGCGAGTAGTCGGTGAGCGCGTCGGGGAGCGTCGCTCCAACCCCGGCGTCCACCGCATCGGCGTAAGAGTCGAAGCTGGGTAGAAGAGCGAGGGTGCTGCTCGGGTAGTTGGCCTGGTACTTGGCCAGGTAGGCCTCGGCAGCGAGGGTGGCCCGCGAGGAAGCAACCGACTGGGCCTTGAGCGTCGACGTCAAGACCAGCTGGTTTTCAGTCTGGGAGTGCACGAAGGCCGCCAGCACCGAGAGGACTGCAATGGCCGCCAAGACGATGAGGAGGACGTACCCGCGCTCTTTCCTGTGGGAGCTCATGGTGTCACCTGGTTGCGGAACTCCACCGAGGTCTGCATCACCGTGCGGACAATGTTGTCGCCATTCTGTGGTGGCCGGTTGAGCATTTGCGGGATGCCAATCCCGGCGCGGCTGTAGGGCTCGGGGCCCTGCGACGCGATGAAAATCTGCGCGCCGTAAATGCTGGCCGAGAGCGGTGAGTTCCAGACGCCTGGCTGGTCGAATCCGCACGTTGGGTTGGCCAGCGAACTCTGGCACCACCCGGCCACCGTACCGCCATCGGCCATGCCCGACGGCACATGCCAGGCAATCTGCATGTCGGTGATGCCGTCCGAGACCATCCGCGGTTGACCCAGTGTTGCCGAGCAAGAGGTGCCCGCGTCATAGGTGAAGGGGTCACAGTTGTTGGTCTGCAGGTACAGCCCCACCTGCGCTGGCGCTCCAGCCACGGCGACGGTTTGGTAAACGAGATAGCGACGGCGAATCCCCATCAGCTCGGCCCGTTGCTGGGGAAGGGGGCATCCCGGCCCCCAAGCAACGCTGGAGTTGGCAAGGTCCTGGTCGACTGTATTCACCGTGATTTTGGCCACATTCAACGAAGTGGACACGTAGCTCGTCACCCGCCCCATGCAATGCAGTCCGGGCGTCCAGAACATGATGAGCGGCCCGTCGGCGGTGCTGGCCGCGGTAATTTCCCCGGGATTGAAGGGGTCCGGGGAGACGTTGACGGTAATAATATTGCCCGAACCTGCAATGCCCTGGACTTGCGAGCCCAGCCGGTTGGGCGCATTCGAGATGGAGCCGCTCAGCACCTCGAAGGCATCCGTCTGGGGGACGAAGCCGGGGTTGTTGGCGCCCACCGGCAAGACAACGGTGGCGCCAGCCGGGTCGTTCTTCAGCTGCAGAATGTTGGTGCCGAGGCTGTCGAAGGGCCGGACCACCGCCGCCCAGGTGTAGCCTCCGGCGTCGGAGGGGCCGCCGTGAAAGCGATAGCCGGCGTTCTCCAAATCGCGTTGCATCATGGTGAGCGCGAGGTTGGCCGAGGATTCCGCGCCGAGCAGCTGCTCGGTGTTGCGCGAGAACTGCCGCTGCAAGTCGAAGGCGGCCAGCGCGGCGAACAGGATGACGCCACCCACCGCGCTCGCGACGAGCAACTCGATGAGGGTAAAGCCGCGGGTGGAGTTAGGTGCCGGGCGGGGGGCTGACATAAGTGCCTTGGGAGATGACCGGCTGAAAGGTGCCATTGGGCTGGGTCCAGCTGACGTTGACCAGGATGAAGTAGGACGGCACGTCCACGCCCGCGCTGCCCAGCGCCGGGATGGGGATGCCACTGTCGAAGTTTCCCGTCGGTGCGCCCCGGCTGTTGATGAGCTGCACCTGCACCATGTAACTGCGGCCGCCACCGTCCGGTTGCTCGTTGACGTAGTAGGCCGGAATGTTGGGAATGACGCCGCCGTCGAAGTAGGCCCCGATGCCGGTGTAGCCGAGCATGGCCCACTTCTCCATTTCCTGAGTGGCGACGCGCGAGCCTTGCGCGAACGTCATGCTGCGGGCGGCGTTGACCTGCGCGCTGGTGGCGAGCAAGGTCGTGCCGACCAGCGCCACGAAGAAGATGGCCCCCGCGATGAGGGCTTCGAGCAGCGTGAAGCCGCGCGCGCGGCCTTTAGGGGCAGTAGGTTTCATTGACTTGCTGGATGCGCGTCGTGCCATCGGAGAAGACGATGACCCAACGCTGCGTGGTGGCGTCGCTGACGTTCTGCACAGAGAGGCAGATGGGCCATGCCATGGGGTTGGGGGCGGGGTTGATGTTGGGAAGGCCGTTCAAGTCAAAGCCGACGGTGAAGGACGTCGCCCCGACGTTGAAGGCGGTCACCGAGAGCACCGGGGCGTAGTTGCCTCCTCCATTGGAAATGTATGGCAGGGTGTCGATGGGCTGCTCCTCCTGCCCCAGCCCGGCGGTATAGGTTGCTGGCGCCGTCGAGGAGGTGGCTTTAAAGGCAAAGCCGCAGCCAGCGAAAAAGCACCAGGGAGTGCCATTGCCGAGGAAGGGGTTTCCGTCATTGGGCCCGGCGAAGTAGTAGCCCTGGGGCCACCCCTGGGACACGGCCAGCGTTCGCGCCGTCTGCAGTCGGTAGACGACGAGGCGGGCCTCGCCGCTGGCCTGGGACTGCCTGCGCAGTCCCACCAGCGAAGAGCTGGCGAGGGCCGCCAGGACGGCGGCGATGGCCAGCACCACCATCGCCTCGACGAGGGTGAAGCCCCTCCTGTTGGCGGCAAGCAAGCTCACCGGATTCGCTGCCAGCCCTGCATCTTGAAGGGAACGGGAGGCACGTTGGTGGAGAACTTATTCATGTTGCTGCCGCTGACCTCGGTTCCCACCATGATGGACTGAACGCCGTTCTGGGTGACGACGATGGGCGAGGTGGGGATGCCCAGGTTGGACTGCAGGTTGCCGTTCTGGTCCTTCACCTGCAACAGCACCCGCGAGACGTAGGTGTTGGTGATGGGGTCGAGCAAGGTCGCCATCGGTAGGCCCGAGAAGGCGTCGAACGAGTAGATGTAGCCCTGGCCCGCGTCGTTGCAGGCGGCGATGCCGGTGGCCGGCGGGAGGTAGGTGGTGATGATGACGTTGTTGCCGACGAAAGCTGGTGTCGACAGGACCTTCTCGTTGGGCGCGAACTGCAGGATGAAGAGCGGCTGACCGCAGGTGCCGTTGTCCAAGTCGGTGACGGCGTAGAAGTAGTCCTGGGTGGGCGAATTGTTCGGGTTTTCGCTATCCCCCGTTCCCACGTAGACGATGACGTTGCCCGAGGCGTCCAGGCCCACCGAGGGCCGGTTGTAGATGATGGGGCGTGGCCGGGCCAGTGGAAGGGTGAGCGGGGCGGTGGTCACCGGAACGCCAGTGACAGCGTTGAGGAGTGGCGTGACGGCGCCCAGCGCGTTGACTTGGCAAGACGCGCTGGCGGAGGCCGGGTCGAAGAAGGGCGTGGCGCCCGGTGTCCAGTTGGCGATGCTCGCGCTGCTCACCTGCATCCGCCAGATTTTGCCCTCGGTGTCGTCAAAGAAGACGCGGTCCACCATCGAGCCGTCACTGGGGCGGTAGAGCGTGGGCCGTGCGGCCACGTTGTTCTTCGCTGGGTCGAGTGGGTCGTCCGGCACGTAGAAGCGCGCGTTGGTGATGCCGTCGTTGAGCACCGTCCCGAATTGAGCGTTGAGGACGAACATGGCGTTGCCGTACGGGTCACTGGGGTTATCGGCGCCCGTCCCGACGCCGCCGCCCACGAAGACCGACCAGGTCGGGCCGAGACCGGTCGGCGCCGTCCGGCCAATGACGGGAGCGCTGTAGGTCATGCCCAAGCGTGGCATGGAACCGGGAGTGGAGGAGGCGTCCTGCCAGAGGTGCTTGGGAGTGGTGGGATTGGTGACGTCCAGCGCGAAGAGTGCATTGCCGCCCTGGCGGAGCGAGCCGACCAAGAGCGTCGTCCAGCCGCTGCCGTCTGGGTCGGTACACCCGGCGCCGAAGCACACGTCCGCGATGCCCATGCTGCCGTCGACGCCGAAGACGTGCCCGTTAAGCATCCCCGGCAGGTTGGGCAGGAGGTATTGAGGGACATACCCCCAACGCTCGACGCCGCCCGTCGAATTTTTGGCGTCGGTGATGGCGTGCAGCATGCCGTCATTGGCGCCGATGAAGATGTTGCGGGCTCGGCTGGCGTTGTTGGTGGTGAAGGCCTTGTAGGCAATGGATTCGCTGGCCGCCGGCCAGTTCTGGCTCTGCGAGGCGGTGTCCACGATGGCCGGCACCGAGTGGTAGATGTCCGAGGCGCGGCTCAACTTGGGCGTGACGTTGTCGGAGAAGTACTGGAAGTTGCCCTGGGGAACGCCGACGTTGAGTAAGAATTCGATGGTCTGCAGCGCCGTGGCCGGGCTGGCCGCGTCCATCAGGTTCTCGAGCGTCGTCTGGTTCGCCGCGGTGTTGGTGTTCCAGCCCGAGCCGGGGTAGTCGAAGAAAGCCAGCGGGCCAGCCACCGAGGGGTTCCCGAGCGGGGTGTACAGCGTCCGGGAGGCCTGGGTGTTGATGGACGTGCTGTACTGCCAGAACAGCGCCGAAGCGGGGCTCGGGTAGGTGCCAGTGCCTCCCGGGACGGACGGGTTGACGGCGTCCAGGTACCCCTGCCATTCGCGGCCGTTGCTCAACAGCTTGAGGTAGCCGATGTAGACCTCGTCCCCCACCGAGTTGGCCACCGGCTGCGAGCGGGTGAAATAGCCGGACAAAATGTTTCCAAAGGCTGCAGCGAGCGAATCCAACAGCAGCTCGTAGTTGACGGCTTGGAAGGCGGTGCCGGTCGGACTGTAGGTGACGCCGTCGGGTCCCACCGACGTTCCGCCCGCTTGGGCCATGGCATCGAGCTGCGTCGAGGTGAGGCCGAAGCCGATGACGAAGGTCTTGATGTCCACCGGGACGCCGCTCGACGTCACCATGGTTCCACCGTTGGCCGGGCTGCGCATGGCTTGCACCGGAGCCACCGGGTTGAGGCCGAGGTTGGCGGGTTGCTCTTCGCCGTCCGTCAACAGCAGCACGTAGTAGCCGCGGCAGCCGGCATAGGGGTCGGCGTTGATGATGGTCTGCATGTACTGCTGGATGGCCATCATGGTGCCCGTCAAGGGCGTGTAGTCGCCATACGCCGGTCGACGGAGGCCGTACGGGTTTCCAGCGGTGGGACCGTAGCCACTGGCTGTTCCCGGGGGGTAGTACTTGGAGAGCATCTGCAGCAGGACGGCGTTGTTGGCCGGAGTGGCGCCCAGCGTGGCGTTGTTCGGCGCGATGGGCTGCCAGCTGACCGCTGGCGTGCCGTTGGACTCCCGGCTCCAGCCGTCCGTCCGGTTGGGCGGCATGGGGGGCAGGTTCGCGTTGGACGTCGGGTTTCCGGCCAGGGTGGTGGCGTCCACCCAAGGAATGGTGGTGGTGGTGATGACGTCGCCCGTCTGCAGGTACGGCGGCGGCAAGTAGGAATAGGTGAAGCTGCACGTCGAGCAGCTGGTCTGCGTGGGGGGCGGGTTGGTGTGGGTGGGGTTGTAAATGCTGGCGTACAGGTTGGACTTGTAGAGCAGCCCATGTCCGCTGCCCAAGAGCCAGTTGGTGCCGTACAACATCGGATTCGGCGGCCAGGCCGCGGTGTCGAGGTTGGCGATGTTGGCGCCACTCTCCCCGGTGTCGGTCGGGTAGATGGTGGTGGGGCTGACGATGGGGAAGGGCCCGGCGCCGGCTTGGCTCCAGCGGCCGTGCGGGTAGGTGACGCCGGCAATGGTGGTGCTGCTGGTCCAGCTCAGCTTGCAGAGAATGCCGTTGTTGCACGCCGGGTACGTCGAGCTGTTGGCAATGAGGTTGGGGCAGTCGCCATTGCTGAAGGCCCCATTGGTGTAGGTGACCGGCGTCGGCAGACCCGTGGCATCGTTGTTACCGACGAAGTTGTAGGTGGTTGCACCCACCAGGTCGCCGTTGTTGAGGAGGAAGGTGTACTGGTAGCTCGGCCGGGAGAAGGTGACGGTCCACTTCTTCAGGCTGCAGGTGGGCACCGGCGGCGGGTCATAGGTATAGGAATACTGCTTCGCCGTGTAGGTGCAGGTTGTGGTCGTCGTCTCCCAGGTGGTGTTGGTGCGCTGGAAGAGGCAGTACTGCCGCGGGTTCTCGGCGTTGACGACGACGTCGCTCACCATGGTCCACACGCAGCTATTCTGATTGGTGGTGCCGCAGCCCGGGTCGGTCTGCCAGTTCGGGTCGTTGGCCAGGTTTCCCGACCCAATGTACCGCCACGCGGTCGGCCCCACCGTCGAGCTGATGACCGTCCCCACCGGTGGACAGGTTTGGCCGAGCTGGGTCAGCTCATATTCGAATTGCTGGGCGCTGGTGCCGGTCACCACCCAGCCCGACCCTGGGCTGTTGGCGTTGTAGTACACAGTGGCCGAGCTCGAGTTGTCGACGGTGACCGGAGCGGCCGATGTCAGCGTGCAGCCGCCGATGACGTTGTTGCAGGCAGCGCCGGTGCCCGTATAGCCAGTGAGTCCAAGCCCGCAGCTCGTCGTGAAGGTGGGGGAGGCCGGCTGGTTGGCGTTCTCGGTGTACGTGTTTCCGCCAAACACCACGCTCGCGCCCTGGCTGGCCGGGTAAATTCTCACTGCCGGGGTGACCACCTGGGTGGTGGTCCCGCCGTTGAGGTCGCACGGGTTGGTGGCCGTGCAGCCAAAGAGGCCGCCGGTGTAGCCGGTGACGGAGGCTGGACAGGTTGCCCCGAAGCCGCTGGTGGCCAAGGGGTTGGTGACCGTCGTGCTGCTCTTGGTCTCGTAGGTGTAGGTGAGGCCGTTCGACGTCATGGTCGAGCCGGCGCCATAGGGCGTCGGGCTGCCGAGCTGGTTGGTGGTGATGGTGTAGGCGTTGGCATTGCCCACCGCATGCCGCTCGCAGGTGTGCGAGGTCGTGGAATTCGACGGGGTACAGGTGAAGGGGCTTCCAGGAATGACGTTGCTGTTGGGAGCCGGGTCCCCAATTAAGCTCGGGTCCGCGGTGAAGAGTGTCTTGGAGAGGCCCCAGGTGCTGTTGTTGTAGGCAATCTCGTCGTAGGTGCAGGTGGTTTCGTAGTTGGGCGGGTTGGCAGCCGTCTCGTAGTACTGGTTGTAGGTGCCGAGCCCCATGTTGATGCGCGAGGAGTACTGCGGCAGGGCGACATAGAGGGCGCGCTTTCCGAGGCAGAACTTGCTCTGGCAGTTCGGGTCATTGGGAATGACCGTCATGGTGGTCGGGTCCCAATCCTGCGTCAGGTACCCGGGGTACCCGTTCAAATCGCCCGGGAAGTACCCCATCGACTGAGACGTGTCGAAGATGATGAAGAGGTACGGCGGGTAGAACGAGTTGATGCCTGGGGTGTCCGTGGGCAGCGCCTGGGCCTCGGCGCGCGGGATGCCGAGGGGAACCGGTCCCGCGGCGAGCACGAATACCAGCAGCAGTTGGACAAGAGCGGCGAGAGGGCCTTTGAGCTTGTGCATAGGGAGCCAAGCGGGGGCTTGAGCAAGCGCCAAGCCATGGCGGTCCCGGCGTTTCCCTAGTGTCTTCAGTACCTTAGACGTCGGGTGGAGGGTCGCTCGAGGGCTGCCGCAAGTTTTTGCCTCGCAAAGTTTGCAAGGCGCAAGGCGTGGGGTTTCGAGGACCTAGACGGAGTTTTGACGACGAGTCCGAGCGCGTCGGACGCGGGGGAGCTGCACCTCACCGGGGGCTGGCGTCGCCTCGGCCGGGCGCTCGGCGGCGCGCTCTGGGGCAATGGCCGGCAGACGCACCAAGAAGGCCGAGCCTTCGCCGGCGCGACTCTGCACGGAGATGGTGCCTCCGTGGCTCTTGACGATGCGCTGGCAGATGGCCAGGCCGAGGCCAGTCCCCGTCTGTTTGGTGGTGTAGAAGGGCACGAAAATGTGGGGTTGCTGGTCGCTCGGGATGCCCGGGCCTTCGTCCACCACCTCGACTTCGACGAATTCCTGCCCGCCCCGCAGGTCCTGGAAGCGCTCCGGCCCAGAGGTTTGCACCCGGATGCGCCCGGGCCGGTCTCCCATTGCTTGAATGGCATTCTGCACGAGGTTGAGCAGGACTTGCTTGAGCTGCTCTGCGTCGGCATCCACCAACGGGAGCTCTTCCCGCAGCTGCACGTCCAGCGTGAGGTGGGCCGGCACCTCGTTTTGCAGCAGTTTGATGGTCCGGGCGACGACTTGGTTGATGTCGGTGGGCCCGAAATTTTGTTTCATGGGCCTCGCGTAGTCGAGGAACTCGCTCACCACCCCGTTGAGCCGGTTCACCTCCTCGACGATGACTTGGAGAAACTCGGCGTCCTCGCCGGTGCGCTCCCGAGGGCTGAGGCACTGCGCGGCGCCTTTGATGGCGCCGAGCGGGTTGCGGATTTCGTGCGCTAGGCCGGCCGCCATCTCGCCCAGGGCGGCCAGGCGGTCGCGCTCGCGCATCCTCTCGTACAGCTTGCTGTTTTCCACCACCGTGGCCAGCCGCTCGGCCACGTCTAGAACCATGGCAATCTCGTCCGAGGCGTACGCCTCTGGCACGCGCTCGTCGAGGAGGTTGAGAAAGCCGATGACGCGGTCGTTTCCGGACAGCGGCACGCTGATGCCTGCCTTCATCAGGCCGAGCGCGGTCCGCGTGTCCATCATCCGGCGCAGCTCCTCACGGCCGCGCCGACCCTCCGGGACGCGCTGGCGCATCTCGTCGATGCGCCGCTCGAGGTTTTCCAGCAACAGGGCCTTCTCACCACTGCTGGCGGCGGCCAAAAGTCCGCGAGCCCCGGCGGCGTCCAGGAAGGGGACAGGGGCGGGGCCCCGGTGGTCCAACAGCCGGTAGCCAGGCCGGTCCTCGGCCAACAGGTAGAGAGAGGCATGGGTGACGCGGCGGGTCTCGTTGAGCGCGTCGAGCGTCATGGCCGCGCCCTCGGCCACGTCGATGACGTTGGCCAACCGGGCGCGGAGCGCACTGAGGCTGGCCAGCAGCTCGCTGCGCTCGCGGAAGAAGAGGTGCACCACCTGCTGGTCCACCTTGGCCCGGAGCGGCTCCAGCAGGATGCCGATGACGAAGGCCGCCAGCACGGTGTTGAAGACGAAGAGCGACTGGCGCTCCTTCACCCAAGCCGTCAGCACCAGGAAGACTGCCGCCAGCATGACGGCCAGCACGCTCTGGCTGGCCACCTTGCCCAGCAACTCGTGAAGGTCCATGAGCCGCAGCCGAAGCAGCGTCTGGGCGAGGAAAAACAGGTACAGCGTCGTTACCACCGGGCCCAGGGTGGGGAAGGGGACGCCGAAGACGCCCAGCAAGTCGAGCCCGGAGAAGAAGAGGGAAGCGGCGGCGCCGATGGCCAGGTACGCCAGCCGGGCGCGCTCCGTCCGCGAGTCGCTCTGCCGAATGCGCCACACCAACAGCGAGACGCTGCCGAGGAGGGCGCCGGCGCCCCACACGATGACCAGCCCTCCTCCCCACCACGAGCGAGCGAGCGGGCTCACCGCCACCCCCAGCCCGAGGATGCCGCTCAGCATCGCCACCCGGCGGCTCGTCCGGCGCCCGGCGCTTCCGCCTCCCAGAAATTCCAGGAAGAAGCCCAGGGCAGCGCTCGGGACGAGGACGCCGGCCAGCAACCGAGCGCCCAGGCTGATGCGCTCCGGCCAGCCGAGAAGGCCGTTGCTCAGGCAGACGGACTCAAGAAACGTGAAGAGGTAGAAGCCGGCCACGCTGAAGGCGAAGAGCGAGTACGCCGTCACCACCCGGGCGTGGTGCGGACGAAGCACCATGGACAGCCCCAGCGCGGTGGCCACGATGGAGGCGAGCAAGGCTGTCTGAGTGCGGACGTCCATGCGAGTTGGGCGAGGCCTGGCGCCTTTTCTTGAGTCTAGCGCTGCTGTGCGCGCTCTGCTCCTCTCAGAGGCTCTCCCCGGGGAGAGGGAAGCCGTGGCTTGGACAAGGTGCGCTCCCTCTTGCATGCTGCTGGCCGTCGCCCGTGCCTCTACCTTCGCCGCAGCTCGCCGCACTTCTCTCCGTCCTCGCCTCGGGCGCCGCCGGGGCGCAGGCCCTCCCCGCCACCTTCGCCCCCGCGCCATTGGACGCCTCCCTGGCGTCGGATGTGGTGGAGCTGGACAATCCAGCTTTCCCGCATTTTCCTGAAACTACCACTCCGCCGCTGACGCCCTTGGCCAGCCTCCTGCCGGCCATGGCGGGCGGACCGCAACGGGCGGCGGCCGAGGCCCTGGACGCGGGCCAGCCGGCGGCGGCCCTGAAGTTGCTCGCGGCCCTCGCCGGCGGCCCCGGGGTGCAGTACCTCAGGACGCTGGCCGCCCTCCGGCTGGGGCCCACGGACGCGCTGGCGGCAGCCATGGAGCAACTGGCGGCGGCGCTGCCGCAGCTGGCGGACCGCTGCGCGCTCAACGCGGCCCTGGCCCGCGAGGAGTTGGGGGAGCTGCCGGCGGCACGGCGACTCTTTGAAAGCATTCCCCAGGACTCGCTGGTGCTGAGCGAGGCGCGCCTGGGCAGGGCGCGCGTGTTACGGCGGATGGGGGACCTCCCCGGGGCTGCCGCGGTGCTTGCGCCGCTGGCCCGGGCGCCAGCACCGGCGACAGGCCGCGACATGGCCGCCGAGGCCTTGCTGTTGCGGGCCGAGCTGTCGCGCGAGCAAAACCATGCCGCGGAGGAGCGCGCCGAGTTGCTGCTGCTTTGGACGCGCCACCCCCGCTCGGTGTTTTCCGCGCAGGCGGAACGGCGGCTGGCCGGGTACCTCACCCCCACGGCGCAGGTGGACCGCGCCGAGGCGCTGGTGGACGTGCAGCGCAGTGCCGAAGCCCTCCGGCTGCTCGAGCCGCTGCGGGTGGCGCCCCCGGAGCCACTCGGCTGCCGAGCCCAGCTCGCCCGGGGGCGGGCCCTGCGCAAGGAACACCGCCATGCCGAGGTGGAGCGGGTGCTGGCGACGGTGGTGGCCCGCTGCGTGGAGCCCGAGCTGCGCGTGCGGGCCCTCTACGTGCTCGCCGCCTCGCAGGCCGTCCTCCACCCGGACGCAGCCGTCGCCACCTACGAGATGCTGGCCGCGCAGTACCCGCTGCACCCCTACGCTGATGATGCGCTGTACCTGGCTGCGGAGCTGCGGGCCGCGGCCGGGGACTTGGCCGGCGCGCTGGCCGGCCTCCAAGCGGTGTCCACCCGTTACCCAAAGGGGGACTTCGCCGGGGAGGCCCTCTTCAAGACGTTTTGGCTTCACCACCGTCTGGATGACGACGCGGCCGGCTTGGCAGCCTTGGACCGAATTGAGGAGCTATTTGCCCGCGCCGAGGACTCCTACGACGTCGAACGGGCCCGTTACTGGCGCGCCCGGGTGCTCGACGCCCAGGGCCAGCGCCCGGCCGCGGTGACCGTGTGGACGACCCTGGCGCGCGAGCACCCAAGCACCTACTACGGGCTTCTGGCGCGCACGCGGCTCGCCGAGCGCGAGCCCGCCGCAGCCCTGGAGCTCGCCCAAGGGGCCGTTGGCCAGGGCGCTGCGCCGCCGACGACGCTGGTGGCCGCGGGAAGCCTCTCCACCAATCCGCACTACCTGGCCGCGGTGCAGCTCGGCGCCCTCGGCCTCTGGGAGGCTGCCACCCAGGAGCTTCTGGCAGTCCGACGCAGCGAGCAGCCTCGGGACGTCACCCGGGTGCTGGTACAAGCCATCGCCCGGACGGGGGACCTGCGTGCCGCACAGGGGCTGGCGCGAACCGAGCTCAGCTGGGCGCTGAAGGGGCCGCTGACGCCGGAGCTACGGGACGTCTGGGAGGCGGCCTACCCGAGGGCCTACCGCGACTTGGTGGAACGCTATTGCAAGTCGCCGCGGGTGGACCCGGACTTGCTGCAGGCGCTGATGCGGGAGGAAAGCGCCCTCGACCCGCGCGCCCTCTCCTGGGCCGGAGCGCTCGGCCTGACCCAACTCATGTTGCCCACCGCCCAAGCAGTGGCGCGGGAGTTACGGCTGGGCAAACCCTCCACCGAGGGCCTCTATGACCCGGCACTCAACATTCAACTGGGCGCGGCCTACCTTGGCCGGTTGCTGGCGCGCTTCGGGAACAACGCCGTGTACGCGCTGGCCAGCTACAACGCCGGCGCTTCCACCGTCGAGCGCTGGCGGGCGCAGCGGACTGGCCTCGAGCTCGACGCCTTCGTCGAGGAGATTCCACTGGCGGAAACGCGCGGGTACGTGAAGCGCGTGCTGCGCAGCTACAACACCTACCGCCTCTTGGGCGGCCAGCCGCTGCTGGCGAGCACCCTGGCCGAAGCCGAGGCGGTGGAAGCACGGGCCACCTCCCCGCGCCCTCGCTGAGGCGAGCGGCTTGCACAAGGTTGGCGAGAGGTCACTTCGCCGCCTAGAGTTTGCCGCCACATGTGCCCCCATTCCGCCAGCGGCTGGTCGTCCAACGAGCGACTGCGGGCGCTCCCCTCAGTGGACGCCGTGCTCGCGCTGCCTGCGCTGGCGCGCGCCCTGTCCGCACACCCTCGGGCGCGCGTGGTGGAAGCCGTCCGCTCCTCGCTGGCCTCAGCGCGCGCCCGGCTGCAGGCCGGCGAGGGCCAGCCCTTCGAGGTGGCGGACGTCCTTCGTGCGCTGGCCCAGCTGGCGCAGCCGAAGCTGCGGCCGGTGCTGAATGCCACCGGGGTGGTGTTGCACACCAACCTGGGGCGGGCCCCTCTGGCCCCGGCGGCCTGCGCCCACGTGGCGGCGGTCAGCCGCGGCTACTGCAACCTGGAATTCGACCTCGAGGACGGCGAGCGCGGTTCGCGCTTCGCACCACTGGTGGAGTCGCTGTGCCGCCTCACCGGCGCGGAGGACGCGCTGGTCGTCAACAACTGCGCCGCCGCCACACTGTTGGTGCTGACGGCGCTGGCCGAAGGCCGAGAGGTGGTCGTGTCCCGCGGAGAGCTGGTGGAGATTGGGGGCGGCTTCCGCATTCCTGATGTGATGCGGGTGTCCCGCGCCGCGCTGGTGGAGGTTGGCACCACCAACCGCACGCGACGCTCGGACTACGAGCAGGCTTTCACCGAGCGCACGGCCCTGGTGGCCAAGGTGCACCGGTCCAACTTCGCGCTCGTCGGCTTCACCGAGGAGGCCTCGGTGGCCGAGCTCGTCCCGCTCTGCGCTCCCCGGGGGGTCCCCCTGTTTGTCGACGCCGGCTCCGGGCACCTGCTTCCCTTGGACGTCCCCGGGCTGGGCGTCGAGGCCACCATGCGGGACTACGTCGAGGCGGGGGCAGACGTGGTGGCCTTCTCCGGCGACAAGCTCCTGGGCGGTCCGCAGGCGGGAATTCTCGTTGGCCGCGCCGCGCTGGTCGCTCGGCTGCGGAACCATCCGCTGCACCGGGCGCTGCGGGTGGACAAAATGACGGTGGCCGCCCTGGAGGCGACGCTGGGGCTTTACCAGGATGGCCAGGCGGACGGCGTGCCGGCGCGTGCCCTGCTGTTGCAGGCTCCAAGCGCGTTGCGCCAGCGGGCGGAGCGGCTGCAGCGCGAGCTGGGCCGCTTGGCGGTGGCGGCCGAGGTTGTTCCGGTGGAGGGACAGACCGGGGGTGGAACGCTGCCCCTGGCGCGGCTGCCCTCGTCGGCCTGCGCCGTGGCAGGCGACGCCGACGCCTTGCTGACGAAGTTGCGCCAGGGGGACCCGGCGGTGGTGGGCAGAATTGCCGACGGCCGGCTCCTCCTCGACGTGCGTTGCATTCCGGAGACGGAGTTGGAAACCCTCGCTCGCGCGGTGGCGACCGCGGCCGCCTGACGCCTTCCCATGCTCAACACGCACGCGCTGGTCCTCAACCGCTCCTTCCGCCCCGTCCATGTGACGTCGGTGCGGCGCGCCTTCACGCTCTTGTACCAGGGCGTGGCCAAAGCCCTGGACGACCAATTTCAGCTCTACGACTTTGCCGATTGGTCCGCCCTCAGCGCGGCTGGCCACGACAGCGTCTCCACCGTCCAGCGGACGCTGCGGGTTCCCCGGGTGTTGGTGCTTACCGCCTATGACCATCTGCCCAAAGGACGAGTCCGTTTCAGCCGGGTGAACATTTACGCGCGCGACCGGGACACCTGCCAATACTGCGCAAGGACGCTCCCGCGCAGCGAGCTCAACCTGGACCACGTGGTGCCGCGGGCCCAGGGCGGCCGGACCACCTGGGAAAACGTGGTGTGCAGCTGTCTGCCGTGCAACCTTCGCAAAGGGGGGCGTACGCCGGAGCAGGCCGGGATGGCGCTGCTCGGACGCCCCATTCGGCCGCGGTGGACGCCGCTCTTCCGGGGGGCAGTGCGCAGGGTCAGCTACCGCGAGTGGCAGCCCTTTCTCTCGTTGTCCGACGCGAGCTACTGGAACGTCGAGCTGCGCGACGGGTGACGTCCTGGCGCCCGGCCGTCTGGCTCCTCTAGACTTGCCACGTTGCCACCCGTGAAACGCTTTGGGCTGCACAATGTCGTGGACTTGCGCGGGCGCACCGCCCGGGGCGGTGCTGGGCTCGATGCCTCTTCGCCACTGCCCCACGGGCCGCAGAGCCGGCGCGCACGACGCATTGTGGCCTTTGGGGGGGGCAAAGGCGGCATCGGCAAAAGCCTGGTGGCAGCCAACGTTGGCATCGCCCTGGCCCGCGCCGGGCACAGCGTCTTGCTCGTCGATGCGGACCTCGGCGGGGCCAACCTCCACACCTGCCTCGGCGTGCCCCAGCCGGCCGCCACCCTGTCGGACTTCGTCCTTCGGGGCGTTCCGCTGTCCAAGCTGTCGGTACCCACCGGCATAGAGCGGCTCACCCTCGTCTCCGGAGCGCTCGATGCGCTGGACGCCGCCAACCCGCGGGAGAAGGTGCGGGCCAAACTCCTCGAGGAGCTTCAGGCCCAGCAGGTCGACTACCTGTTGCTGGACCTGGGCGCTGGAACTGGGGTGCACACCCTCGACTTCTTCCTCCTCGCCGACCATGGCGTGCTGGTGGTGCTTCCCGAGCCCACCTCGGTCGAGAACACCTACCGCTTCCTCAAGGCCTCCCTCTTCCGGCGGCTGCAGCAGCTGGCGCGCGAGCTTGGGGTGGAGAAGCTGGCCGAGGGAGCTCTCGGCAGCCGCGACAGCGCGATGCGGACGCCGGCCGACGTGGTGGCGCACGTGCGGACCACGGACGCTGCCGCTGCTGATGCGTTGTCCGCCGCGCTCCAGGCTTACCGAGTCAAGCTGGTGGTGAACCAGGTGCGCGCCCCTGCCGACGAGTCCGTCGGCCCGGCCGTGGCCTCGGCCTGGAAGAAGTTTTTCGGGCTGGAGATGGACTACCTCGGGGGCATCCCCTACGACGACGCCGCCTGGAGGGCGGTGCGCAAGCGACGGGCGCTGCTGGTGGAGACGCCGGAGTGCGAGGCATCCCGGCAGCTGACGGTGGTGGCCGCGCGTCTGAGCGCACTGGACCCGAAGGCGGTCCCGACATGAAGTCCTTCCGTGAGCAGACGTACTACGAGCTCCTGGAGGTGGAGCGCTCCTCCCCGGCCGAGCAGGTGCGCGCTGCCCTGCGCCGGGCCCTGGAGGCTTGTGCCCCAGACTCGGTGGCGTTGTACGCCCTGGTGGATGAGGAGCAGGCGGAGGCGCTACGGGGCCGGCTGCAGGAGGCGGCCCGCGTGCTGCTCGACCCCGCCGCCCGTGCCGGGTACGACCGGATGCTGGGGCTGGAGCCAGAGGCGCCGGCCGAAGACGCGAGCCTGTGGGCCGAGGACGAGGACGAAGAAGCGGGGGAGGAGATGGGAGAGGCGCCAGAGGTGGGCCTGGCCACCGGGCCCTACCCGCGAACGGAGCCCGCCCAACTGGAGCAACCCCCCTCGCATGCCCTCGGCCAGGGGGCGCAGAGCTCCCTGCCCCTCGAGACTCCGCCTGCTCCGTGGGCGTCGCCCGGACTGGGACGGCGCGCCGCGCAGCGGCCACCCGGCCTGCCTTCGCCGGCGCAGCGCCCAAGCGCGGCGCTGGAGCAGGCCGCTGCAGCCGAGGCCGGGCCCCGCCCCGAAGAGATGGCCCCGCCCAGTGCCCCGGCACCGGAGCGACCGCGCATGCCCGAGCTCCCGCCCGACGTCGAATTCAACGGGGAGCTACTGCGACAGGTGCGCGAGGCACGGGGGCTAACGCTGCAGCAGCTCGCCGAGCGGACACGCATCGGTCGGTCGCACCTCGAGCGGGTGGAGGCCGACCGTTACGCGGACCTGCCGCCTTCGGTGTACCTTCGAGGAATATTGGTGAATTTGGCGCGCGAGCTGAAGCTCGACGCGACGCGAGTCAGCAAGAGCTATCTGTTGTTGGCGGCCCGGTCCGGCCGGCCAGACCTTTGAGACGGAGGACATGGACTCATGACCGACGAAGAGCGCACCAAGGCCCAGCGGCTCGCCCGCGCCATCGCTTCCGACATTTCGCTCTACAACGAGCAAAAAATCGTGAAGGGCATCGAGCAGGACAACCTCTTCGACGTGCTGAAGGGGGAGCTCGACGAGGGGCGGGACCTGTACCGGAGCCGGGTGAGCCAGGAAGTCTTCACCGGCACCAACTTTTTCGAGCGCGCGGTGGTGGACATTATTGTGCGGGGCAAGGCCCACGTGAAGTCCAAAATTTGGTAGCGCCCTTCTCTCGAGGCACCCCGGCCCGCGGCTGGCATGGCTAAGCGCCGCAGCGAGCACCACACCCAGGCTGGCGCCCTCGGGGCCTCCAGCGAGCGGCGCATTCAACTCCCGGCTTCTGCCCACGGCCGCCGGCTCGACCAGGCCCTGGCGGAAGCCTTCCCCGAGCTAAGCCGCGCACGGCTTCAAGCACTCATTGCGGAGGGGCACGTCCAAGTGGACGGCCGGCTTGCCAAGAGCGCGGCGCGGATGTCCGGCGGAGAGCAGGTGCGGCTAACCCTCCCGCCGCCTCTGCCGGCACGGCCCGAGCCGGAGGACCTACCCCTCAACGTCCTCTTCCAGGACCGCGACCTGCTGGTGTTGGACAAGGCGCCGGGCATGGTGGTCCACCCGGCCGCGGGCCACTGGCGCGGGACGCTGGTGAATGCGCTGTTGCACCACGTGAAGGACCTCGAAGGCGTGGGCGGACTGCTGCGTCCCGGGCTGGTGCACCGGCTCGACAAGGACACCTCGGGCTGTCTGGTGGTGGCCAAAAACGACGCCGCGCTGAAGGGCCTACAGGCCTCCTTCAAGACGCGGGCGGTGGAGAAGACGTACCTGGCCCTGGTCCACGGCCAGCCGCCACCGCAGGGGCGCTTCGAGACGCCCTACGGCCGCCACCCCCGGCACCGGCAGCGCTTTACCGGACGGCTGGCCGAGGGCAAGCGCGCGCTCAGCGTCTACCGGGTGGTGGAGAGGCTGCACGGGGCGGCGCTGGTGGAGGTCGACCTCCTCACCGGCCGCACCCACCAGGTGCGTGTGCACCTGGCCGAAGCCGGCCATCCGCTGCTGGCCGACGCCCTCTATGGGGGGGCGCGCAAGGGCGACGCCCGGCTGAGGGCGGTGCAAGCGGCCCTCGGCCGTCAGGCGCTGCACGCCTGGCGCTTGGCGTTTCCCCACCCCCGGACCGGTGTCCGGCGGGCCTTCGAGGCGCCCCTGCCGGCGGACCTCGTCGCCGCCCTGGAGGGCCTGCGGTTGCCCTAGACGCCGCCCATGGTGAGGGCGCCCTGCTGGCGACGGGAAAGAATCTTCACCGGCTGGATGGCGAGCACCTTCATGAAGACTTTGAGCAGGTCCGGGTCGAACTTGTGGCGTAGCTCGGACCACATCAGCATCAGCGCGACCTCCGGCCCATAGGCCTCGCGGAAGGGCCGCTTGCTGGTGAGGGCGTCGTAGCTGGCGCAGATGGCGATGACCTTCGCGTACAGCCCCAAGGAGGACTTGGGAATAATCATCTGGATGTTGCCGCGTGCATCGCGGACCGCCGTTCCGAAGTCGGTCTTGTATTCCAGGGTGGTGACCACCCGGTGCAGCGTGGTGCGGGAGAAGCCCTTCTCCATGAGAATCATCCGAACGCTCACCAGCGGGGCCTTGTTCACCAGCACCCGCTCCTCCGCGTTGAGTCCTCCCTGTTTCTCGGAGAGCCCCTCGGGAATGGTGGCCATCCCCGAGTCGTGGAAGAGCGCAATGAAGCCGAGGTCGCGCAGCTGGGCCTTGGTGAGGCCCAGCTCGGCCCCGAAGATGATGGCCAAGAGGCAGGTGTTGACCTGGTGGTAGACCAGGTAGTCGTCCTCCCGACGCATGGTGGTCAGCCCCAGGAAGTGGACCGACTGCTCGTAGCAGATGTCGACGAAGTCCTGCACCAACCGCACTGCGATGCGAGTGACCAGCGGCTGGCCGCGTCGGACCGACTCCATGTATTTGCCGATGAAGAAGACGGCGCGCGCGTAGACGGTGATGGCGTACTTCTTCCGGTCGACTTTCTGGTCGTCCTCCAGCTTCTCCTTGTCGAGCTTCTCTTTCAGCTTCGACCAGCGAGCGATGCGGATGGAGAGAAGCTTGCGGTCACCGAGTCCGTAGTCGTCGATGGGCTCGGCTGTGTCCTTGGCGAATATCCAGATGAAATTCTTGAGCTCTGGCACCTGCACCGGCTTGGCGAGCTCGAATCCGCCGACGTCCTTGGCCCGCAGCTCATCGAGCAGGTAGCGGATGTTGTCCACCGCGTTGAAGTCGACCTTCACCAGCATGCTGTTGACGTAGAAGGAATTCTTGATGCCCATCAGCTCGAAGCGGCCCTCGCGCGAGATGATGGCGTTGATGGAGTCCTGCAGCGTCATCAGCGGCCGGTCGAAGACGGCGTTGTCCGGGTCATACATCTTCGCGCTGCGGACCAGCATGTAGAGGGTGGACAGCACCGAGCGCGACAGATTCTGAAGCTTCTCCGAGTGCTCCCGGCCGAAATCCGACAGGTTGTCGGTCTGGGCGCGTGCAATTTTCAAGTTCTCGGACACGGTGGTCTCAGGCGCTCTTCGCCGGCGCGTCGCCGAAGAGGGCTCGCCGCGTCTCGGCGAGGGCTCGTCGTGCAGTGGAAAGGACTTCGGGGGGTTGAGAGTGGTCGTCGCTCAGCAGCTGGAGCGCCTTGTAGGACTGGATGGACATCACCCCGGCCAGCCCGTGCACGGCGAGCAGCTTCTCGTCCAGCACGCGACGTCGGTTCCACAGGCGGGGCCGGGCAGCGAGCATCTGCTGCATCAATGAGACGGCGGCCGGGATGCCGGTGCTGCCGAGCGCGGTGTAGAAGGAGGCTCGCTCGTCGGACGTCCGCTTGCGGAAGTCGCGGTGGCGAATGTGAAACAACAGCTCCAGGTAGGCTTGGTCCCGGTCGTATTCCGGCAGCAGGCGGGCGGCCAGCATCCGCACCTGGACGTTCTCGTCCTTGAGGGCCTGGGCAATGAGTTTGCGAGACTCGTTGCTGCGGCCGCGGGCGATGATGCTCATCACCTCGAGCCGAACGGCCAAATTCTTGTGGCGTAGCACCCGGGCGAACAGCTTCAGGCGGTCCTGCACCTGGGCCTTCTCCAAAATGTAAACCATGTCCCGCACCGTCTGCGGGCGCTCGGACGAAAGCTTCTCGACGACGTCAGCGGGGCGGCTCTTGGCGAACTCGGCAATCACGTCGCACAGCAGCACGCGGTGCTCGGGACCCTCCACTGTCTCCAGCACGTTGAGCAGGCTCGGGACCACCGAGGGATGAAGGGCCAACAGGTAGCGGGCCACATCCTGGGGAGAGCGCACCCGCCCAGTGCGCAAAACGTCGCCAATGCGGGTCAGCCGCTGCTCCTCGCCCATCTTCGACAGGAAGGTTTGCTTCAACTCGCGCATCGCTCCCATGTTCGGCCGGTCCTCCATCGCCGCGAACTTGAGAACAATTTGATTGATGGTGGCGAAGTCCTCCTGCAACAGCAGAGCATCGAGCAGCTGCAGGAACATCTCCTCGAGTAGACCCGGGTCGTCGACCCCGGTCTCGGCGACCTGGAAGATGCCCGCGACCAGCTTGGGAAAGAGCCGGCTGTTCTCCTCCTCGGCAATCTCCCGCTGCATCTTCGCCTTCAAATCGTCGGTCGCCGTCTCGCCGGCGATGACCGCTCCGCGCACCTGCTCCACGCCCTCCATTTTTATTTCCAGGTCCGAGGCGGTGACGCGGGCAAAGCGCATGAAGTCGTCAGAGTGGCTGCGCAGCCGGAGGTAGAGAAAGTTGATGATTTTCTCGATTTCAACCTTCACCGCTTCCTCGTCGAAGCCTTCGATGTGGAAGCCCTCCACCACCACGTACTCGAGGTGGTCGAGCGGAGCCCGCCACAGCTGCGCGACGGTGTCCTCGCCCTGCTTATCCACGTCGGAGAGGGCCACCAGGGTAAACGTCACCAGCTCATCGAGCCGCAGCCCTTGGCGGAAAATGAATTGGCGAATGCCATCGCGCCAGAACTTGAAGGGGAGGTTGGTCTCCTCTGGGAAGAGCGGCTGGTCAAAGAGCAAAAAATTTTGCTGCTCCACTTTGAAGGTCAGCGGGCCGTAGGTGTCGGTGTAGGTCCGGACGGCTTCATGCGACTTCTGCAGGTATTCGCCATAGCGGGCGTCGTTGTGGCGGTACATCCCAATTTGTTTGATGCCCTTGAGCAGATGGAAGGCGAAGGCCTTGGCCACCTCGAGACGCTCGCGGTTACGCGCATCGGCGAGGGGGTCCACCGGTGGCGCCGCAGGTTCGGCTGGCGCCTCGGCTTGGGTCGCTTCGGACATCGAGGCTAGCTACTCTAGTCGGTCCGCCCCCAGGCTCCCAAACCCGCGGCCGGTGCAAAGACGCAGTCCCCACGGGGTCAGCGCCACCCTAGGCGCAGCACCCTAGACAGTCCGAGACGGCGCCAGGGCCTCCCGCGCCCGCTCGAGCAGGGCCTGCCGCTCTCCGGGCGCCAGCGGCCGCGCCCCGAAGCGGGCTTCGAGGTAGCGCGCCACCGCCACCCGCAAGGGCTCGGGCACGTCCAGGGAGCCTCGGGGCAGCTCCTCCAGCCACCGGCCGGACGGCAGGAGCCCGACGCGCGAGGCCAGCCGGTGCAGCCCCTCCCCGAGCTTCCGGGCCTCGTCGGGCTTTGGTCGCCTCAGCCACCAAAGGACGAGCGCGCCGACGGGTAGGGCGCCGAAGCTGCCCAGCCAGCCCCAGCGCACGGGCGCAACCAGGCGCTGCTGCCGCAGGGAGTGACCGCCCACGCCCCGGAGAAAGGTGACTTGGTCGGCGAAGGAATAGTCGACGACGCCATTCAACCACCGGACTTCCAGCGACTCGTAGGCGCGCAACAGCCAAGAAAGCAGCGCGGCGCTGACGGCGGAGCGGTGTTCGGCGGGCGTCGCATCCAGCCGGAGCACTCCGCCCGGCACATCGGCCTCCACCCAGGCGTGGGCGTCCCCGGCACGCACCACGTACACATTGGCGGCCCGTTCGCCCCCGTAAAACCCGGTCACCAGCCTGCTGGGAATGCCCAGCGTCCTCAGGAGAATGGCCAGCGCGGTGGCAAAGTCCTCGCAGTGCCCGGCGCGCCGTTGGAAGAGGAAGTCGGCCAGCGGGTCCTCCACCGCCCCGGGCAACTCCAGGGTGTAGCGGTAGCGCCGCTGAAGCCCCTGCTCGAGCCGCCGGGCCATCTGGACCGGTTCCGTGCTTTTCCCGGCGAGTTCTCGGGCCAGGGCCGGGACGCGTGGGTCGAGGTGCGCCGGCAGCTGAAGGCGGCGCTCGCGTGCCGCGGCGTCCTCTTGCACGGGCGAGCGGCCGGCGACGCTGAAGGCGTAGTAGCTGAAGCCACTGGCGGCGGCGTCGAGTCGGACCGACTCGTCCCCCACCGCGGCCAGTCCAGTGCGCACACTGTGGGACGGTAGGTCCGCCGTCGCCATGGAAAACTGCACCGGGTGGTCAATGGCCACCGCCGTCCGGCTGCCATAGCTGGGAAGCAACTCGATGTGTTGCGACAGCACGTGGCCAGCGCCCGGGGCAAGGCTGAGCCGTTGCATGGGCCGGCCGGGGTGGGCCCGGCCCCGCCACTCCAGCCCGTCAAAGGTGTCGAAGCGGTAGGCCACCCAGTACGCGCCCAGGGTGTCCGTACCCGGGTCTGGGTCCAGCTGAGCGCGCAGGACAATGCGCGGGTTGGACTTCAACTCGCCGCTGCCGCCGAGCCGTACATGGTCTCCGAGGCCCACCACCGCCCCGGCGAGGGAGGTGGAACCGTGCCGCGCTGCCAGGCTCCAGGACAACCTTGGGAAAGCTACAAAGAAGCAGACGCCGCCCACCAAGGCCACCGCCGTGAGCGCCGAGGCAGCCCACAGCGCCGGGGCCACTGGCGGGGTGATGCCCACGGGTGCGGCCCGTTGCACCTCGCCCAGCGCCAAGGCGAGGCTGGTGCACAGCGTGTAGCCGAAGAGACAGGGGACAAAGCCGAGGTCGGCTGAGAGCGCGGCGCCGCCGGAGAGCATCAATAGCCCGGCCAGGGCCACCTGCTGGTCCACCGCGGCACTGTGGCCGGACAGCATGCGCTGCGCGGTGAGCAGAGCGGCACAGGCGCAGGCGGCCACCACCAAGTCCATCCGGCCGGTGGCCACCATGGCCCACAGGACGAGGACGCTGCCCAGAAGCACCAGCGCGCTCTCGCGCACATGTCGGGCAAAGGGACGGACGTCCAACAAGGCGAGCCCCAGGCTGGCCACGAAGAGTGCGGCCGTCCAGCGCGGCACCTGGCCGGAGAGGCTCATCGCCAGGAAGGCCGACGCCGCGCCGACGTCCCTGAGGACGGCTCGCAGCCGGTATGCGCCGCCCTCCGTCACCTCACCTCCGGCTCCCCGAGACCGGCCCGGGCCAGGGCTCCGAGCAGGAGCCGTTCCTGGCGCGGCCCCTGGTCCGGCCGGAGTCTCTCCGGGCCCGCCTCCAGGCCGACCGCAGCGCCGCCGGCGAGCAAGGCCCGAGCCCGGGCGGCGACGTCCTCGCAGCTGTGCTCCAGCGCCGCCCCGCGCGCCGCGACGTCCAGGGTAAGCACCACCGAGCGGGCCACCTCGGCGTCGCGCTCCACTCGTAAAAGCTGGGCCCCGAGCGCACTCTTCAACCAGTGGACGCGGCGGGCATCCTCGCCGTCGCGCAGCGGGCGCAGCCCAGCGGTGTCGCCGTCCCCCTCCCGGCGAAAACGGCGGGCGACCTGCTCACCCCGGCCGCCATCCGGCAAGACGAGGTCGCGCGGTGCCGCGACGCGGCGAGGGTAAACCAGGAGCTCCCCCGGGACTTCCAGCACGCGCCCCTTGCTGAAGAGTCCAAGGGGGAAAGTGGTGGTGACGCGAATTCCGCGCAGGGCATAGGGACCGCGGTGTGGGGCCTCGAGTCTCCCCCGCACCACCACCTCCTCTCCCGGGCGCAACAGCGCAAGGGTGGCCGAGCCCTCGAGCTCGGGATGCGTCTCGGAGAAGGTGAGGGCGAAGGCGCTGCCTCGGCGCCGAGAGACCGCCCAGCGGTAGACGAAGGGTTCGCCGGCAAAGGCCGCGTCCGCCCCGAGGCGGCGGACCTCGAGCCCGCGCAGGCAGGCCTCGCTGAGCAGGCCCGAGGCGACGATGGTGGCGAGCTGCACCCCGAGCACCAAGTAGAGCAGGTTGTTGCCGGTGTTGAGCGCGCCCAGGCCAATGCCCATGGTGAGAATGAGGTGGGTGCGGCCAGCGCGCGTCACCTTGAGGGTGCGAGGCGGCCTGAGCCACCGCCGGACACGCGCCAGCACCTGTGGCCAGCTCATCGCGGGGCGGGCGTGCGCCGGACAACCTCGGCCAACAGCTCCGCTGCCTCCTCGCGGGCCGCCGCCCCCTGCGCGCCGCTGCGCAGCGCCACGCGATGGGCCAGGGCCGGGACGACCAGGGCGGTGACGTCGCCCGGGGTGACGAAGTCTCGGCCCTCCCAGAGGGCGTGTGCCTTGGCAGCCGCCATCAACGAGAGCGCCGCGCGGGTGGATGCCCCGCGTTCCAACTGCGGATGCTGCCGGGTGGCGCCCACCAGGGCCACTGCATAGCGGGCCACGGCGGAGTCCACGTGCACCTCCGAGGCGCGGGCCTGAAGCCGCAGCACGTGCTCGGTGTCCAGCACCGCGTGCAGCGCCTCCAACGGGTGACGCAGGCCGCGCGAGGCCAACAGCGCTGCTTCCACGGCCGGCGGTGGATGGCCCAAGGTGAGGCGCACCAGGAAGCGGTCGAGCTGCGCATCCGGGAGGGGGTAAGTGCCCGAGAGGTCCAACGGGTTTTGGGTGGCCACCACCAAAAAAGGCCGCGGCAAGGGGTGGGTGACACCGTCCACGGTGACGTGGCCGTGCCCCATCGCCTCGAGCAGCGCCGACTGGGTGCGGGGTGGAGCACGGTTCAACTCGTCGGCGAGGACGAGCGAGCGAAAGAGGGGGCCCGGTCGAAACTGGAAGGTGGTGCTGGCGGCGGTGAAGACCTGGACGCCGGTGACGTCGGCCGGCATGAGGTCCGCGGTGAATTGGATGCGGGCGAAGCTCAGGCCCAGGGCGCGGGCCAACGCGTCGGCCAGCGTCGTCTTGCCGACGCCGGGAATGTCCTCGAGCAAGAGGTGGCCGCCTGCCACCACGCAAGTGAGGGCGAGCTCAATTTGCTGCCGCTTACCGGCCACCACCTCCGACAGCGCATCGGCAACGCGCGCCAGCGCCGACTGGGCAGCGGTGGTGGCAAGCGGCGTGGGAAGGGGGACGACGGGAGAGTTCACAGACCGCCGCTACAATAACAACGTTCCGCCGTGCGTCTGCCCCCGGCGGGTGGTGTCCTTTCGGCCCCTTGGCCCTGTGCCGGCCATGTCGTCCAGGCTGCGCGAGCTGCCCTGGGCGTCCAGGAGGGCGCCCGGGATGGGCCAGGGCCTTGATTTATGGACCTCCCCTGTCATATTGCGCCGCTTCCCGCGGGCCCCCCCAGGGGGTTTCGCCCGGGCTGCAGGCCACCAGAGACGAGGGATGAAGGACGTGAAGGGACTCATCGGCAAGAAGGTGGGAATGACCCAGGTATTTACCGAGGACGGCTCGCTCGTCCCGGTGACGGTCATCGACGCGTCCTCGTGCACCGTCGTCGGCAAGCGGACCCCGGAAAAGGACCGCTATTCAGCGGTCACCCTCGGCTTCGGCGAGGTGAAAGAGAAGCGGCTGAGCCGGGCGGAGCTCGGGACCTTCAAGAAGGCCGGTACGGCCCCCCGGCGCCACCTCAAAGAGTTTCGCATCTCGGCCGAGGAGGCGGCTGCCTTCACCGTGGGCGAGCCGGTGAAGGTGGACCTCTTTGCCAAAGGCGAGCTGGTGGACGTCACCGGCATCACCAAAGGGCGCGGCTTTCAGGGCGTCATGAGGCGGTGGAACTTTCGCGGCTACGGCCAGACGCACGGCACCCACGAGTACCGACGTCACCCCGGCGCGATTGGGCAGCGAAAGACGCCCGGTCGCGTCTACCCGAACAAGAAAATGCCCGGGCACTACGGCGTCGAACAGGTCACCACGCAAAACCTCACGGTGGTGGACGTGGACGTCGAAAAGGGGCTGCTGCTGGTGAAGGGCGCCGTGCCCGGCCATGGCGACGGGCTGGTTTTCGTCCACCCGGCGGTGAAGGTGGCGATGCGGGCCGCCCACGTGAAGGCTCGGACGAAGAAGTAGTCGGCCGGCCGGCCGCGTCCGCTGAAGGCCGTCAGGCCGAGGCAGCGTCGCGCTTGCGTTCGCGTTCGGCGCGGTAGCGGTCCCCGCTGGTCAGCTGGCGCTTGCGCAAGCGGACCGACTTCGGCGTCACCTCCACCAGCTCGTCCGGCCCAATCCATTCGAGGGAGCGCTCCAGCGTCATCTCCCTGGGGGTGGTGAGGATGACGTTGTCGTCTCGGCCGGCGGCGCGGACGTTGGTTAGCTTTTTCTCTCGGCAGGCATTGACGTTGAGGTCCGAGGGGTGTGCGTGCTCGCCAATAATCATCCCCTCGTAGACCGGCACTCCGGCGCCCACGAAGAGGGCTCCGCGCTCCTGGATGGAGAAGAGGGCGTAGGGAACGGTGTCCCCCGAGCGGTCGGAGACGATGGCGCCGTTGCTGCGCTTGGGAATGTGGCCGAACCACGGCTCGTAGCCATCGAATTGGCTGGAGAGGATGCCCTCGCCGCGGGTGATGGTGAGAAACTCACTGCGGAAGCCCACCAGCCCGCGCGCCGGGATGCGGAACTGAAGGCGCGTGCGGCCGGAGCCGAGTTGGGCCATGTCGACCATTCGGCCCTTGCGCGGCCCAAGCCGCTCGGTCACGGCTCCCACAGCAGTCTCGGGCACGTCGCACACCATCAGCTCCATTGGCTCGTGGACCTGACCGTTGACCTCTTTCACCAGCGGCTCGGGATTGCTGGCGGTGAGCTCGTAGCCTTCGCGCCGCATGTTCTCGATGATGACCGCCAGCTGCAGCTCTCCGCGCCCCACCACCCGAAAGGCGTCGGGAGTGTCGGTGTCCTCCACGCGGATGGACACGTTGCGGTAGGCCTCGCGGTACAGCCGCTCGCGAAGGTTCCGCGAGGTGACGTACTTGCCCTCGCGCCCGGCCAGGGGTCCGTCGTTGACACGGAAGACCATCATCATCGTCGGCTCATCGACGCTGATGCGCGGCAGCGCGACTGGCTGCTCCGCATCAGCCAGGGTATCCCCGATGGAAACGGCCTCGATGCCGGCGACGCTGACCAGCTCGCCCGGGCCCGCATCGGCAATCTCCACCCGCTTCAGGCCCTGAAAGCCATACAGCTTCAGGACTTTGCCCACCTCCACCTGGCCCCCCGCGCGCACCACCGCCAGCGGCTGACCAGAGGCGATTCGGCCGGCGTGGACGCGCCCCACTGCGAGACGGCCGACGTAGTCGTCGTAGTCGAGGTTGGCGACCAGTAGCTGGAGGTGCTCGCCCTCGCCGGCTGGAGGCGGCTGAATGTGCGACAGAATGGCGTCGAAGAGGGGTTCCAGGTTTTTCCCCGGCTCGGCCAGCGAGCGCGACGCCTGCCCCTGGCGAGCGACGGCGTAGAGGACCGGGAAGTCGAGCTGCTGCTCCTCGGCACCGAGGTCGATGTAGAGCGAGTAGACCTGGTCCAGGACTTCGCGCGGCCGGGCATCCTGGCGGTCGATTTTGTTGATGACCAGCACCGTCCGAAGCCCCATGGCCAACGCCTTGGAGAGGACGAAGCGCGTCTGGGGAAGGGGCCCTTCCGCGGCGTCGACCAGCAGCAGGACCCCGTCCACCAGGCGCAACGCCCGCTCGACCTCGCCGCCGAAGTCCGCGTGGCCGGGCGTGTCGACGATGTTGATGTGATGGCCGCGGTACTCGACAGCGGTATTCTTGGCGAGGATGGTGATGCCCTTTTCGCGCTCCAGCGCATTGGAGTCCATCACCCGCTCCACCAGCGTCTCGTTGGCCCGGAACACCCCGGCCTGACGGAGCATGTGGTCCACCAAGGTAGTCTTACCGTGGTCGACGTGGGCGACGATGGCCACGTTGCGAATCTGTGCGCGAGGAAACATGAAAGCCGCGCGGCTTGTAGCGTCCAGGCCTCCGCGAAGCAAGCGGGGGCCCCTCAGGCGGCGACGTCGGCGGCCTCCAGGGCGTTGCGGATGGCCCCGCGGAGGGTTTCCAGGGTGAGCGGTTTGCTGAGGTGCGGAAGGCGGACCGAGCGGAGGAATTCTTCGCTTCTCGGAGTGAAGGCACCGCCGGTCATGATGACCACCCGCGCCGCCTGACCCGGCGCCACCTGGCGGAGGCGGGCAACCAAGTCCTCTCCGGACATCTCCGGCATCATCAAATCCGACAGGATGACGTCGAAACGCTCACCGCCGCTGACCAGCTCGAGCGCCTCGCGGGCCGACGTGACGGCGGTGACGCGGTGGTCGCGACGCAGAAGACGCTGGATAGCCGAGCAAATAAAAGGCTCGTCGTCGACCACCAGGACGCGGACGCCGAGCCGGTCAGCCTCCGCTTGGCCGGCGCGCCTGCTGGAGGCGTCGGCCGATACGGGGGTGGGCAAGAGAACCGAGAAGGTGGAGCCGCGGCCCACCTCGGAGCGCACGGAGATTTCACCGCCCAGGCCGCGGACGATGCCATGGCAGACGGCCAGGCCGAGCCCGGTGCCTTCGCCGACCGGCCTGGTGGTGAAGAAGGGGTCGAAAATGCGGGCCTGCAAGTCTTCCGGAATGCCGCGCCCGGTGTCTGACACCTCCACCACCACTGTGCGGTCGCGGTACAGACAGCGAATACGAATCTCGTTCGAGATGGCCTCCCCGTCTGGGATGGCCTGGGCCGCGTTCAGCAGCAGGTTGAGGAACACCTGCCCGAGCCGACCCTCGCTGCCCAACACCGTCGGGACGTCCTCCAACTCGGACACCACCCGAGCCCGTTGGCGCAATTCCTTGTCGGCCATCTTCGCGGCGAAGCGAAGCACCTTCTTCACGTCCACCGGGCCCGCCGCCTCATCGGCCTCAACGCGGCTAAAGGCCTTCAAGTCGCGGACGATGTTGCCGATGCGCTCAATTCCGCTGCGCGCTTCGCTCACCACCGCATCGAGTTCCTGGAAGCTCGAGTCGCCGAGCGCGGCCCGTTGTGCTTCGAGTGCATCCCTCAGCCAGACCAGGTTGGCGTTGATGAAGGCCAGGGGGTTGTTGATTTCGTGTGCCATCCCGGCGGCCAGGGTGCCCACCGAGGCCATCCGGCTGGCCACCATCAGCTGGGCCTGCATCGCGCGGCGCTCGGCGATGTCGCGGTGGACGGCCAACGAGGCGAGGTGGCGACCCTCGGGGTCGCGCAGCTGCACCACGGTCGCTTCGGAGAAGCACTGGGTGCCGTCCTTGCGAACCGCGGCGAGCTCCCGGTGCCAGCGGCCATAGCGCTTCAGCGCCGAGTGCAGCTGGGCCGGCGCCGCCTCCGGGTCTTCGATGCGGAGCAAGTCCCGGTAGCTCCTGCCTTGGGCCTCGGCCTTGGAGTACCCAAAGAGCCGCTCGGCGCTGGTGTTCCAGTCGAGGACCAGCCCTGACAAGTCGATGAGGACCACCGCGTCGTTGAGGTTTTCGAAGAGCAGCGCCTGTCGCCGCAGCTCGTCCTCGGCGTGCTTGCGGGCGCTGACGTCCATCACCGTGCCGACCACGCGGGACGCGACATCCTCGGTGTTGCGGAGCACGTCGCCCCGAACGGCAACCCAGGTGGCGGGCGCGGAGGGGTGGACGAAGCGAAACTCGGCTTCAAATTGCTGGCGGTTGCCGATGGCCGACTGAAGGGCGTGCCTTACCCGGGGCAGGTCCTCTGGGTGCACGAAGTCCTCCAGCGGCTGCGCCGAGCGCCCCAGGGCGCCCTGGGGAGCCCCCAGAACGGGCTCGACCGACTCCGACCAGGTGACCTGGGAGGTGACGACGTCGAGACCAAAGGTGCCCACCTGGGCAGCGGCCAGCGCCTCGCGCAGGTCTTCGTCAGCGTCGCCGGTTTGTTGAAAGGAAAAGCCGAGCCGGCAGTTGGCGCCCAGCTGCAGCTTGTCGCCCTCGGCCAGACGGACGCTTCCGGTGAGGCGAAGGCCGTTGTGGTAGGTGCCGTTTTTCGAGTCCAAGTCCTGCAGCTCGAAGCCCCCGTCGGCGGTCAGTCGGATGCGGGCATGGCGGCGTGAGATGCCCTCGTCCAGCAAGCGCACCTCAGCGTCCGGGGCCCGACCGAGCAGCGCCTCGGTGGCCGAGAGTTTGAAGGTGCAGCCGAGCGCGCCCGGAGTGCTCGAGCGCGTCACCACCAGCCACGCGACGACGTTGGGTGCGGAAGGGTTGACGGACTGCACCGCGGTGGCCGGGTCGACGCTCATCCGTCCAGGGAAATGAAGCTCAGGCGCGGGGCTGCTCTTAAGCCTGAGGGAGGAGAATGCTCCTCCCGCTTCCTCGGTCGGTCAAGTTGGCGTCGTCTCGGTGTCGCAGGCAAGCACACGCTTGCGCAGAAAGTCCGCCACCGCCTCTTCCACCCGCGCCGGCGCCTCGAGTGGGGTGGTGTGGCTGCCGCCGTGGACCATCATCAGCTCGGCCTCGGCAATCTCCAGCGCCATTCGCCGCGACAGCCAGGCCGGCGTAAAGCGGTCCCGGTCCCCGGCAATCACCAGCGTGGGGACGTCCACTGCCACCAGGTGGTCCTGGGCGGAGTGCTCGGAGGCGGCCTGCATGGCACGCAGAAAAACGCGGGGGTCCATCGTCAGGAAGTGGTTGAAGTACGGCTGCAGGTCCTCGCGGTGGACGAGCTCCGGGTTGACCTCGAAGAGGAGTGCCAGCTCCAGGGCGATGCCCGAGCGCACCAAGCCCCGAGCCAGCGCCGAGACGCCCTGGGGTACAGCCTCGGCCGTCCGGCGAAAGGCTGGAAGCAGGGTGCGGAGAAGGCTGGTGTCATGGAAGGTGTCCAGCGGATGCCCCGGGCTGCCGCAGACCAACACCAGCGCTTGGACGCGAGCCCGCTGCCGCCGGTGCATCTCCAGCGCCACCTGGACCCCCATGGAGTGGCCGATGACGACGGCGCGTGAGACGCGGGCGTCGTCGAGCACCCTCGCTGCGTCATCGGCCAAGCTCGTCACGCTGTAGCCGCGCGCCTCGGAAGGGGGCGGCGTTTGGCCGTGCCCCGGGTAGTGCCAATGCACCACCCGGTGCCGGCGCGCCAGTGCCGGCTCGAGGTAACGCCAGATGAAGCCAGCGCAGCCCAGCCCATCACACAGCAGCACGGCCGGCGTGCCCTCTCCTTGGGACGTCCAGAAGAGGGGCGCGCCCTTGGCGGAGTGCGACGAAGAACGTCGGCGGTCATGCGCGGAACGAGACACAGGCATGGGCGGCGTTGGCCAGAGGCGGCTCGCCCCGGCACTCCTTTGGGTGTTTAGCCGAGTCGACCAGCGGGCGCGCGCTTTGAAGGCGAGCTGCTCTTGGGTCGCATCGCCAGGCGCCAGGTGGCTATAGTGCCGCCGAGCCCCGGGAGTTTGCTCCGGAGGGGAGTCCACCCGCTGTCGTCCACCCCTCATAACCATGCCGCGCATGGCCGGCACCACGTCCATGCGCCCGAGGTGGGCACAACCGGGGAGTCGGCAGCCGCCCACCGCTTGGATGACCGCCGGAGAATGGTGGGAGCGCTCCTGGTCACGGTGGGCATCGCCGTGCTGGAGGGCGTCGGGGGCTGGCTAACCCATTCGCTGGCGCTGCTTTCAGACGCGGGGCACATGCTCACCGACGTCTCGGCGCTGGTGCTGGCGCTGTTGGCGATGTGGTTCGCCGGGCGCCCAGCTGACCCGCGGCGCAGCTACGGCTACGCCCGACTGGAGATTTTGAGCGCCCTGGTGAACGGCGTGTTGCTGCTGGGCATCACCGTGTTGATTGTCGTGGAAGCACTGCTTCGGTTGCGCGACCCGCCCCAGGTGCGCCTGTTGCCGATGGCCGTCCTGGCAGCCATTGGCCTGTGCGCCAACCTGGGCGCGCTCAGTTTCTTGCACCGAAGCCATACCTTGAATGCCCGTGCCGCATTCCTCCATGTTCTCGGCGACACACTGTCCAGCTCAGGGGTGCTGTTGGGGGCAGGGCTGATGGCGCTCACCGGCTGGCGGTGGGTGGACCCAGCACTGTCGCTCGCCATTTCCGTGGTGATTGTGCTCGGCAGCTGGCGGCTGCTCCGCGATGCGGTGGACGTCCTGCTGGAAGCCGTCCCCGCCCACGTCGACCTCGAAGCCGTTCGCGTGCTGCTCGAGCGCGCCGAAGGAGTGGTCGCGGTGCACGACCTGCATGTCTGGACGCTGTCCAGCGGCCTGTACGCCCTATCCGCCCACCTCGTCGTGCTCGACCCGATGGTGTGTAACAACGACCAGATACTCTCGGCGGTGAAGCACGAGCTTCTCGGCCGCTATGGCATTGACCACACCACCATCCAAATCGAGAGCGAGACGTACGCCCACACCGGGGAAGTCCACTGACGGCCGAGCTGCGGCGCCGGCGGCGAGGGGAGGGCAGGATGCGCATCGTCGGCGGTAGCCGGCGGGGCCGGCGTCTCTTGTCCCCGCGCTCGGCGGCGACGCGTCCCACTGCGGACCGGGTGCGGGAGTCGCTCTTCAACGTGCTCGGCCAACGGCTGGCTGGCGGCGACGTTCTCGACTTGTACGCCGGCACCGGCGCACTGGGGCTGGAGGCGTTGTCCCGCGGTGCGGAGCGGGCGGTCTTGGTGGATGCGGCCTCGGAGGCTGCCGAGCTGTGCCGGGAAAACGCCGCCACGCTCGGCTTTGAGGGCCAAACCGAAGTGCTTCGCCTACGCGTCGAGCGTGCGGTGGAGCGCCTGCAGCGAGAAGGCCGACGCTTTTCCCTGGCCTTCGCCGACCCCCCCTACGCCGCCCGAGCGGGTGCCTGGGTGGTGGGAGCGGTGGCCCCGCTCTTGGGCGAAGGCGCCATGCTGGTGGTCGAGCATGACCGGCGGGAAGCGCTGCCAGAGGCCACCTCGGCACTTTTCCAAGTGGACCAGCGCCGCTTCGGGGATACGGTGCTGAGCTTCTACCGGGCCCCGCCGCCCTAAATGTTGACGCTGCTCAACAGGCCCCTCGACACTCTAGGAACGCCATGGCCGTCGCCATCTACCCCGGCTCCTTTGACCCGCTGACCAACGGACATCTGAGCATCATCCAGCGGGGGCTCAAGGTGTTTGACCGCCTGGTGGTGGCGGTGCTGAACAACCCGACGAAGACGCCGATGTTCTCCGTCGAAGAGCGCCGACAGCTCATCCGCGAGGCCTGTCCCGACCCGAGGGTGGAGGTAGACGACTTCCAGGGGCTACTCGTGCACTACACACGGCGCAAGGGCATCCACTTGGTCCTGCGCGGGCTTCGGGCGGCATCCGACTTCGAGTACGAGTTCCAGCTGGCGAACATGAATCGCAAGCTCGACGTCGAGTTCGAGTCCGTCTTCATGATGACTGGGCAGGACAGCTTTTACATCTCCTCACAGCTGGTGCGGGAGGTGGCCTCGCTGGGAGGCGACGTCGAGGGGCTGGTCCCCCCCAGCGTCTTTCGCAAGCTTCGCGAGCGCTTTCCTCGGAAGTGAGCGGACGCGGCCCGGCGGCCGGCTTGTCCAGCGTCGGTGTGCCCTTGTATAGGCAATGGCGCCATGAAGCTCGCCCGCCGTCTGCAAACCATCAAGCCCTCCCCGACGCTCGCCCTCAACGCCCGGGCCAAGGCGCGGGCCGCCGCCGGCGAGGATGTGGTCGGGTTCGCCGCCGGCGAGCCCGACTTCGACACGCCGGAGCACATCAAGCGCGCTGCCATCCAGGCCCTCGAGGAAGGCTTCACCAAGTACACCGCCACCGCCGGCACGCCGGAGTTGCGCGCGGCCATCTGCGAGAAGCTGAAGGCCGACAACGCGCTGAGCTACACCCCGGAGCAGGTGGTGGTGAGCAACGGGGCCAAGCAGTGCCTGTACAACTTCTTCCAGGCGGTGTTGGACGAGGGCGACGAAGTCATCATCTTCAACCCGGCCTGGATGAGCTACCCGGAGATGGTGGCGCTGGCCGGGGGTCGGCCGGTCTTCGTCCCAACGCGCGAGGAGGATGGCTGGGTGCCGGACCCAGAGCGCTTTGCGCGCGCCATTGGCCCTCGGACCCGGGCGGTGGTGCTGAATAGCCCCTCCAACCCCACCGGCGCAGTGCTCTCAGCCGGAGCGCTGGGTGCTCTGGTGCGCGTCCTCGAGCGCCACCCGGACGTCCTGGTGGTGACGGACGACATTTACGAGAAGCTGCTCTACACCGGCCGGCCCTTCGTCCAGGTGCTCAACGTGGCCCCCCAGTTGGCGGACCGGACGCTGGTGGTGAATGGCCTCAGCAAGGCGTTCGCCATGACCGGCTGGCGACTGGGCTATGCGGCCGGGCCGAAGCCACTCATTTCGGCCATGTCGATGATTCAGGACCAGTCCACCTCCAATGCCTCGAGCATTGGCCAGCGGGCGGCCACAGCGGCGCTCCGCGGGCCGATGCAGACGGTGGACAGCATGGCCCGGGAGTTTTGGGCACGCCGGGACCTCTTTGTGGCGGGGCTGCTGGCGCTCCCGGGCGTGCGCCTTCGGCCTCCCGAGGGCGCCTTCTACCTCTTCCCCAGCTTTCACGGCCTGTTGGGCAAGCGCCACCGGGGCCAGCTGCTGGAGGGCTCGGTGCAGCTCTCGGAGGTGCTGCTCGAGGACTACCGGTTGGCGGCGGTTCCCGGAACGCCCTTCGGGGGCGAAGGCCACCTTCGCTTTAGTTTCGCCGCCTCGCGGGCCACCATCGAGAAGGGGCTGGCCCGGTTGCGGGACTTCGTCGGCGGGCTGAGCGGCTAGCAAAGAGGGCGCCCCCCAGGGCGCCCCTTCCCCCCCGGGGGGGCAGCGGCTCCCTGGAGTGCTGCCCGAGCGTTGCCCGTTCGTGGTACACGCCCCGGCCCGATGCCCAAGCGTACCGACATCCACAAAGTGCTGGTCATCGGAAGCGGGCCCATCATCATCGGCCAGGCTTGCGAGTTCGACTACTCGGGCACCCAAGCCATCAAGGCGCTCCGGGAGGAGGGCGTGCAGGTGGTCCTCCTCAACAGCAACCCGGCCACGGTGATGACCGACCCGGAGTTCGCTGACCGGACGTACATCGAGCCCATCACCGTCGACGTGGCCGAGCAGATTATTGACCGGGAGCGCCCCGATGCGCTGCTGCCCACCATGGGAGGGCAGACGGCGCTCAACCTCGCGAAGGCGCTGGCGGAGCAGGGAATTCTGGAGAAATACGGCGTCCGGCTCATCGGCGCCTCGCTCAACGCCATCAACAAGGCCGAGGACCGTCAGCTCTTCAAGGCGGCGATGCAGAAGGTGGGCATCCCGCTGCCGCGCAGTGGCTACGCCCGGTCTCTGCAGGAGGCCAAAGCCGTCGTCCGGGACATCGGCTTCCCGGCCATCATCCGCCCGAGCTTCACCCTGGGGGGCACCGGCGGCGGCGTCGCCTTCAACTCGGACGAGTTCGAGACCATTTGCCTCCAGGGGCTGAAGGCCAGCCCGGTGCAGACGCTGCTCATCGAGGAGAGCGTCCTCGGCTGGAAGGAGTACGAGTTGGAGGTCGTCCGGGACGTGGCGGACAACGTCATCGTCATCTGTTCCATCGAGAACTTTGACCCGATGGGGGTGCACACCGGCGACAGCATCACCGTGGCTCCTGCCCAGACGCTCACCGACAAGGAGTACCAGAGGCTGCGTCAGGCGGCGCTGGCCATCATCCGCGAAATTGGGGTCGACACGGGGGGAAGTAACATCCAGTTTGGGGTCAATCCGGTCGATGGCCGGATGGTGGTGATTGAGATGAATCCCCGGGTGAGCCGCTCCAGCGCGCTCGCCAGCAAGGCCACCGGATACCCCATCGCCAAAATCGCAGCCAAGCTGGCGCTCGGTTACCGCCTCGACGAATTGCAGAATGACATCACCCGGGACACCCCCGCTTCCTTCGAGCCGACGCTCGACTACGTGGTGGTCAAGGTCCCGCGCTTCAACTTCGAGAAGTTCCCCAGCGCCAACCGCACCCTCACCACCAGCATGCGCAGCGTCGGCGAGGTGATGGCCATCGGGCGCACCTTCAAGGAGGCCTACTTGAAGGCGCTGCGGAGCATGGAAACCAACCCGCTGACCTTCGCTGCGCCCGAGCTGCCGAGCGACCCGGCCGAGCGTACCGAAGCCCTGCGGGAGGGCGTGCGCGTGCCGCGCGCCGAGCGACCGGCGATGCTGTTTCAGGCCTTCCGTGAGGGGATGACGGTGGACGAGGCGCACAGCCTGTCCCGCATTGACCCTTGGTTTCTCCGACAGCTGAGGGACCTCGTCCTCGAAGCTTCCGCGGTGGCCGCCGTTGGTGGGCTGGCACGGCTCGACGACGCGCTTCTGCGTCGGGCCAAAGCAGACGGCGTTTCCGACCGCGCTCTGGCGCAGCTTTTGGGCAGCGACGAAGGGAGTGTCCGCGCGCACCGCTGGCAACGCGGCATTCGGCCAGTCTACAAACGGGTCGACACCTGTGCCGCCGAGTTCGAGGCCTATACCCCCTACCTCTACAGCAGTTATGACGAGGAGGACGAGGCGCCGCCCACCGACCGGCCGAAGGTGCTCATCCTCGGGTCAGGCCCCATCCGCATCGGGCAGGGCATCGAGTTCGACTATGCCTGTGTCCACGCCGCCTTCGCCCTGCGCGCAGCCGGCTACGAGACGGTGATGGTCAACTGCAACCCGGAAACCGTCTCCACCGACTACGACACCTCGGACCGACTGTACTTCGAGCCGCTCACGCTCGAGGACGTCGTCGAGATTGCCGCACGGGAAAAGCCGCTGGGGGCCATCGTCCAGTTCGGCGGGCAGACCCCGCTGCGTCTCTCGGTGCCGCTCGAGCGCTCTGGGCTTCGCATCCTCGGCACCAGCCCCGATGCCATCGACAGGGCCGAAGACCGTGAGCGCTTTTCCCAGCTGATTGAGAAGTTGGGCTTGCGCCAACCTGAAAATGGCGTAGCCCGCAGCGCCGAGGAGGCCTTTCGCACGGCCGAACGCATCGGGTACCCGGTCATGGTGCGCCCCTCCTACGTCCTCGGGGGGCGGGCGATGGAAGTGGTGTACGACGCGTCCTCGCTCGAGCGCTACATGCGCGAGGCGGTGGCAGCCAGTCCCGGCCACCCGGTGCTCATCGACCGCTTTCTGAAGGATGCCATCGAAGTGGACTTGGACCTGGTCGCTGACGCGACTGGCGA
>JBKQJL010000164.1:0-12555 GCA_052147975.1 Myxococcaceae bacterium
GGCAACGGCCCCGTCCGAGCAAAGTTTGACGGCGCTGGCGAACGGCTTGCATCCTCGCCACCCTGGGCATGGCAAACGGACCGGCGGCGGTGGTGCTCTGCGCGGGCAAGGGCACCCGCATGAAGTCGGAGCAGACAAAGGTGCTGCACCCGCTTCTGGGCCGGCCCCTGTGCTGTTGGCCCATTGCCGCCGCCGTGGAGGCCGGCGCTGGCCCAGTGGTGGCGGTGCTGGGCCCAGGGGCAGAGGACGTCCGCGCGGCCATTTCCACCCAGTTTGCGTCCCAGAAGCCACGCTTTGCCGTCCAGCCGGAGCCGTTGGGGACGGCGGACGCGGTGCGGGCAGCGGCGGCACAGCTACGCCAGCTGAGCGGCCCGGTGCTCATTCTCTACGGAGACACGCCGCTTCTCACCCCGGACACCCTCGGGCGGCTGCTGCAGGCCCACGCCGCCGGGCAGGGGCCCTTGGCGCTGTTGAGTACCACCGCCGTGGAGCCGCGGGGCTACGGACGGCTGGTGCGGCAGGGCGGCCGGGTGCAGAGGGTGGTGGAGGAGCGAGACGCCACCGAGGCCGAGCGTCGCCTCGACGAGGTGAATGCCGGGGCGTACGTGGTGGACGGCCACTTCCTCTGGACGTCGCTCGACGCCCTGCGGCCCTCCAACGCCCAAGGCGAGTACTACCTCACCGACTTGGTGGCGTTGGCCGCTGCCCAGGGCGAGGTGGCGGTGGTGCAGGCCGACTTCGAGGAGACGGCCGGGGTGAACGACCGGGTGGACTTGGCCGCCGCGGCGCGGGTGCTGCGGCGGCGCCTCAACCAGGCGCACATGCGCGCCGGCGTGACGCTGGAGGACCCGGACACCACCACCATCGAAGCCTCGGTGGAGCTCTCCACGGACGTGGTGGTGGAAACCTGCGCCAGCTTGCGTGGCCGCACCCGCGTCGCGCGCGGCGCGCGCATTGGCCAGGGCAGCATCCTGGTGGACGTCGAGGTGGGCGAGCACACGGAGGTGCGGCCGTACTGCGTCATGGAGCAGTCGCGCGTCGGGCCGCGCTGCGTGCTGGGGCCCTTCGCCCGGCTACGCCCGGGGAGCGAGCTGGCGGAAGGCGTCCACCTCGGCAACTTCGTGGAGACGAAGAAGGCCAAAATTGGCAAGGGCAGCAAGGCCAACCACCTCTCTTACCTGGGCGACGCGGTGGTGGGGGCGGGCGTCAACGTCGGCGCCGGCACCATCATCTGCAACTACGACGGCGTGGCGAAGCACCTCACCGAGGTGGGCGACGGCGTCTTCATCGGCTCGGACACCCAGCTGTTGGCCCCAGTCAAAGTCGGCCCAGGCGCCTTCATCGCCGCCGGCACCACCGTCACCGAGGACGTCCCGGAGGACGCCCTGGCCCTGTCCCGGACGCCCCAGGTGGTGAAGCCGGGCTGGGCGCGCAAGCGACGGGAGCGGCTGAAGGCCAAGCGCTGAGGAGGGGCCCTTTGGGGTGGGGCGGGGTGGCCAGGACCCTGCTTTGCCGCCCAGTGGGCCTCCGTGGCAGAAGAGAGGCACCATGTGCGGGATTGTTGGTTACGTCGGGCAGCGCGAAGCGGCCCCCATTCTTGTCGACGGCCTGAAGAAGCTCGAGTACCGCGGCTATGACTCGGCGGGCATTGCGGTTGTGGAGGGGGGCGCGCTGCACGTGGTGCGCGCCAGCGGGAAGCTGAAAAACCTCCAGAGCAAGTTGGTGGCGGAGCATCCACCCGGGCATTTGGGCATTGGGCACACCCGGTGGGCCACCCACGGCCGGCCCTCCGACGAGAACGCCCACCCCCACAGCTACCAAGGCGTGGCGGTGGTGCACAACGGCATCCTCGAGAACCACCTGCAGCTGAAGGCCGAGCTACGCGGGCGCGGTCACGTCTTCTCCAGCGAAACGGACACCGAGGTGTTTGCCCACCTCATCGCCCAGGCGCTGGCCGAGGGCCAGGCGCTGCCCGAGGCGGTGCGGGCCGCCATGCTCCGGGTGCGGGGCACCTACGGGCTGGCCGTGGTGTGGGCCGGGGACCCAGGGCGCATCATCGCCACCAAGGACAGCTCGCCGTTGGTGGTGGGGCTGGCCGACGGGGAAAACTTCGTCGCCAGCGACGTGCCGGCCCTCCTCGACGCCACCCGCGACGTCATTTTTCTCGAGGACGGGGACTTGGCGGTGGTGAGCGCCGCCGGCGTCGAGGTGCAGGACCGCGCCGGCCGGCCGGCCCACCGCCCGGTGCGGCGCATCGACTGGACGCCGGTGATGGCGGAAAAGGGCGGCCACAAGCACTTCATGCACAAGGAGATACACGAGCAGCCCCGCGCCGTGGCGGACACGCTGCGGGGCCGGGTAATGCTCTCCGAGGGCGACGACTTCTTCGAGGGCTGGTCCCCGTCGCCGGCCCAGGCGGCCGGCTGGTCGAAAGTCACCATCCTCGCCTGCGGCACCTCCTGGCATGCCGGCCTGGCCGGCACGGCGATGGTGGAGTCGCTCGTCCGCATGCCAGTGGAGGTGGAGCTGGCCTCCGAGTTTCGCTACCGCGACCCGCTGGTGGGGCCGGAGCACCTGGTGCTGGCCATCAGCCAGTCCGGCGAGACGCTGGACACCCTCGCCGCGCTGCGGGAGGCGAAGGCGCGTGGCGCCTTCACCCTGGCCGTCTGCAACGTGATGGGCAGCGCCATGACGCGCGAGGCCCACGCCAGCCTGCTCACCAATGCCGGTCCGGAAATTGGCGTCGCCTCCACCAAGGCCTTCACCACCCAGCTGGCCACCCTGTACCTCATCGCCGTGAAGCTGGGCCGGCTGCGCGGCCGCCTCGGGGTGGCCGAGGCCCAGGACCAGCTCACCCACCTCGTGGAAATTCCCAAGCACCTCGAGGAGGCGCTCCGGGTGGAGCCGGAGGTGAAGCGCATTGCCCGCATTTTCCAAGGTGCGCAGGACTTCCTCTTCCTCGGCCGAGGGCCCATGTACCCGGTGGCGCTGGAGGGAGCGCTCAAGCTGAAGGAAGTCAGCTACATCCACGCCGAGGGCTATGCCGGCGGGGAAATGAAGCACGGGCCCATTGCCCTCATCGACAGCCGCATGCCGGTGGTGGTGCTGGCCCCCCGCGACCCGCCGTTGCCCTACGAGAAGATGCTGGGCAACGTGGAAGAGGTGCGGGCCCGCGGGGGCAAAGTCATCGCCGTGGTGGACGAGGATGACCACGCCATGGATGCACTGGCCGACGAGGTGCTTCGCATTCCCGCCACCCGGGCGCTGCTCGCGCCGCTGGTGGCCGCCGTGCCGTTACAGCTGTTGGCCTACCACGTGGCCGACTTGCGCGGAAACGACGTCGACCAGCCGCGCAACCTGGCCAAAAGCGTCACCGTGGAGTGACGGAGTCCGGGGATGGCCCGCCGTGGAGCCGCCCCCCCCGGCGGCCGCTATGGAAGCTGGTGCGCGGTGCGGGCGTCGCTGCCCAGCCCATAGAGGTAGATGACGCCCCGGGCGGTGCCCACCGCCAACGTTTGGGCGTCCGGCGCAAAGGCCATGGCCGTCGGCGCGTCGTCGTGCGGGCCGAGGAGAAGGCGCGCCACGAAGGTGCCCTTCGGCCAGTGGCGCAAGCGCAGCTCGCCGCCGTCGACGTCGACACTCAAGTCCCCGCGCGGCGAGAAGGCGACGGGCCCCGGCGACTGCGCCTGCCGCGGGACGGCCTGGACTGGTGCTGAGAAGGCCGCCGCGTCCCACACCGAGAGGGAGCGCGCGGTGGCCACCAGCATTTTCCTGCCGTCCGGGGTGGCCTCGCAGGCCGTCACCTTCCCCAGCACCACCCCAATTTGCCCCGACAGGGCGCCGGAGGCGGCCCACACATTCATTCCCGCTCGCTCGTCGCGGGTGACGAAGGCCCCGGAAGGCGGCACGCAGCCGCCGAGCAGCTCCTCCTCCACCGGCAGCTCCTGCACTGCCCGCCCGGTGCGCAGCGACACCCGCTCCAGGTGGTAGTCGCGGTGGCAGCCGCTGGGACAGCCGTTGTGGGAGAAGCTGACGCAGGACTCCTCGGCCACCGGGGCCAGCACCGTCTCGCCGTCCAGCGACAGCGCCAACTCCGGCAGCACCGTGACGCCGGCGTAGCGGCCCGGGTCACGCAGCGAGAGGGCCGAGGGCTGGGCCTTCATCCCAGCCAGTGCCAAGCGCAACTTCTCCTCCTCGGCGCGGCACACCGCGGACAGTGCCGCCGCCTCGCGGTGCGGCGCTGCCACCAGGACGCCGAGCAGTTTTCCCTCCGGACTCCACTGGCGGACGGTGTCGTCCTCGTGCTGGGTGAGGACGTGCTGCTCGGCGGTGAGGCGGATGTCCAGAATGGCCCCCTCGCCCAGCGTGCGGCTGAAGGCCTCCCGGCCACCCTCCAGGGCCCAGCGCTTGAAGGTGCCGGCGGCGTCCCCGGACAGCAGCGCAGCGCCGTCCTTGGAGAAGCGCAGCACGGTGATGGGCGCCTGGTGGCCGGCGGCCCGGTCGAGCTGCGCGCCCGTCCGCGCGTCCAGCCGCACCACCGTGGAGGGGTTGGCGTCGCCGGGCTCGCCCGGGCGCAGCGCCACCGCCACCGCCACCGTCCCGTCTGGGGCGAAGCTGGCGGCGCTGGCCTGGACGCCCTTGAGCTCCCAGCGCACGTTGCCCTTGGGCAGCTCGAGCAGACGCAGCCGGGCGGGCACGGCCGCGTCCGGGCAGCTCTCGAGCCCGTCTCCGGCCAGGATGCTCACCACGACCGCGGAGGCGTCCTCGGAGAAGGCAGCCACCACCGGCGTCTCCCCCTCGCAACCCGTGGGGTGGCTGCGCCGGTGGGCGGGCATGGCTTCCACGCTGCGCCCCGGGCGGCCTTGGGCGTCGTAGGCGCGCACCACCCCGTCGGCCCCGGCCGTCCACAGCTGGCCCTCGGCGCCGAAGCGCAAGGCCAGCACCCGGCCCTCGTGGGCCTGCAGGTGCGTGGCCTCGCCCCCGGAGGCCGGCACGCGCACCACCTCGCCGAAGGCGGTGCCTTGCGCCAGCTGGCTGGCGTCGGCGGTGAGGGCCAGCGCCGTCCCGTCCTCGCTGAGGGCAGCAATGGGGAGTGACGTCTCCGGGCTGCGCCCGGAGACGTCACACAGCTGCAAGCGGCCGTTGCCGGCGCGCGCCAACCGGCCGTCTGCCAGCGCCACCCAGGGGCCTTCCAACAGACAGCCCCGGCCGGGGGGCGCAGAACGCAGCCCGGCCGGCGTCAACACCACCGGCCCGAAGACGAGCCCCACCCGCTCGGCGCGGCCGACGTCCCACAGTTGCGCGGTGCCGGTGACGTCCAGGGCCAGAAGGCGCGTGCCGCCCTCGAGAAAGCTGAGCTCGAGCATGCGCGCCGGGGCGGCGAGGTCCGGCTGCCCCAGCACCGCGCGCAGCTGCGGGCCAGCGCCTAGTGGCTCCGCGGCGGTGGCCGAAGCACAGAGGAGGACGAGCAGCGCCGAGCAGACGCTCAGAGGCACACAGACGAGGGGCCGGGCGGACATGCGCGAGAAAACTCCTGACAGCGCACGAAGCCTAGCGCCCGCGGCCGCACGCGGTACACGCCCGGGCGGAGGAGGCGCACGGGTTGCGAGCGACCCCGCCAGGTGCGTAAACATTGCACATCGGCTGGGAGTTCCCGCCTCTTGAGCCGCCCATGGCGCGCTGCGTGCAAAAGCTTGCCGCAGCTCGAAAGAAAGTGGCGCCGGTATGGAGAGACTTCATCCATCACCTGGGGCTGACAGCCACCCACACCAGGCGGTGCACGTGTCGCGGACGTGGCTTAGGACAGAAGCAGGGGCGGCGGTGCTCAGCACCTGCAGCGGGCCAGCGCTACGGGTGGCCAGCCTGGAGCTGGCCGCGCCTCCCTGCTGGCCGGTGGACGCCCTGCTACTGGGCGCGGTGGAGGCCGGCGTGCGCGCGGACTTCGTCTACCGCGCCGAGCGCGCCGGGCTCGAGGTGGCTTTTTACGAAAGCACGGCGCAGGCCCGCTGGAGTGAAGGCGTGCACGGGCCAGAGCTGCTCGACCTCTGCGTGCAGCCCCGGGTGGGCGTTCATCGCCCGGCGGACGTGCAACGGGCCCGGGCCCTCTTCGGCGAGGTGGCCTCCGGCGCTCTGGTGGCCCGCGCCCTGCGCGCGCCGCTGAGTTTACAACCGACGGTCGAGCTGTGGAGGGCTCGGCCCCCAGGCCCCGGAGGCACCGTCCGTCCATGACCGACCCGCTCTTCTGGCACCGACTGCAATTCGGCTTCACCGTCACCTACCACTACCTCTTCCCGCAGCTGACGATGGGGCTCGCGCTCTTCATCGTCCTCTTCAAGTGGTACGCCCTTTCCACCCAAGACAGGTACTGGGATGCGGCGGCACGCTTTTGGGCCAAAATTTTCGCGCTCAATTTCGCGGTGGGAGTGGTGAGCGGCATCCCCATGGAGTTTCAGTTCGGCACCAATTGGGCGCGCTTCTCGGCAATTTCCGGGGGCGTCATTGGCACCACCCTGGCGATGGAGGGCATGTTTGCCTTCTTCCTCGAGTCCACCTTCCTCGGCCTCTTTCTCTATGGCGAGAAGCGGCTGTCGCCCAAGGCCCACTTTGCCAGCGCGGTGGCTCTCTTCTTTGGCTCCTGGCTGAGCGGCTACTTCATCATCGCCACCAACGCCTTCATGCAGCACCCGGTGGGTTTCGCCCGACTGGCCGACGGCCGGCTGGTGCTGTCGGACTTCTGGGCCTTCCTCCTCAACCCTTGGGCACGCTGGCAGTACGCCCACAACATGACTGCCTCGGTGGTGACCGCCTCCTTCGTGGTGTGCGGCATCTCCGCCTTCTGGCTGCTCATGGGGCTGTACCGCGAGACGGCCACCCGCTGCCTGCGGGTGGGCGTCATCGCCGCCGCCATCAGCTGCGTGCTCCAGCTGTTTCCCACCGGAGACAGCCAAGGGAAGCTGGTGGCCGACCACCAGCCGGTGGCGCTGGCCGCCATGGAGGGCGTCTTCACCAGTGGGCCAGGGGCCAAGCTGGCGCTCATCGGCCAACCGGACGTGCGCCGCGGACGGCTGGAAAATCCCATCGAGGTGCCGGGGTTGTTGAGCTTTCTGGCCTACGGCTCCTTCGGCAGCACGGTGCTGGGCCTCAACGACGTCCCGCACGAGCTGTGGCCGGACAACATGGAGCTCACCTATTACTGCTACCACGTGATGGTGGGGCTCGGGACGCTCTTCATCCTCCTCGGGCTGCTCTCGCTGCTGCGCCTCCTTCAAGGGAAGCTGTTCACCTCTCGGTGGCTGCTGTGGGTGTGGATGCTGGCCATCCCCTTCCCCTACATTGCCAACACCGCCGGGTGGATGACGGCCGAGCTGGCGCGCCAGCCCTGGGCCATCCACGGGGTCCTTCGCACTGCCCTAGCCAGCAGCCCTCGGGTGGAGGCCGGGGACGCCATCTTCACCTTCATCGGCTTTTGCGGCCTGTACCTGGTGGTGGGGCTGCTCTTCCTCTACCTGGTGGGGCGGGAAATTGCCCACGGTCCGTCGGAGCAGCCGCCCTCGGCCGGGATGCCGGCCACACCAGCGCTGGGCGCTGCGGGGAGGGTGTGATGGAAGCGCTCTGGTACGGCGTGGTGTCGGTGATGCTGGCGGTGTACGTGGTGCTCGACGGCTTTGACTTGGGAGCCGGCGCCCTGCACCTCTTCGTCGCACGGCAGGACTCGGAGCGACGGACGGTGCTGGCCGCCATCGGCCCGCTGTGGGACGGCAACGAGGTGTGGCTGTTGGCCGGGGGCGGCGCGCTGGTGCTGGCCTTTCCAGTGGCCTACGCCGTCGGCTTCTCGGGCTTCTATTTGCCCCTGGTGCTGGTGTTGTGGCTGCTGGTGCTGCGCGGGGTGTCCATTGAAGTCCGAAGCCACGTGCACAACCCCCTGTGGCGCAGCTTCTGGGACGTCGTCTTCGCCGTGGGCAGTACCCTGTTGGCGGTGGTGCTGGGGGCGGCGCTGGGGAACGTCCTGAGGGGCGTCCCGCTCGACGAGAGTGGCTCCTTCAGCCTCGGCCTCTTCGCCTCCTGGTGGCCCGGGCCGCACTCCGGCGTGCTCGACGCCTACACCGTGCTGGTGGGCGTCTTCACCCTGGTGGCGCTGAGCGCGCACGGCGCGCTCTTCTTGGCCTTGAAGACGGAAGGCCCCGTCCAGCAGCGCAGCGCGCGGGCGGCACGGGTGTTGTCCCTGGCGGTGGCGGTGCTGCTGGTGGTGGTGAGCTGGGCGACGGTGCGCGTGCAGCCGGCGCTTCTCGAGGCCGCGCTGTCGCGGCCCCTGGTGTGGCTGACGCTGCTGTTGACGGCGGTGGCCATTGTCGGACTGGCCTTTGGCCTCCTGCGTGCACGGCCGGCCGTTGCCTTTGGCAGCTCGGCCCTGCTTCTGGTGGGCCTGTTGGCCAGCGCCGCGGCGGCCAGCTGGCCGGTGCTGCTGCACTCCAGCGTGAGCCCGCGCTTTGACGTCACCGCGCACACCGCCGCGGCCGGCGCCTACGCCTTGGGGGTGGCCACGGTGTGGGCGGCCTTTGGCCTTCCGCTGGCCTGCGCGTACTTCGTCTACCTGGCGCGCACCTTCCGCGGCCCGGCACGCGTCGAGCCGGAGACGCCTGCCTCCTGAGGCGGCACCCCGCGCCGGCGGGCGGGCCCTCTGCCCTGGGGGGCGCCCCCCGCGCTGGCCTCGCCTTGGGCCGGTGGGCAACGCAGAAAGCGTGTCCCCGGGCGCTGACAGCCAGGCCCGGGCAGCGCATTCCCCGGGGGTTGCCTTTCAGTGTGGCTTTGTCACAAGAAGGACGCGCAGTTCCGCAAGGGGAGGGGCCTCGGCCGAACTATGGTGCAGCGGTGCGCCAGGCGACGTCTGCACTCAGTCTTGGCCAAGGCGAGGGGGCCTAACGTGGCGAGGGCCAAGGGCCTACGCCTCCCGTCGTCGCGCGCCGCCCTTGCCGCGGAGAGCGCTTGAGCCCAACCGACATTTTCAGGCCCGTCTCGACGCCGGCCCGCAGCGTCTTCGAGTTGTCGCTCTTCGTCTGGTCGGCGTCGGCCGCCATTTTTCTCGTCGTCTTCGTCCTGTTGGCCTACGCCGTGGTGCGCTACCGCCGGCGGGCCAACGATGACGGGCGGGAGCCGGCCCAGGTGTATGGCAGCACCCAAATCGAGCTCGCCTGGACCATCATCCCGGTGCTGGTGGTGCTGGTGCTCTTCCTCACCTCGGCGCGCGTCATCCTCGGCGTCCAGGACGCGGTCCACCCGAGGGGGGCGCTGCAGGTGACAGTCATCGCCCACCAGTTTTGGTGGGAGTACCGCTACCCCGGGTTAGGCGTGGTCACCGCCAACGAGTTGCACATTCCGGTCAGCGCCCCAGACCGTCCCTTTCCCACCGTGCTGACGCTGCTCTCGGCGGACACCGACCACAGCTTCTGGGTGCCGCGCTTGGCGGGGAAGACCGACCTCATCCCCAACTTCCCCAACACCATGTGGATTGACCCGGAGACGCCCGGCCTGTACCTGGGGCAGTGCGCCCAATACTGCGGGACGCAGCACGCCAAAATGTTGCTGCGCGTGTACGTCGACACGCCCCAGGACTTCGAGCAGTGGGTGGAAGCCCAGCGCCAGCCGGCCCAGAGTGGGGAGGCGGTGTCGCGGGGCCGTCAACTCTTCGAGCGCACCGCCTGCATCAACTGTCACGCCGTCCAGGGGACGGTGGCCAACGGGCGCTTCGGCCCAGACCTCACGCACCTCATGAGCCGCGACACGCTGGCCTCCGGGGCGGCTCCCAACACGCCGGCGGTGCTGCGGCAGTGGATTGAGAACCCGGACTCCATCAAGCCCGGCTCGAAGATGCCGGCCATGGGGATGGATTCGCACGCGGTGGATGACGTGACTGCCTATTTGTTGTCGTTGCGCTAGCTGGAACGAGACATGTCGACCGAGTCCCTCGAGTGGTCCGTGCCCCAGGAGACGCCCCGTCCGCTGACGGAGCGTCTGCACGCCTGGGTGACCACCGTCGACCACAAGCGGCTCGGCATTCTCTACATCCTCTACGCGCTGGTGTTTCTGGTGGTGGGCGGGGTGGAAGCGATGCTGATGCGCGTCCAGCTGGTCCGAGCGCACAACGACTTCGTCTCTCCGCAGGCCTTCAACCAGCTCTTCACCATGCACGGGACGACGATGATTTTCTTCGTCGCCATGCCGGTCATGTTCGGCTTCGCCAACTACCTGGTGCCGCTGATGATTGGCGCCCGGGACATGGCCTTCCCGCGGCTGAACGCCTTCAGCTTCTGGATGACCGCCTTCGGCGGGCTCCTGCTCTACTTCAGCATCCTCGGCGGCTACGGGCTGTACGGAGCCGGCGGCGCGCCGGACGTCGGCTGGTTTGCCTATGCCCCGTTGACGTCGCCCACCTTTTCGGTCGGGCACAGCACCGACTTCTGGACGCTGTCGCTGCTGGTCTCCGGCGTGGGGAGCATCGGCACGGCCGTCAACCTCATCGCCACCATCCTCTGCCTGCGCTGCCCGGGAATGGGCCTCGGCAAAATGCCCCTGTTGGTGTGGCTCAACCTGGTGATGGCCGGCCTGGTCATCCTCGCCGTCTCGCCGCTCACCGCCGCGCAGCTGATGCTGATGGTCGACCGATACCTGGGCGGGCACTTCTTCGACACCCAGGCCGGCGGCTCGGCCGTCATCTGGATGCACTTCTTCTGGGTATTTGGGCACCCGGAAGTCTACGTGCTGGCCATCCCCGCCTTCGCTTTCGCCTCTGAGATTATTCCCGTCTTCTCACGCAAGGCGATGTTCGGCTACCCGGTGATGGTGGCGGCCACGCTGGCCATCGGCTTCATCAGCATGAGCGTGTGGGCACACCACCTCTTCACGGTGGGAATGAGCTCGGTGGCGAACACCTTCTTCGTGCTGTCCACCATGGCCATCGCCGTGCCCACCGGCATCAAAATCTTCAACTGGCTGGCCACCATGTGGGGCGGGAAAATTTCCTTCCGCACCCCGATGCTCTTCTGCACCGCCTTCCTCTTCCAATTCCTGGTGGCCGGCCTGACCGGCGTCATGTTGAGCTCGGCGCCGATGGACTGGCAGCTCGGCGGCTCGTACTTCGTCGTCGCACACTTTCACTACGTCATCGTCGGCGGCATCCTCTTCACCCTCTTCGGCGCCTTCTACTACTGGTTTCCGAAGATGACGGGGCGGCTGTACAGCGAGCCGCTCGGAAAGCTGCACTTCTGGCTCTTCTTCATCGGCTTTCACCTCAGCTTCGACTTCATGCACGTCCCCGGTGTGCTGGGGATGCCTCGCCGTATTTACACCTACGAGCCGGGCCGGGGCTGGGACGTGTGGAACCTGCTGATCACCGTTGGGGTGGCCTTTCAGGCGGCCGCGGTGCTGGTTTTCGTCGTCAACCTCCTGGGCTCCTGCTTCCGTGGGAAGCCCGCCGGGAGCGACCCGTGGGATGCCTGGACGCTCGAGTGGAGCACCCCGTCACCGCCCCCGGACTACAACTTTGCCGTCCTCCCCACTGTCCGCAGTCGCCGTCCGCTGTGGGACCTCAAGCACCCTGAGGACCCGGACTGGAAATACGAGTGATGGAAACGGCCACCGTGGAAGGCCCGGGCAGCACCCTCGCCTGGAAGCTGCCACCGCGCGGAAAAGTCGGAATGGCCTGCCTCATCGCTTCCGACGTCGCCATCTTCCTTATTTTCGTGGTGGCCTACCTCTTCTACCTGGGCAAGAGCGTCAGCGGCCCCACCCCGCGCATTCTTGAGCTGCCCATTTTCATCTCGGTGTGCTTGCTGTCGAGCAGCCTCACCATCCATCTGGCGGTGGGCGCGCTCCGGCGCGGCCAGCTGGGCGGCTTCTCGCTGTGGTGGCTGCTGACCTTCGCGCTGGGGGCCATTTTTCTGGGTGGCACGGCGCGCGAGTGGACGCACCTCATGCGGGACGAGGGGCTGCGCATCGACACCAACCTCTTCGGGACCACCTATTACTCGCTGGTCGGGTTGCACGCGCTGCACGTCACGGTGGGGCTCTTGCTGTTGGGCACGGTGGCCGTCTTTGCCCTGGCGCGACAGGTGCACCAGGCGCACGCCGAGAAGGTGGACGTGCTGTCTTGGTACTGGCACTTCGTGGACGTGGTGTGGGTGGTGGTCTTCACGGTGGTGTACGTCCTCGGCCGCTGAGCGGCGGACGGGGGAAGGAGAAGCCATGCCAGGGGAGGAGCGCCCACGCCAGGTGCAGCTGCCCGCGCCGACGGCGTGGCCGATGGTGTTCGCCTTCGGGCTGGCCCTGGTGGCCGCTGGCATGGCCACCAGCGCCTCGGTGAGCGTCCTGGGGGCCGTCGTCGCGCTGGCCGGCGCGGTGGGCTGGTTTACCAACGTGCTGCCGCACGAGGCGCACCTGGCCGTCCCGGTGGAAGGGGAAGTCCCCGAGGTGAGGACCGAGCGGAGCGTCGTCACCCGGCTGGAGCTCGCGCCTGAGCTGCCACGCGCCGTGCTGCCGCTCGAGACGTACCCCGTGTCGGCC
>JBKQJL010000165.1:0-20512 GCA_052147975.1 Myxococcaceae bacterium
TTGTCTCCGGGCATAGTTCGGGGTCTCCGGCGAGGGTTGGTCTAGACACCCAAACCGTAGCCGGGCCTACCCCGGGCTATGCCTCTTCAAATCCCGTTTTCACCCACTCCCAAGCGACAAGACCCTCCCCTGCTCGCACGTTCCGTTCCTGCGTCCGCTGGGCCGCCTTTTCAAGCAGCGCAACGGCCTCGTCCTTGTTTACTTCGCGCAGGTGCATGTAGCGCTCAGTGGTTGCGAGGTTACTGTGTCCAGCAAGCTCCTTGATGGTCATCACGGGGGCCCCGGCAAGCGCGAGATGCGAACAGAACGTGTGGCGGAGAATGTGAAGGCTCCCGGTGCGCTTCAAACCAGCGGCTGCCTGAGCCACTCTCATCAGCTTGAAAGCGTGGAGCGAGTAGCTCGTTGCCCGTCATCGCGGCGGAGTACCTCAACATCACCAATGCCGCGATGAGCCTTGAGCAGGTTCGAGAGCCTTCGAGTCAAGCTGATAACGCGGTGGTGTCCGCTTTTCGGAGTTGTGACCTTCCCCTGCCAACGTGAGCGGCGGACGGTCAGCCTAAGTCGCCGCTGCGTAGGGCGGAGTCCAAATCAACTGCACCGTGCCGGTAACCTCGCAGACAATGTTCACTGGAGTCCCTATGGGCACAACGGCCTGGTCGAGTTCGCCGAGCTTGACGGTCTCCGCGCTCGACTCAAGTCGAAACGCCCCTGCGTAGCAGGTCAGCACGATGTCGCCTTGATACGTCAACGAGGTCATCGCGCCACCGAGCATGTTCCAGAACTCGATGCGCACGTGCTTCTCCGCAGCCATGTGAAAGCTCTTCTGGTACGGAGCACGCTTCAGTAGTGAGCGAATGTTGAAGTGCTCGATCATCGGTAGCACCTGCGCGGCTCGGTACGTCCGGCATCCCGAACGTACCCGGCTCTGGCTTGAATCCCAGCTGTGCAACGCTCTTACGTTTTTCTTGCGGGGAGCCGCTGTCTCTGGCCGTCTCGGATCCCCGTGTCAGCAACTTTCATGGATGGTCGCAACGAAGGCACGTTTGGGGGCGGTTTACCTACGACAAAGGGAGCGCCGCAGTCTCCTGGAGCTTTGAGGGAAGGCGTCTTCTGGAGCCGCGGCATAGCAGCTGCCTCGAAAAGCCGTGCACCGCCCGCCGTCCCACCGCGGCGGTGCACGCTTCCGTGTAAAGCCTGGATTGAGCCCGGGCCTGCCAGGACGACTGTCGGAGGCTACGTCCGCGGGCGACTGGAAGCGCGGACCTCGGCCGGCAGCTGGAGATTCGAGACCATCTTCAGTTGGCGGATGTCCTCCTCCATTTCTGCAAGCCGACGCTCCAGCACAGGGTTTGCGGACTGGTTGCGGTGCTTAATCCAGTCCAGCAGCACGGGCCGGATGCCAATACGAAACACGGCACCGAGGACCGCGAGAAAAACCGAACTCGCCAGAACCATACTGACGATGAACTCCAGCACGGTATCACCGGTAAACCTCACGACTCACCTCCGTCGCTCAGCACCCTGAGTACGACAGGCGCGGAGCGTGATTGCAAACTCCCTTACCGGCCCCACTGCCTCCAGGGAGGCGCCCTTCTCGTCCGAGGCCTTCCCTCACCCTTGCGCCACCCAACCGCTCAGAGGATCCGAGCTCCGTCTTCGACCCCATCGTTTTGCTAGACACTCGACCTTCGTTCTTGCTGGGAGCCGCTGCGGGATTCGACCCGTCACCTACCAGAAGTGCAGAGGAGTGCGGCCGGGGAAGGTGCCAGGGGCTCGATCGTGGCCTGCAGTCTCCGAGGCTGCGGCTCGTTCACGCAGGCCCTTCCAGAGTTGCAAGAAGCAGTGCGTGGACCGTACCGGAGTCCAGTTTTGTTGGCGATTCGGAGAAGCCGCGGCACCGCTACGCCACTCGAACGCCCCGTCGCACTGTCACCATCGAACCGTCGGCCACGAAAGCGGTCGCCGGCCTCGCGGAGAGCGGCGCAACGAACTCGGTGCCGTACGCAGCCGTCACGTTGCATCGCAGGGAGGCCGACGCCGCCGTCCAGAGCTTCCAGCGTGGATGCTCCACACCGTACTCGGTCGAACCACCACGGCTTCGAGCGGTGTACCCCCAGTAGTGCTCCACGAGAAAGGCTTCGAGACTACCATTTGAAGGCAGGCGGCCTTCGCCAACGAAACTCGTCTCCAGGACGCACCACTGTCCGCCCGAGAGCCATTCGTAGCGGGTGTGGCCTTTCTCCGGCTCAACTTCGTGCCGCATGGGCACGGCCTTGTAGGGTTCGCCGTACGCGAGTCGGGCAACCGCTGCCAGTGCGGCGCGGGGGACAAACTCGCGGACGAAGACGACGCCCCGACGCCAACCCTCAGGGCCCCGACGGCGGACGTAGAAACGCAAATTCACCTCGTCGAAGTCCCGGTGAAACGGGACCGCCACGCCCAACACCCGCGTCTTCAGAAAGCGGAAGCCGACGACGCTAACAAAGTTGCGGCCGTTCCACTCGTCCAACTCGGTGCCAGCTGGAACACGGTGCTGCAGGAGCGCGGGCTCGACCTCGTAGTTGAGCATCGCCAGCCAGCGCCATTCGGCCGTGAGGAAGACACCTGGCGTGGGCATAATCTTTGTCAGCCCGGTCATTGCGTCGGCTTCCTCCCACTCAATCGGCGCGCGGTCACCAGGAAGGCTGCCTGCCTCTGGCGGGGGACTCCGAAGGCCTGCCTTTCGCCCAACTTTGCCCGCGAGCCCCATGATGTCACCCCGTTGAGCAAACAATCCACCCTGTCCGAATGGGCTCAGGCTGTCGGCGGTTGAACCGACTGAAGCCATCTGACGTTACACGACCGGATACCCTCCCTCACGGAGCGCAACGATGAGGGTACCGCGACGACTTGCTGGTACGGTCGTCGCCGCCATCAAACTTCCGTAGCCTCCCGGGTACCCGAGTTCATATTCTCGTCTGAACAATGGCCATTGTCTTCACGTTTTCGGATTCGCATGCGAGTGAGATGGCCGAGACGCTGGCCATCGAGGCGCCGAACGACGTCGCTTCCCCTGTGCTCCGGGAAGGGACGCCCTTGCCAACGGAGTACACGAGGATGTTCTGGGTGGACGCCCAGCGGGCATTTCGGCTCCGCTTGCTCGTCGGTGCTTCGCAGATGGCCAGCGCGTATCGGACGCTGCTCGAACTGAGCGTCCCGCTTGAGCACTCGGCCTCTTCCGGCAAGGTGCTAGTGAAGCTCACGCTCGACGTGAAGGAGAATGGAAAACTCCTAGTTCACACCGAGGAACTCGGGGCGAAGCGTCCACTCCAAGAGAAGGTCCTGGAGGTGCCCGTGCGGCCATGGGACGGAACGCGTCAACCCGACCCGTCCGACGGGGCGCGGCAACGGAGGTTGCGGCTGTGGCGTCGCCTTCCTCTGCTCGTTCTAATTACATACTTCGTGTATGTCGTCGTCAGCGACGTCGATGAGGTTGGCCTGGGCGGGTGGATCGAATCGCTCTCCATGCGCTGGTTCGGCGTGTCCTATGACCTTCTCAACATCCTTTTCTTGTTGGCCGTTTACTTCCTCTGCAAGGTCTTACTGGTCCGTGGTCTCTCGGCCGCATCGCCGGGGTTGGCGGCCTTGCTGGTCAAGATTCCGCCTCCGGCCCGACGCAGGCCGAAGGTCAAAAGGCAGGTGGACGTGGGACCTGGCGGCTGCCTCGTCCTAGCCGGGGTGTGGGGCGCGTTTATTTTGCTGAGTGGCGCGGCGCTCCTCGGGGCGCTTGCCCTCGGCTTCTTGGCCTACGGAGCGCGGGAACCGGCCCCGCCGTCCGCGCTCGACCTGGAGACCTTCTCCGGGAGTGTGCCCGCCTCGCGCGTCCATTTGCATGGCTGGTTTCACGAGCAACTGGCCACGCGCTACACGTCATCTGTTAGTTGGCCACACCGCACGGGTGGGGGGAGGGATTCCTTGCTCCGGACCGACTACAGCTTCACCCCGGTGACGCCGCAGCACTGGAAGCCCGGGGAACCCGTCTCCTTCCTACTCAAGGATAGTCATCAAAAAGATCTATTCAACCAAACTATGCTGGGGCGCTCCGTCCACTGGAAGCCCGGCGGCGACCCGAGCTCGGCGGTGGACCTTGGTACGGGTGCCGTCGCCTTGCCACCGGCCGAACGCACCATCAGCGCGCGCCTTCTCAAGAACGATCTTCCGTCCTTCATCGAAGATGCATACGAGCGCGCTGGCGTACACCTCACCCATCCCTACTGGGTAGTGGACACCGGGGACGACCCCACCCTTGGCGTCCTCGTCGGCATCGTTTGCTTAATTTTCATCGTCGGAATGCTATTTGTGGTGATGCGGTTCCACGGGTGGTGGCTAAGGCAGCGGCTGCGCGCACAACGAGGCGAGAAGGCGTTGTCGCCGACGCTTCCCTGATGCACGTACGAGCGCGTCGAGTGGGCGCCGACACTGGTGTCGACGAGAAAATCACCCAAGAGGGCTCTTGCGCCAGTGTCCCGGCGCAGCACAACTTCACTAGCTTCGCCAAGGCCCGCTTACACTGGGCCGGACGAGGTAGTGAGGTGGTGCGGAACTGGTATGAATGGATCGCCGTCGGGAGTAAAGGGCATGAGGAGGAAGTCGATGCCGAGACCAGACCGTTGTGGCAAGTCTTACTTTTTTATTACCCAAACGGAGGCCCACCATCATGCGCTTCGTCGTCCCTGCCGCCTTCACGCTTCTGCTTTTTGCCTGCAGTAGCTCAGACACCAGCAACCCCAGCGCTGCCTGCAACTCCGCCCTTTCCGCCGTGTGCAACAAGGCCTCCTCCTGCAACGGCCTCGGCACGATCACCGTCTCGGAGTGCATTTCGCTCGGAAGCAGCAGCTGCACCAACGCGGCCTGCCCCAGCGGCAAAACCTTCAGCAGCAGCGCCGCCAGCCAGTGCATCAACGACATCAACGCCCTCAGCTGCACGGACGCCAACAATGACTACACGAACGGGACGCTCCCCAGTAGCTGTGACCTCATCTGCCAGTAACTCGCCGTCGTGGGCGTCGTGAAGGTGGGCAACGCGCTCCTCACCGACGTTGACGTGGGCACAACTGATCTGTGCTAGCAGCCGGCACTATGGCAACCGCGCAGTCCGAGTCGGTGACCGACGTGGTGGTGGTGGGCTCCGGGCCGGCCGGCCTGGCCGTCGGTGCGTGCCTGCGCAAGGCCGGAATCGACTTCGTCCTCCTCGAGAAGGGGCGGGCCCTGGCCCCAGCGTGGCGGCAACGCTACGACCGCCTGCATCTCCATACCGACCGCAGCCATTCCGGTCTGCCGTACCTTCCAATGCCGAAAGCGTACCCGCGCTATCCCTCGAGCGCGCAGATGATTGAGTACCTTGAGGCCTACGCGCAGCGGTTCTCGCTCGCGCCCCGTTTCGGCGAGGAAGTCACCGGAGCGCGGCGCGCCGAGGGTGGCTGGGCCGTCGAGACCCAGACCGGACGCTACCGGGCGCGCGCGCTGGTGCTCGCTACCGGCTACAACGCCGAACCAGTGCGGCCGCAGTGGCCAGGAATGGAGGCGTACCAAGGGGTGCTCCTCCACAGCTCCGAGTACCGGTCCGGCGAGCGATTCCGTGGGCAGGACGTCCTGGTGGTCGGCTTTGGCAACTCGGGTGGGGAGATCGCCATCGACCTGTTCGAGCATGCCGCTCGAGCGGACATCGTCGTACGCGGTACGGTCAATCTCCTGCCCCGCGAGCTGCTCGGCATCCCGATTCTTACTTGGGGGATCGCGCTCTCGCACTTGCCTCCCCCAGTCGCAGACCTGCTCGCCGCCCCGCTTCTGCGCATGAGCTTCGGAGACCTGTCGAGGCTGGGGCTGCGAAAGGCTCCGGCCGGGCCGCTCACCGAGCTCGCCACACGGAAGCGTGTCCCCCTCATCGACGTCGGGACGGTTGACCTCCTTCGGCGCAAGAGCATCCAGGTGCGGCCCGGAATCGAGGCATTCACCCGAGATGGCGCCCGCTTCGTCGACGGCACCGAAGCACCGTACCAGGCGGTGGTGCTCGCCACCGGGTTTCGCCCGCGGCTTGCCCAGGTGCTGGCCAATGTAGATGGGGTGCTCGACGAGGCGGGGATGCCACTGACCAGCGGCCGGGAGGCTGTGCCGGCGCTCTACCTAACTGGCTTCTACATCGCTCCCACCGGGATGATTCGAGAGGCCGGCATCGAGGCGCGACGCATTGTCGCAAGGCTGACGCAGCAGCTGAGCCACCCTGTCTCTCCTTCTCAACAGGGGACTGCCGACGAGGTCCGAAACCGAGTGTCAGGCGTTTCAATGGATGGGCGCGTCCACTAGGCACCCGTCCCGCTGTAGGCTCGAACGCCGGGTCGGGCGGGCAGCTCGGCGGTCGAGCGTCGCCCTTATCAGGCGAGGTCACGGTGTTCGAACCAGATGAACCAACTCCCCAGCAAAAACGAAACCCTGGGCGGAACAGCGTCAACCGTGTGTCATGTCGAAGCGGGTTCAACAAGGAGGCGGCATGAGTAGCACTGTGACGGTTACGAGCGGACTCGCAGCCCACTTCAAGCAACCAAAAGGACCGTCGCGACCGGGAGTTGACTGGGTAGTGCAGATTGCCGGCGAGCAAGCAGCTACCATTATCGTGCGGACATATTTTTCGACCGACCCTCCCCGAGAGACAGAGAAGGCAGCCCTGGCCGAAAAAGCAGCACGCTTTATTACTACAAAACTCTCCACGGGTTGGTTCCCACTGACGGAGAAATTTCTGGACGCAGATGGCGAAGGAGAAGCGCCTGGCACTGCCCCACGGCCTTGGTGGAAGATCTTTTGATGAGCGATGGCGCCGACAACCTGCCATCACATTGCGCCGCAAAGCAGTGATTAGTGGGTTGGGCGCTTCTGCCCTACGGACAAGGACGGCACGCTCGCCTCGCGAAACGGACGGTCGCCGCATTTCACGGCCCGTTCGCTTTGTGGCCGCCTGAGGGCTTCCACCAGCCGTAGGAACTCCCAATGGGTCGGTCAGCCATGAATACGACCGCATCGCCCCCAGGGCCCGCGAGGCGCTTGATGGAAAGCCCCGCCACCCTTAGTGAAGTGAGTTCAGTCTCGCGAGCCAGCCCCTGCGCCGGGCTCCCCAGCCGCGCGTCTAAGGCGGGGACTGGCGTCCCTTCAGGGGGCCCAGAGGGATGGCCAAGATGGACGGGGCGCGGACACGCGGGCTTTCCTGGAACCACTACTCTCTCGACACCTCCCGCTACCCTGTGCGGTAGTGGGCGTGGGTCGTCCGGGTGGGAGAGGAGGTTTGTGCAAATGAAAGGCCAAACACTCGAAGCTGCTGTCGAGCCTCTCGTGTTGCGCCGGGACGAAGAAGGGGTGGCGACGCTCACTCTAAACCGGCCCAAGCAATTCAACGCGATCAACGGCGAGATGCTGGCCGACCTGCAATCAGCTCTGGACGCCCTTGCCGCTGACGCGTCGGTCCGCGTCGTCGTCATCGCCGGAGCCGGCCGCGCCTTCTGCCCCGGTCACGACTTGAAGGAGATGCTCGCCAATTCGAATGAAGCCTACGTCGGCGCCCTCTTCCAGAGGTGTTCCGATGTGATGCTGTCCATTCGCCGGCTCCCACAGCCTGCCATCGCCAAGGTGCACGGCACTGCCACCGCGGCCGGCTGTCAGCTCGTGGCGGCCTGCGACCTCGCGATTGCCTCGGACGATGCGAGGTTCGCCACTTCCGGCATCAACTTCGGGCTTTTCTGCGCCACGCCTGGTGTCCCTGTGTCTCGCAACGTCTCACAGAAACGTGCGTTTGAAATGCTGATGACGGGCGCCTTCATCGACGCTTCGACAGCGCTGGCTTGGGGGCTTTTGAATCGCGTGGTGCCGCCGGCTGAGCTCGACGCGGCGGTGTTGGCGCTCGCCTCGGAGCTGAAAAAGAAGCCGCGCGCCGTGGTGGCCACCGGCAAGCAATTTTTCTACCGTCAGCTGGAGGAGAAGCTGGCGGACGCATACTCCGACGCGAGTAAAGTCATCACCGGCAACATGCTGTCCGAAGATGGCCAGGAAGGTGTTAGCGCCTTCGTCGAGAAGCGCGCCCCGCATTGGCGAGATTGAAACGCCCTCGGCGTAACGCCAACCAGGCACGCGCATTGCCCGGCGAGGTTCCAAATCGCAGCGCTCAGTGGCGGCTGGCTACGAAATCACGGGACTCCCTCTAACATTCGCACTCGCCCACGTGGGTCCGTCCGCGGCGCTAGACCTGGACTGCAGTACACGAAGAGAGGAGGTTCAGTTTGGATTCACACTCGAGCCTCCGTCCCGGGATGCCGTCGCGCCCGAAGCTTCCCCTCCAGGTCGCCGTGCATCAGCCGACGGGACATGCTGAAGCCCACCCTACTGGGAGGCAGTGCTCTCAGCCTGACCGGACTGCTCGACCTCTACGCGGCCGCTTCGCTCGGATGCCGACTGGGGCCTCGCAGTGGTGGAGCGACAGATGCGCCCCAAAAAGCCTGCTATTACGGAGCGGCCAGCGCGGCAAGAATTCCACGAACAGCTTTCTGTGCTTCGGCAACGGCCTGAGGGTTGTAGGCGACAGTCGGTCCTAGTTCGACGCATGCGTCGGCATAGGTGAATCGCTGACCTGTTTGGCTGTTGATGATGACGCCTCCTGCACCTTCACGAAGCTGGCAATGGCGAGTCGTCTGGCCGTCGGATATTTTCACGGGTGGCTTGAGCCACGAAACATCGAAGGCGTGGTGCGTCTCAGCGTATTCAGTCAAGACGACGTCCTTTCCCGCCTTGCGCAGCCGATCGACGTAACTACGGCAGGGCGCGACGGGGTCGTAATCGTCCGCGCTGCCGTGAAAGATGCGAATGGGCTTGTCCGAGACGTCTGCGTCGTCGATGTAGGTTGTCATGCAGTCCGGATAGAAGGGCACGTACAGAGCGTAGGCCACATTCGGCGCCGCGTGCATTCGCTGGAAGCGCTTCACGCTTGCGTAGAGAGCAGCTTGTCCCCCTCTGGAAAAGCCCATGACTGCTATGCGCCCCGGGTCGATTCTTGGATGTTTCGCGAGCAGTTCGAGGGCGCGATAGACGTCCACGACTCCAACCAGCCGGCCCAGTCGGGACTGGTCACTGATGGTGCTAACGAGCCCACGACCGGTGAAGCTGTCGATGACGAACGTTGCCACTCCCATTCCGTTTATGAACCGTGCCCATTCGTCGACGTTTCCCCCGATCCCGCCGGAACCATGAATGAGTACGACGGCCGGCAGACGGTCCGTTCCTGGCTGGGGTATCCGGAGTTCGCCTGCGATGGTGGTGGGTTTCCCCTCCCGTTGCCCTGTCAGGAACTGCTGGTCCGTGAGGGTCGTGGTCGGAAACGGAATGACCTCCATCCGTGCCACCTGCGCAAGCGCTACCCGTGGAGTGCCAGCCCCAAGGGCCATGAGGAGCAACATGAAAAGCGACGCTTGTCGCGACGACCGAGGCTGAGCGGACATGAAAGCCCCCTGTGGGAAATCTCAACCGCAGCTGCCCATTCTGCCGCACTGGTTACTGCTCATGGGCCCTGGGCGGCGACCACGAATGTGCCACTCGCTCACGGACTCGCCCTGCAAGTCTGATTCGCGACTTTCTGTTTAAAAGTCGTCACTGGCAGGCGAGACTCGCTCCCTCTGAAGCACCGTCTTTGGGAGGCACCATGCGGTGGTGCGCGCACCGGAGTTGGAGAAGTTTCCTCCTGACAGGCCTGCTTGGAACGGGGGGCGCGGCCGCCCTCCCGGCCGGCGTGGCTTTGCGCAACATCTCCTTCCAGATGAAGAGCCTTGAGTTGCCCTCGGGGATGCGCATCGTCATCGAAGAGGACCACAGCCAGCCGCTGGTGGTCATCGTCTCCGTGGTCGATGTCGGCTCGGCCCAGGACCCGGAGGGGAAGGAGGGTCTCGCCCACCTTGTGGAACACCTCACTTTCCGCGCAAAACCGGACGGGAGGCTTCAGCGCTCCACCCTGCTCGACTTCGCCGCAGCGGGCTACTGGAACGCCTTCACCGGGCACGACCTCACCACTTACGAGACGATCGGCCCGCGGGAGGCGCTGGCGCAGTTGCTCGCGCTGGAAGGCAAGCGGTTGCTCTCGCCCCTTCAAGGTCTCGATGCCCGTGCCTTCGAGGTGGAGCGCGCCGTGGTGAAGAACGAAATTACTCAACGAGACGAGGCGGGCGAGGTCAGTGCGATACAGGCACAACTCTACGGGACCCTGTACCCGAAGGGTCATCCGTACCATCGTCCGGTGGGGGGCACCGAGGCCAGCATCTCCTCGCTCAGCCTGGCGGACGCCGAGAGCTTCGTCCGAGAACACTATCTGCCTCGGAACATCACCTTCTACGTGAGCGGAGACCTCGACCTCGCCACCATTGAAAAAGTCTTCGACGCGAACTTCCCGCACGAGTTCTTGGACGCACCCGCCGGCGGGCCGGTAGCGCCCGCGCACCGTGTTCGTGACGGCGCGCCCCCGGTGCCGGCACTGCCAGCGCCGACTCGGCTGCAGACCATCCGCGCGCCAGCCGAACGCCCGATGCTCTACATCGCGTGGTCTCTTCCCGGGGGATTCGGCGCGCAGAGGTATCTAGAGCGTTTCGCTCGGTCGGTCCTCTCGAGCGCGTCGGCCTTAGCGGCCACCCCAGGGTCGGACATCGCGGGGCTGGCCACAAGTCTCGATGAAGGCCGCTACGGCAACACGTTGGTTTGCAGCGTTTTCCTGAAGGAGGGCAAGGACCCCGAGAGGAGCCTGGAGCGGGTGCTCGACCAAGCGGTGAGAATCTGGGCGCCCGCCGAATCAGGGATTGCGAAGGTCGTCACCGCGGAACGTGGCTTCGAGAGGCTCCAAAAGACCGCCATCGTCGGGCTGGCGCTCCAGACGGAGTCGCCGACGGCGCGCGCCCTAGACAAGGCCACGCTCATCCACTGGACGGGTGACCCTGCTGCCTGGGGCAAGGACATGCAGGGCCTCGTCGACCTGAGCCGCTCGAAAGTCGAAGCCTTTGCCTACGACTGGTTCACGCGCGCCCGCGCACGCGCCGTCTTCGTCGAGCCCAGCGGGGAAAGGACGTTCGAGTCGGTGGGGACTCCTGGGGTCTTCACCGCTCCGGACGTTGTCCATGTCAGCCTGGCCCCGGAGGCGTTGAGCACCTATGTCCACGGGCCGGCCAGCGAAGTCCACAGCTTTGCCCTGAAGAATGGCTTGGAGGTTCTCCTTGTCCGGCGCGCGAGCGCGCCCACGGTGGCCGTCACGCTCGGCGTCCGCGGGGGAAGCGCGACAAGCGAGCCACTGGGAGCGGCCGTGTTGGCGGCCCGCCTGGCCTCTCCGACGCAGATTGGGAATGGACCACCTGCAAAATACGGAGTTCGTCTGTCGCTGTCATCGAGTCCCGACGTGACCTACTACACGGGCCAGGCCGCCTCAGGAAACCTGGAGAACGTCCTCGCGATGATGTCGGATGGCGTCCAGTCGCTGCACGTCGATGGCGGCAGGTATGACTGGGGCGAGCTAGTCAAGGGCTACCGCCGCAACGATGCGCTGCCAAGCATTCAGGCCGACCGCGCTTTCCTCAGGCAGGCCTTCCTCGGCTCGGCCCTCGGCCGCGTTGCCACTGCCGACGACATCGCGCAGCTGGGCGCGGGGGATTTACAGACGTGGATTGACCGAAGCATTCGGCCGCGGGGCGCCGTCCTAGCGGTCGTGGGTGACATCGACCCAGTGGAAGCCGAGAAGGAGATTCGCGATTGGTTGGAAAGTTGGCAAGGTGAGCAAGACCCGCGCGCCGAAGCTCCTCCCGCGAGTGCGGGCGAAGAGGCGGTGCCAACCCAAGTTCGGGTGATTCGCATTGACCGCCCTGGCGTTAAACAGACAGACATCCGCCTAGGCTGCTCAGTGCGGACCGAAAATTCAGCAGACCGCATTGCTGTGCGTCTTCTAGCGGGACGAATCCGGGGACGTCTCTGGAACCTGGCTCGAACCAGCCTGGGCGGAAGCTATGGTTTCAGCGGCGGGGCCTCCTTTTACCGTCAACGAAGCTTTCTCGCAGTGGAGGGCAGCGTTGACGACCAGACGCTGACACGAGTCCTGGCCGTCGCGCGTCGGGAGTTGGATGAACTCGGAAGCGTCAAACCAAATGCGGAGGAGCTCGGCCTCTTGAAATGGCGCCAGGGGATCGCCTCGAACATTCGCTTCGCCACCAATGCGCAGCTGGCGGCAGGACTGGTGTCGACGCGCTTGGCTTCCCTTCCGCTCGACGCCGTTAGCAAGTACCCCGAGCAGCTGGCGGCGGTCACCGTCGAGGACGTCGCCCGAGTAGCCGCCGGCTGCCGCACGTCTGCGGTGCTGCTGTTGACGGGAGACCCAGCTGTGGTGGGCAAGGCGCTGCAGGCGACCGCACGCTAGAATAACTCGGCGCTGCCGACCTCCGCTGGAGCATGCGGCGCCGCGGAGAACTTGGCCCTTCAGCGACTTTTACGCACAAGCTCAACTTAGTCTGATGAGCGCAAGATCGACGGTGAAGCCGCCCTCACATCACCACCCGCTTGCGCGTAATCCAGTTGGTAAAATGCTTGGGTTTCGTTTCGCCTCTGGCTAAGCACGCGAATGCTCCGGTCGCGGGGAACCAGACAATTCACGAGATAGGCAGATATCTCGTTCCGATGATGGTTCTCGAGAGTGATGGTCCGTTCGGGTCCACCAGGCGGCAAATCCACCTTAAAGTCTATCTCAATAACGCCCAGTCCTCCCTTTATCTCGTCGGTGGCTGGGAACTTCCATGAAATAAGCTCGGGCTTCCTTCTCTTCCCGTCGACCGTGACCGACAAATCGCGAAGAACCCATTCTGCGTAGGTCTGCTGTTCGACCTCTGACAGAACGCCGTCCCCGTTGGTGTCGATACTCGCGAGCACGATGGAAGAAACCGTGACACCCGGGACCAGCCGCATGGACGCGTCGACATGGTCCTTCTCCACCGAGAGAATGGTCGCTTGCAGGTACTCGTCGAGCCGATGCGCGAGGGCAACTGCTCCGGGCAACAGCAGAATGGCGGCAGCCATAATCAACTTCGTTTTCATTTCATCCCGAGCCCCCGCCCGTAGTCATTCGTTGGGTCGCGGTACATGGTGTGCACATGCATGGACGGATCTCCGCCCAGACGTTGGGGCGCGTACTCAATGACAAGATGCGGTCCTTGAATCCGATAATATGCGGTGATGTTTTGCCCTGGAGAAGCGGTAGCTGGACCGCTCCAGGCGAACCACGTTTCTTCGATGTCGGCTTTCAATTCCGCCATGCGGGCCGCGGCTCCGGCTTCGTTCAGAATGCCCGTCCATTCCGAGATGAGGCCGAGCAACATCGCCCGTTGTCGCTCGTTCATCGCCGAAGCCTTTAAGCCTTCCGGTTGTATGGTCTTGCCGTCCTGCCCCGGACCGAGAACGAGATCAGCCAAGCGAAAGCTCAGAATCGCCTGCTTCCGCTGGCTGTCATCGAGGGCTGTCAGCAAGGCCAGCGCCTTGTCGCTCTCGGCACCGAGCGGTCGAACGGTCTTCCCGTTGCTCGTGTAGAGTGCCGGCTGAGCGCCGGTCAGTGTCGGCGTAAGGAGGCCACGTTCGCCAGCGATGGTAATATTGAGCGCGAGATGGTGCCCTCCAAACTGCACCATCCATGGTGTTTTTGCCGAAGGTGTTCCTAGAATTGAAATGTAGTACAAGTCCTTCCCGAACATCGGGTTGTTTTCTTCAGCAATCTTGAGAATTTCGTCGCCCTCCATAATCGCCTGAACCTTTTCAAAGCCTCTTCGGCTGAGCGCGGACGAGATGAGGGCTAGCGCAGCAGAGCGCTGAGCGGCATTTAGCTCTTTGAGGCTCACACCGGCCCGGCGAACCAACGTAACCGGGAGGTTTGACCAGCGTGCGCGCTGCTTCTCGTCGTCAAAGGCGAAAAGCGTGCTTTCTCTTTGCTTCGCATCAAGCGTTAAAAGGAAGGCATTTGCCGCGGTCACCACCTGTTCGGTGGCGGTCCCCGCCGCGGTGACCGATGACGACATCAGAGCCAAGAGACCGATGCATTGGATTTTTCTCACGAGAGATTCTCCACCTTCTTCTCCTATCCTCCGAATTTAGATTAACCGTAGAGCCTGCTACCTGTGCAGCCCCCCGAGCGGATAGGTAGCGGGAACGTTCCGGCACTTCGCGCTACACGGGTCGGCCCGTTCGCCGCCAATTTGGTCACTCACTGGGGCTGATTTGTGCTGGCACGCTGTCGAGCTCGGACTGAGTCCAATCCGGAAAACTGACGAAGGTAGAGAAGAAGAGACGGGGTGCCCCCGCACCGACGAGAGGGTTGCCGGTCTCGCCGATGAAACTCGGATAGAAGAGGATGTGTCCGCTGGGGGGCGACAACGTCGAGAGCGGCGCCGACCAATGGACCAAGTCGCTCGAGCTGCGGATAGAGAAGACGTCTGTGCCGGCTTCGTACACCTGGGATGCGAGGAGGTAGGCCCGGGCGACGCTGTCCCACAGAACGGTGGGCAGGACACTGGCCTGGTCATTAAAGAGCGGAGTGAAATGGCCGGAGGCCGTATTCTCGGTTGGGTCTCCGCTGGTTCCGGGCTGACTCCACACGTCCGCTGCGGTTGAGTCGTACTTGGCAAAGAGGCCGGCAACCGTCCCTGGGTTGCTGGGCGGCGTCGCCGCTGCGACGACGTCGTCAAAGAGGGCCCGCGCCACCGCCACGCACGCCGTGTTGGCACAGGCACCCAAGCCATTCGGGTCGATGTCCTCGTAAAACAAATATAGGTAGGCACTCGACGGGTTTGGCGGTGGGGCGGGGAGGGGATGGCCCGCGGCATCGGCCAACACCATTGCCCCGTACCCGATGGGCGCATTCCGACCGCCCCCTTTGTAGGAGGACAGCGGCTCGTAGGCCTGGATGACTTGGCCTACCGAGTGGAAGCTGGCGCCGTCGTCCAGCGACACGGCCAGACCAATGCCACCGTAGAAGCATGGCACGTTGGAGCACAGGCCATTGCCAGTGGGGTTCGTCCAGTGAATTTCCCCGTGGTACGTCAGCAGAAAACCGTGCGTCGCTCCGTTGACAAAGGGGACGACCGGGCCTCCGCCCGCGTAGTCCTGGTCAAACACCCAGCCCGTGGGCGCCGCGCCGGCATCAAAAAGCGCCTGGCACCCCTGCTGCGGAAGTCCGGTCAGGTGGTCCAACGAGCCTTCCACGCGAAAGGCGCCCTGAATGTTGGGTGATGCCGTGCAGGCACTGGACCCCTTGGCCGAACCGAAAAAGGTGTAGGTGCCGCCATCGAAAATGGCACCCATAGTGCCGTCGGGCGGACCCCATAGAAACCCGAGCGCCGCGAACTGGCCGTGCGTTGCAAACGTTTCCGTGGAACCAAGCGTCAGAGTGAAGCCGCCGTCCAGACCGCCCGGCACGCCGCTGCCCCCACAACCGAGAGCGCAGGCGAGCAGAAACCCGCTTCGGAATGTCACCTTCATCGACACCCCCATTCGGCTGGCCCAACGGCGGCTGTCGCGTCGTTCCTGGCGGGGCCCTGCCCTGCCCGCAGCCTGGCTGAGACTACCTGGAAGCGCAAACCGCAGTGCGCTTTCGCCTGGCAGGGAGCTCCAACCCCGGCGACGGCAGCCCGGCGGTTTGTGGGAGCGACCCGTCGTACGTCTTCACAACATGACCAGTGGCGCTCGGTCTAGGCTCGGGGCCACGATGGCTGCAGTGAAGATTTTGCTTCTGGAGTCGATTCACCCCGTCGCTGACGACCTGCTCGAAGCCGACGGCTTCGAGGTCCAGCGAATCGACGGATCGCTGAAGGAGGATCAGCTCTCCGCCCGACTCGCCGGCGTCCACGTTCTGGGCATTCGAAGCAAGACCCAGGTGACGCGGAAGGTCCTCGACGCGGCCGAGTCGCTCATCGCCGTAGGGGCATTCTGCATCGGCACCAACCAAGTCGCGCTAGAGCACGCCATGCACCGTGGGGTGGCCGTCTTCAATGCACCGTTTTCTAATACCCGCAGTGTCGCCGAGATGGTCCTGGCGGAGATTGTGATGCTCTCCCGTCGCTTGGGCGATCAGTCGAAGGAGATGCACCAAGGAGTGTGGAAAAAGGTATCGACGGGCTCTCGGGAGGTACGCGGGAAGACGCTCGGAGTCGTGGGCTATGGGCACATCGGTAGCCAGGTCTCCATCCTCGCCGAGGACCTTGGGATGAGGGTGGTCTTCTACGACATCGCCGCCAAGCTGCCTCTCGGCAATTCGCAGCCGGTGAAGACGCTCGATGTCTTGCTCGACCAGAGCGATTTCGTCACCCTCCACGTGCCAGAGACACCGCGCACCCGCATGATGATGGGGGCTCCTCAGCTTTCAAGGATGAAGAAGGGCGCCTGTCTCATCAACGCTAGCCGTGGCACCGTGGTCGACCTCGACGCGCTGGCCCAAGCGCTGCGTGACGGGCGACTGGAAGGCGCTGCAATTGACGTCTACCCGGACGAACCGGAGACAAACAACGCCGAGGGCTTCGAGACCCCACTCCAAGGCCTGCCCAATGTCATCATGACCCCCCATATTGGCGGCTCCACTATCGAAGCCCAAGAAGCGATTGGTCGAGAGGTTTCGGCCGCGCTTGCGCACTTCGCGCACACCGGCGCGACGCTGGGCTCGGTCAACTTTCCGCCGGTCGACCTAGCACGCACCCCGGACACCTGGCGCGTCATCAACGTGCACCACAATGTACCGGGGGTCCTGAAAGACTTGAACAAAATCGTCTCGGACCACGAGGCAAACATCCACGCACAAGTGCTGTCCACCAACGCGGCGATTGGCTACCTGGTGATGGACTTGGACTCCAATGTGGGTGCAGAGGTGGTCATGGACATGCTGCGGCTGCCAACCACCATCTCCGCCCGGGCCGTGTAGCACTCCAATTGGCGTCTGTGGCGCTAAGGAGCCCATGTCGGCTCCCTCTCGCCTCACGCTGCGTTGAGGACTACTCGAGGTCAAGCGGGCGGTCCAGGGCTTGCCGGAAGCGAGCCCGCTCCTCACGGTGCAGCATGTGGGCGCTCGACTCAAGCGCCACGAGTGCTTTGCCCGTTCGCGCCGTTAGGTCATCGACATCGCGAGCCATGGGCAAGCGCCAGCTCAGGGGGGGCGGCGCCGTCAGGGAGAGCACGCTCGGACATCAAAATGCGTGACACCATTGTTGGGTTTACCATTTGGGCCTATCTCCCTTCGGCTTCGCGGTAAAAGACGCCTCTCCGCCCTGCCTCGCAGCCTGAAGGAGCCTTCATGAGCAAGCTTCGCGTCCAGAGCTTTGCAATATCGCTCGACGGCTACGGTGCCGGCCCGAGGCAAGACCTCGCCAATCCACTCGGCCTCGGCGGCAGGGCGCTACACGACTGGCTGTTCGCCACAAGGACCTTTCGACAAATGTTTGGCGAAGATGGCGGAACAACAGGCACCGATGATGGCTTCGCCCAACGCGGCTTCCAGAACATCGGCGCATGGATTCTGGGTCGGAACATGTTCGGACCCGTCCGAGGCCCGTGGCCCGATGAAAACTGGAAGGGGTGGTGGGGCGACAACCCGCCCTACCACACTCCGGTCTTCGTCCTGACCAACCATCCCCGCGCACCCTTGACCATGGAAGGCGGGACCACTTTCTATTTCGTGACCGATGGAATCCATGATGCGCTCGGCCGAGCTCGAGAGGCCGCGCAGGACCAGGACATCCGACTCGGCGGAGGAGTAGCGACAATCCGGCAGTATTTGCGCGCGGCGCTAATAGACGAAATGCACCTGGCAGTTTCACCTATTTTGCTCGGCTCCGGAGAGCACCTGTTCTCTGGCCTTGATGCGCCAAAACTCGGCTACCGCTGCACCGAACACGTCTCCACGCCGAATGCAACGCATGTGATTCTCACAAGAAACTAAGAACCAGATGCTCCATTTTTGACGTCCTTCCAATGGACGCTGCGCTGCCTTCGCTCACTCTTCGACGCTCATCAATACACCCCTCATCGCGCGTACCCTTCCATTCGCCGGGCGGCACGGATGAGACCGACGCCCAGGCTGAGAACGGCGCCGCCGAGAAACACAGCGCCGATGTAGGCCAGATTCAGCAATGCATTCGGTTGCCGGGCTTCGGGCGAGGCCACCGAAAGGAAAAAAGCACCAGGAATGAGAATGGCGGCGATAGGTGCGCCGACACGGGCGAGCCACTTCCAGAAAGGTGACAGAATTGCCTCGTCGACATATCGAAGCATGACCAAGGAGAGGACGAGATAGACACCGGCGTGCGCGTGACCGGCGCGCCAAAGATCGTGCCGGAGCGGATTGTCGGCGTAGCCTGACGCTGACCCCGCGAGCAGCCCGAGAAGCGACACGCCCCCGTACATCACCGTCGGAAGAACGACGAGCAGAATGCCAGCGGACATTCGCGATTCGCGTGACATGAGACCCTCCCTCAAAGACTGGGTTCTATGAGTTCTTTGCCAATGTAGTGCGTTCGGCTTCACTTCTAGGGAGTTGAAGCGAGTCGCTTACGGTGATTTCGCGGGCGTGGAGTCGTGTGACGGTAAGCTCGTCAATCTCGAGAGATTTGATTTTCGCACTCGCAACAACTACACGGCCGATCGCCAACCAGCGGATGGCCAACGCGCCAATCGCGAATGCCCCGACTGCGAGCACACCGATCGCGGTCGCCCTGGCCGCCACATCTCCGATTGATTTTGAACGAGAGCGCTGCTTCATATATCCGGCTCCTCCAGTCAGCAGAGATTCAGGAGACCCTGAGCACCCGGGGGCGCTGCCTGTTTGCGGAAGCTGGGAGTCGCCTCGCGCCTGCACAAACCCGTCACCAGGGCTATTTCAACGCCTGCTCCAGAAGGGTGCTAACGCCTGCGAGCGGAGCGACTTGACTGTCGCTGAGACCGAACCGTGCTGCGAGGAATGCAGGGTCGTTGTAACTCAGCCAAACTTTCCCGTCAGCGTCTTGCCACGCCAGAGCCTTGAGCGGCAAGTCAATGGCAGCGGTCGGGGCAGCCAACATGACAAGGGTCCCGCCCTTCGGGTTACCGAAGATCAACAGCTGGGTCGGGGGAAGGGACATTCCTACTTTCTTTGCTTCGCCCGAATGATCCACCCGAGCGAAGACGGTGATGCCTTTGCTTCGGAGGGCCGCTTCGACGCGGTCGAGCGTCTCGGGGACTGTGCGAGAACTCGGCAGACTGATGATTCCTTTGCCTGTCACCATCTTTCCTGTCTCCTGTGTGCGCTGTGCTGACTGCGACGAAGCGTCCGGACTGCAAGGAAACACCGGCAGTGCGTTACCAACAGTGCCCAGGCCCTCATCGAGTCAACCAGTGCACACTCAACGCTGGCTGGGCTGCCGTCACCCGACCAGGTCGAATTTGAGCTCGCCGAGCTTTTCGACGCTGCAGGCGATTTTGTCCCCCGGCTTCAGCCAGACCTGTTGTGCCTCGGGTTTCCCGACGATGACACCCTCGGGGGTTCCGGTTGAGATGAGGTCTCCTGGAGAGAGCGTAAAGACCTGCGACGCGTAGCTGATGATTTGCGCACAGGTGAAAATCATGTCGCTCGTGTTGGAGGATTGGCGCTGCTCGCCGTTGACGCGGCACTCGACGGCTAGCGTTTGTGGGTCTCCGACCAAGTCTGCGCCCACCAGCCACGGGCCAACGGGCATGAATCCGTCGGACGTCTTCCCAAGCATGAACTGCGACGCCTTTCCATCCCGAAACTGGAGGTCGCGCGCCGAGAAGTCGTTCCCGGTGGCGTAGCCAAAGACGTAGCCGAGCGCGTCCGCCTCGCTCACCTGGTGCGCCGTCCTGCCTATGATGACCTGCAGCTCGACTTCGTAATCAAATTTCGAGGCGACTTGGGTTGGCAGCTTGATGGTTCCGCCATGACCGGAGAGGGCGTTGTTGTATTTATTGAAGAGCACGGGTGCCTTGGGAATGGGCGTTCCTGTCTCCAGTGCGTGCCGGCGGTAGTTGAAGCCCAACATGATGATTTTCTGGGGAGCCGCGATGCAGGGGCCGAATTGAGCGCTTTCCTTCCGAACGAAGACTCCCTTCAAGGAGGCCGCCGCCGAGAGCGCCTCTTGGAGACCCGTGAGGTTTCGGCCCGCGATGACGTCGTCGGTGGACGCGGGCACGGCTACGCTCAGGAGCTTCCCCGCCTTACCGACGTCGAGGATGCGCTCGTCCTGCTTCACACCTAAGCTCGTGCCGCCTGAACCTCGCAACATGCAGTAGCTGAGCGAGCGTGGCGAGAACGTCGAGCTGGCCTTTCCAGAAGCGCGCGCCCGGCGCCTCAAGAGGACCGTCCCTGCGGCAGCAGCGCCCGCCGTCTGGAGAAGCTTCCTTCGTGTCGTGGCCATGCGGCTCTCCTCCCAGCGAAGGCGCGCAAGGCTAGCCCAAACACCCT
>JBKQJL010000166.1:0-3638 GCA_052147975.1 Myxococcaceae bacterium
ACCTCCGGTCGGCACCTGGCAGCTCGCAAGCGTCCCTGCCCGGGCGGCAAACCTTCTCTTCATCCTCATTAGGTGAGGTGGGGAACCCGATCCGCGGCCTGGTTTCCCGCAAAGCAGGGCGGCGTCAACCTCCGATTGGCCTCGTTGCGCGCCCTCCTCGCCGGCAACGCGGGTCTCTCGCTGCAGCCCCACGGGAGACGCGCTTAGCGCGGCAAGCGGGGCCGACGCCGCCCGCCTCCCGGGCGCGCTCCAATGCCAAGACATGTCGTGAGCGGTGTCGGGTTCGTGTCGCCGGACACGGCCTGTTGAGGCGGGAAATCTTCCGCGCAAACTGGCGTATTGGGCCGGGTTATCTGCAATCCCATCGCCTCCTCACCCGTTCCGGCGGGTCGGCGGCGGGCGGCTGAGTGGCGAAGGCGCAGCGATACGCCGGCGGCCGGCGTGATCGAGATGTCGCCAAACCGATCGCAGCGTGGATCGTCGGCTGGCGACGAAAGCGATCGCCGCGCAGCGGACGGTCGGAGAGCCGGAACCTCGATTGGTTGTGGACCCGCCCGGATTCCGCAGACTCGGGGCGATCGGCCGGTTTAGCCAGAGCGCGGCGGCGGCCGAACTCGCCAAGTACCGGACCGTCGTGGCGCGACCGACTGCGAAACTTGCCAGAGAGTCCTCCCGTCTGCTTGGCTTGTGCCGATGACTCATCCGCTACGCCATCTGTCGATTCGGGTCCCCTGGCACGACGGCGGGTGGATGGGGACGGTGTGCAAGGCCCCGGCGGAAAACGAAGCGTGTTTGGCGTTGACGCGAATTCGAGCCAGCCGGAAGGACGAGTACGAACAGGCGCACAAGGAGGAGGACTGGACCGATGTGGCAGCGCGGCTGCCCCCTTGCGTCCGGGAGCGCGCCGGATTCATGAGACCCACCGAGTTCAGCATGGAGATCGACCATCCCTACGCGGATAAGTCTCCGACCCATGAGGGGCTGGGGCAGGCGACGCTCTCGTTCCCTCCCTATACCGCACCAGGCATTCCGTTTCGTTGGATGCGTCGTGAGCACGCCGAAGGCATCGCGGAGGAGACCGGCCTCGACTATCGCCCGGATCTCGAGGCGTGGGCCGACGAACAGATGCCGTTCGAATCCGGTTGGGTCCAGCACGGATACAACCAGCGCCGCCTTCTCGACGATTTCTTCGCTCATGTCGAGCTGGGCTCGTCTCTCTGCTTCTTCTATCCGAAACGCGTGCCGCTGACGGACGAGGAGGGGAAGGTCCTGATCGGTGCCGGTCGTGTACTGGATGTGCGCCGGCAATGTGGAGTTTCCTGCCCCGGGCGGAAACCCGCTGGAGACGATCGCGTGGGAGCGCATGGTTCAGCACTCGGTGCGCCCCGGGTTCGAGGACGGCTTTCTTCTTCCGTACCACGAGATCCTCGAAGCTGCCGAGGAAGACGAGCAGCTCGACACCAGGGAGATCGTCGCCTTTGCGCCGGACGACGTCTGGGACGAGTTCTCGTATGCCACAGAGCACGTGAGCCATGACTCGGCCATCAGCGTGCTGACCGCCTGCGAGGCGGCCCTCCACCGCGTGTCGAAAGTCCTGACGGGCACGCGCACGCGCGAGCTTCAGTGGATCAGCAACCGCGTGGGCGAACTGTGGCGCCTCCGCGGCCCGTGCCCGGGCTTGGGCTCGGCCCTCGAAGCATTCGGCATGGGGAAGGGGACTCTCGTGGTGCGGAAGGTCGCGCACCTGCTTGCAGAGAACGAGGATCCATGGGAGCTGATGAACAGAGCGTTCACCGATCCCGAGTCCGTCCTCACTGGATTGGGGGACGACTTCACGAAGAGCCTTTCCGACAAATGGAAGGTGCTCGATGACGAGCGGCGGACGCTCCTCAAGCTGCTCTCGCGTTTCCGGCTGAGCCCGGCCCAAGCGAAGCGCTATTACCAGCCCGCTGACCGAGAAGCGGCAGGCACTGTCATCAGCGATGCCGACCTCATCGCGAATCCGTACCTGCTGTACGAACTGGATCGAAGGCAAGAGGAGCTGATCTCAGTGCTGACCGTGGATCACGGCGCGTTCCCCGGCGAAGTGATCCGCGAGCTTCATCCGTTGCCCGCACCGAGTGCAATCGTCGACGGCCTCGAGGTGCGGCGGGCTCGTGCACTGATGGTTGAGCAATTGGAGAAAGCAGCCTCTTCCTCCGGCGGCGGCCACACGTTGCAGTCCGCGCGCGATGTCGTTGGAGGCGTCGCTGCCCTGCCGCTCGATCCTCCATGCCCGCTGGACGAGGACATGCTCAAGGTGTACGGCGATCAGCTAGCGCCGGTGATCGTTTCGGGGTCATTCCAAGATGGCCAGCCGTCTTTTCAACTCGACCATCTTCGAGACTTCGGAGCTGTCATCCGCCGGAGCATTGATCGCAGACTCACCGGGGCGCGGCACGACGTTGACGCAAAGTGGCGCGACAAGTTGGACAAGGCACTTGGGGGTGCGAACGATTCTCTGAAGGATCCGGACGAGGAGCGCGCCCGAATCGAAAAGACTGAGGCGCTGCGAGAGCTTGCCGCGAGCCGCATCTCGGTCCTCGTCGGGCAGGCCGGAACCGGCAAGACAACCCTGCTGCGGACCCTTTGCGAGGAGTCCGCAGTCGCACAAGGCGGCATCCTCCTTCTTGCGCCGACCGGCAAGGCGAGGGTCAAGCTATCCCAAGCCGTGAAAGGACTGGGTCATCCGGCCCAGACCATCGCGCAATTCCTTCTGCCATCAGGCAGATACGTCCGACGCACCCGCGAGTACCGCTTGTCTGCTTCAGCAAAGGTCGATGGTTATCGCACAGTGATCATCGACGAGGCGAGCATGCTTACCGAAGCACAACTGGCGGCGGTAATCGACGGTGTGAGAGGCGTCACGCGCCTAATTCTTGTCGGCGATCCTCGGCAACTTCCACCAATTGGCGCTGGACGTCCTTTCGTTGACATCGTCGCGCGACTCGAGCCCGAGAAAGTCGAAGCAAAGTTTCCGCGCGTCGGTCCCGGCTATGCAGAGTTGACAGTGCCGCGCCGGCCGACCGAGACGGCTCACGGCGTGAGCTTCAGCGCGGAGAGACGCGGTGACCTCACGCTAGCGGAGTGGTTCAGCGGGAAGAGGCCAAGTCCGGGTGCTGACGAAGTTTGGGACAAGCTGCGCCAAGGCGACGTCGACGAGACGCTTCGCGTCGTTCGCTGGAACGACCACCGCGATCTTCAGGAGAAGCTTCTATCCCTCATGGTCGAGGAGCTCGGCTTAGAGTCGAGCGAAGACGTCATGGGCTTCGAGTGCTCCGTCGGCGGGAGACCGCACGACGGCCGCGTCTATTTTTGGCGAAAGCGCGGCGACAACCCTGGGGCGGCGGAGCATGCGGAAGACTGGCAGATACTTTCGCCCGTGCGTGGGAATCCGCACGGCACGCGAGACCTCAACCGCTTCATTCAGCGTCGTTTTCGTGACGAGACGCGAGAGTGGGCTACTACGAGGGTAAGCGTTCAGTCGTCGGGGCCTTGGGCAGGTATTCCTTGTTGGTGCAGCGAATCTTGCAGGTATGGACCGCGCGGAGGCGGAGGCGATCTATGACTCGGGGCGTGAGGCGTGTGTTGAGTTCATT
>JBKQJL010000167.1:0-45391 GCA_052147975.1 Myxococcaceae bacterium
GGGTCGCTCCCCAGACGACGGTGATTCGGACCGATGGCCGCCCCGGGGCGATTCTCAACGTCGCTCGTCGTCCGGGCGGTGACGCGCTCGAGCTCGCGGCAGCGGTGTGGGCGAGGCTTGAGCAGCTCAAGCCGGCCCTTCCGCCCGGAGTGACCATCACTCCCGTCTATGTACAGTCCGAATTCATCTCAGACGGCGTTCGAGGGGTGCGTGACGCGGTGCTGTTTGGAGCGGCTTTCGCCGTCCTGGTGCTTGCGGCCTTTCTACGGGACTGGAGGGCCACCCTGGTCGTTGCCGCCTCGCTGCCCCTGACGCTGGGCGCGACGCTCTTGGTGCTGGCTGCGCTGGGGCAGACGCTCAACCTCATGTCACTGGGTGGGCTGGCGATTGCCGTCGGCTTGGTCATCGACGACGCCGTTGTGGTTGTCGAAGCCATTCACCGTCATTTAGAGGCTGGTGTCGGCCCGGTCGAAGCTGCGCAGCGCGGCACGGATGAGCTCACCTGGCCGGTGGTGGGGACGACCCTCACCACCGTCGTTGTCTTTCTCCCGTTGGGGTTTTTATCCGGTGTCGCCGGTCAATTCTTCCTGTCCCTCTCGCTGGCCCTTGCTGCGGCGGTGTTGATTTCGCTTCCGGTCGCCCTACTGGTCCTACCGGCACTGGCGGCGCGCTGGCTCAGAAGCCTCCCGGCGCCTTCAGCGGAGCGAGCCTCCAGCCGACTGTTCGCTCGGCTTCAGCGACTGGTGCTTCGCCGGCCAGCGCCAGCTCTCGCCGCGGCGGCTTTTTTTCTTCTCCTGGGCGCGTTCGTGGCGGCCCGTCTGCCGACGGATTTTTTACCGGAGGCAGACGAAGGCTCGTACGTCATCGACTATTTTGCGCCGGTCGCCTCGTCGCTTGCGGAAACGGACCGACTCGCGCAGTACATCGAGGAAGTGCTTCGCAAGACGCCCGAGGTGACCGCCTTCAATCGGCGACTGGGCACGGAGCTTGGGCCGCCGGTGGCCACGCTGCCCTCTCGAGGCGACCTCGCCGTTCGCCTCTCAAGCAGGCGAGAACGCGGCATCGAGCAGATTATGGACACGCAGCGGGACGCCATCGCGCGCCTCGCTCCCGGCCTTCGAGTCGAATTCGTGCAGGTGCTGACAGACATGCTGGGCGACCTGCAGGGCTCGCCCGAGCCCATCGAGGTCAAGCTGTTCGGCCCCGACCTCGACGTGCTGCGCAGAGCAGCGGCCGACGCGGCGATTCGGATTCGGGAGACGCCCGGTCTGGTGGACTTCTTTGATGGCGACGAAGGCTGCGCACCTGAGTCGGACCTCCGTGTCGACTCCTTTTCGGCGGCGCGGGTCGGGTTGTCCGCTTCCACCATCTCCGACCAACTGGCCGCCGCCTTTACCGGCGAGGTGGCGACACAAGTCCGTCGAAGTAATTGGCTGGAGAATGTGCGGGTGAGACTCGACGGCATTGACCCGCTGCTTCCGCCACCGCCGGCAACACTCGAGGAGGCACGCGTCATTTCTCCGATGGGTGTGGCCGTCCCCGTCTCCGCCTTCACGCAGGTCTCCCGGGCCTGTCCGGCCGCCGTCCTTCTCAGGGAGAACCAGCGCAACATGGTTCACCTCACCGGCCGGCTGTCGGGCGCGAGCCTCGGCCCTGTCACCGACAGCGTCTCGCGGCGGCTCCAGGGGCTGCAGCTTCCGGTTGGCTACACGTGGGAGCTGGGGGGCCTTCTGGACCAGCAGCGTTCGAGTTTTCGGTCCCTCCTGACTGTCTTCTGCGCCGCCTTGGCCGGAGTCTTCGGAGTGCTGCTCTTTCAGCTTCGGTCGTTTCGGTTTGCCGCGGCGGTGCTGGCGGCGGCGCCGGTGGCGGTTGCAGGAGCCGTCCTGACGCTGTGGCTTGCCGGGGTGTCGCTGAACGTCGCCTCTCTCATGGGCGTCATTCTTCTGGCGGGGCTCGTCGTCAAAAACGGCATTCTGCTGGTCGACCAGGCAATTGTTTCGGAAGGCCAGGGGCTGGGGCGGCGCGAGGCCTTCGAGTCGGCCCCGCGGATTCGTCTGCGTCCCATTCTGATGACCACTGTGGCCACACTGGTTGCTCTGGCGCCGCTGGTGGTGGGCATTGGCTCGGGCGGCGTGCTTCTCAAGCCGCTCGCGGTTGCTGTCGTCGGTGGCCTCTCTTTCTCGACGCTCGGCACGCTGCTCTTGGTGCCCCTCCTCGCCGGCGGAACACGCACCTCGCTCCCACCGCGCGCTTAGTAACCGGGCGAGCCGTGGCGTCTGCCGCCGGGGCTTGGCTGAAGAAGACTTCGAATCACTCAAGCGAAGCGCACCAGTAGAACGAGCGCCGCGAGGGCCAGAATGATGCCCAGAATCTCGGTTGCGCGCAGGTGCTCGTTGAAGACGACCACCCCTAGGGTGGTCAGCAAGAGGACGATGGACACGGAGTAGACGGTGCTGATGGTGGCCAACTTCATGTGCCGCATCGCGAAGAGCCACCCGAAGGCCGTCGAGCCATAGACGGCAAACCCGAGATAGAAGGCGGCGGTTTTGAAGGGTTTATCCGCGAGGCTCGCGACCTTGAGAAAGTAGTCGCCGACGACGCCCAGCAGGCTGAACCCGAACGTCAGAAGCAGCGCTAGGTGGGATTTGCTCATGGGGCTCGTTGGGCAGGGCAACCCCCTCCAGCGCCGGGGGCGACTCCGGGCAGTCCGGAGTCTGCAGAGTCTGCCACCGCGGCTCTAGAAAGTGCCCGCGCTAGCACCGGAGCCTGGTTTTTCAAAGCGCTGAGGTGCCGTCGCGACCAGTCCCCACAGCGCCCCGGTGGCTGCGTCGCCAGGCAGGCGAGGTGCCCGCGAAGCCAGAGGCGCAGCGGCGCCGCTCGCGGTTGCATTAAAAACGCTTGGTTGCGCCCCAAACGAGGTGCGTGACATCTTTCGCGCCGTCGCGGACAGATGCGGAGGCGCAATGGCTCGGCGCGGACGTCATTTCCTGCAAATCCCCGGACCGACGAACGTCCCCGACCGAATTCTCCGGGCGATGGACTTGCCGACCATCGACCACAGGGGCCCGGACTTCCAGGCGCTGGGGCGGGAGGTGCTCGACGGGTGTCGGGCGGTCTTCCAGACGACTGGCCCAGTCGTCATTTTCCCGTCGTCCGGCACGGGTGCCTGGGAGGCGGCCATCGTCAATACGTTGAGCGCGGGCGACCGGGTGTTGATGGTCGAGACTGGCCAGTTTGCAACGCTCTGGCGAGCGATGGCCCAGCGGCTCGGGCTTGCGGTGGATTGGCTTCCCGGCGATTGGCGGCACGGCGTCAACGCCGAAGAAGTCGCACGCCGCCTGGCCGAGGACAAAGCAGGCACCATTCGCGCGGTGATGGTAGTCCACAACGAGACCTCCACTGGGGTGACGAGCCACATCCACGAGGTGCGCCGCGCCATCGACGACGCCCGGCACGGGGCGCTCCTGATGGTTGACACCATCTCCTCGCTTGCCTCCATCGACTACCGGCACGACGAATGGGGGGTGGACGTCACAGTGGGAGGCTCCCAGAAGGGCTTGATGCTTCCACCCGGACTCGGCTTCAACGCCGTCTCCGACAAAGCGTTGGCGGCTGCTCGGAGCGCGCGGCTGCCGCGGAGCTATTGGGATTGGCAGGAGATGCTCAAGTCGAACGCGAGTGGCTTCTTCCCCTATACGCCAGCGACCAATCTTCTCTATGGGCTTCGCGAGTCCCTCCGCATGCTTCAGGAAGAGGGGCTCTCCAACGTCTTTGCGCGCCACACGCGCCATGCCGAGGCGGCACGTGCTGCCGTGCATGGATGGGGACTCGAGCTCCTTCCGCTCGACCCGAGCGAGTATTCCAGCTCGCTGACTGCGGTGCTCATGCCACAAGGTCATGACGCGGACCGATTTCGCGCGGCCGCACTGGACGGCTGGGATATTTCTCTCGGAGCGGGCCTCGGCAAGCTTCAGGGCCGCATTTTTCGCATCGGGCACTTGGGCGACTTCAATGACTTGATGCTCATGGGGACGCTGTCGGGCGTCGAGCTGGGCCTGCGCTCAGTCCGGGTACCCATCCAGGGGTCGGGCTTGGCTGCCGCCCTGGAAGTGCTCTCCCAACAATTGCTCCCCGCGACCAGCGGGCGACGTGCCGCCAACGCATAGCTGCGCGCAGCATCTGGGGGAGAGGAGCCTTGCTCTATGAAGCGCCGCCTGTTTAGCGCTCCCAGCAATGTCATCTTTCTGCTCTGTTTGATGTACCTCATTACGTACGTCGACCGCCTCAACATGGCGACGGCCGGGCCACTCATCCGGAAGGAGCTCGGACTTTCCCTCACGCAGCTCGGCCAAGTCTTCAGCATCTTCGGCTACCCCTACGCTGTCTTTCAAATCATCGGTGGCCAGCTCGGTGACCGCTTTGGCGCTCGGCGAACCCTTGCCATCTGCGGGCTCTTGTGGGCCGCAGCGACGCTGTTGACCGGACTTGCCGGTGGCCTGGTCTCGCTGTTCTTGGTCCGTTTTCTCCTCGGTGTCGGCGAGGGCGCGACCTTTCCCACCGCCACCCGAGCGATGCAGTACTGGGTTTCGGTCAGTCGGCGTGGCTGGGCCCAGGGCGTCACCCACGCCTTCGCCCGGGCCGGTAGCGCGGTGACGCCCCCGGTGGTGGTGGCGTTGATGGTGACGGTGGGCTGGCGCGGCGCATTCGTCCTCCTCGGGTTGGCCAGCGCCATGTGGGTCCTCGTCTGGAGCCTCTACTTTCGGGACGACCCGCGCGCACACTCGGGCGTCACGCCGGAGGACGCCGCCGCGCTGCCGAGCTTCGTTCCGCATACACAGCGCGCACAGGGTGGCACGCCGTGGGCGTTGCTCCTCCGCCGGATGGCGCCGGTCACGCTGACGTATTTTTGCTACGCGTGGACGCTCTGGCTGTACCTCTATTGGCTTCCCTCCTTCTTCAAAGAGGGTCAGAAACTGGAGCTTGCCAGGACGGCATTTTCAGCCTTCGCCGTTTTCTTGGCCGGCGTCTTCGGCGACATGCTGGGCGGAGCGATGAGCGACGCCATCCTCCGACGGACGGGAAACGTCCGGCTCGCCCGTCGCTCGGTGGTGTTGCTGGCCTACCTGGGGTGCATCGCCGCTCTGGTCCCGGTCGTCTACCTACGCGGGCTGATGCCGGTGACCATCTGTCTCAGTTTGGGCTTCTTCTTCCTCGAGCTCGCCATCGGGCCGATGTGGGCCGTCCCCATGGACATCGCCCCCAAGTTTTCGGGCACCGCGTCCGGGCTCATGAATTTCGGTTCGGCAGTGGCCTCCATTCTTTCCCCCGTTGCATTCGGGAAAATTGTGGACCTCACTGGCAACTGGCGCCTGCCCTTTTGGGGTTCCGTCGGGTTGCTGGCGGTGGGTTGCGTCAGCTGCTTCTTTATGCGGCCTGATGTGTCGCTGGCCGAAGCGGTGGCGCCGGGCGTGCGTCCGCTGGGGGAGCCTGCCAATTGATGGCCCCGACGCAAGGGGGGGCGCCAGCACCGATGGAGCAGAGCGCGCTCGCTCGCCGGCTGACGCGTGCCGTCCGTGGTGGGGTGCGATTCGACGTCTTCGGCCGCGGCCTCTACGCCACGGACGCTTCCATCTACCAGATGTTCCCGCTGGGAGTGGTCGTCCCGCGTGACGTAGCAGACGTCGAAGCCACGCTGGCGCTCTGTCGAGAAGCAGGGGTGGCCGTGCTTCCCCGCGGCGGAGGCACTTCCCAGTGTGGCCAAACAGTGGCCGAGGCGGTGGTGCTGGACACGAGCAAGTACCTCCGCGCGATCGTCTCGGTGGATGTCGCGGCGCGAACGGTGCGCGTCCAGCCGGGGTTGGTGCTCGAGCAGTTGAACCGACAGCTGAAGCCGCAGGGGCTCTTCTTTCCAATCGACCCGTCCACCGCCAACCGAGCCACCCTCGGCGGGATGGCGGGCAACAACAGCTCTGGAGCCCGGTCCATCAAGTACGGCAACATGGTGCACAACGTTCGGTCCATCGACGCCGTGCTAGCCGACGGAAGCCGGGCGCGGTTCGGCCGATTGCCCGCTGGGCTCGAGGGACTTCCCCCGGGGCGCTACCGCGAGCTGGCCGGGCGGCTTCAGCAACTCGGTCGCTCCGAGGCGTCGGAGATTGCAGAGCGCTTTCCAAAGGTGCTTCGACGGGTGGGCGGCTACAACCTGGACGCGCTCCTGGAGCCGGAGCCCAACCTCGCGCACCTGCTGGTGGGGAGCGAGGGAACTCTGGCCTTCTTCACCGAGCTGGAGCTCGAGCTCGCTCCGCTTCCGGCGCACCGCGTGCTGGGCGTCTGCCATTTCCCGACGTTTCACGACGCGATGGTGGCCACGCCACAACTTGTGTCACTGGGCCCGGTGGCGGTCGAGCTCGTGGACCGGACCATCATCGAAGTTTCTCGGGAGATGCCCGAATTCGCTCCGACAATCCGGCGCTACGTCCAAGGCGAACCGGACGCGTTGCTGTTGGTGGAGTTCGCTGGGGAGGATGGGCTTGAGTTGGAACGGAGTCTGGACGCGCTCGAGGCTCGGATGGCCGACTTGGGCTACCCCGGGGGGACAGTGCGCGTCGTCAGTCAGGCGGCGCAGGCCGAAGTCTGGAATGTCCGCTCGGCGGGGCTCAACATCGTCAGCAATGTCCGGGGCGACGGAAAGCCCGTGTCCGTCATCGAAGACTGTGCCGTGCCCCTTCAGCACTTGGCGGAGTACACCGAGCGGCTGACCCAGCTGTTCGCCCGCCACGGGACACGGGGCACCTGGTACGCGCACGCCTCGGTGGGGTGTCTTCACGTGCGGCCGGTGCTCAACATGAAGAGCGACGTGGACGTCGTCAAGCTGCGCGCCATTGCCGAGGAGGCCTTTGCGCTGGTGCGCTCCTTCAAAGGCAGCCATTCCGGCGAGCACGGGGACGGCATCGTTCGCAGTGAGTTCCACGAGGCGATGTTCGGTCAGCGCCTGGTACGCGCCTTCGAAACGGTCAAGGACAGCTTCGACCCGACCGGCCTCTTCAACCCGGGCAAAATCGTTCGTGCTCCCAAGATGGATGACCGGCGCTTCTTTCGCTATCGCCCCGGGTACCAGCCACTTCCACTGGAAACGGCACTGGACTGGTCTGCGTGGGGCGGCTTCAGCGGCGCCGTCGAGATGTGCAACAACAACGGTGCCTGCCGCAAAACGGACCCTGGCGTCATGTGTCCTTCGTTCATGGTCACCCAGGACGAGGAGCACGGTGTCCGTGGCCGAGCCAACGCGCTTCGACTGGCACTCACCGGGCAACTCGGGCCGGAGGCGCTGGTGTCCGACGCCATGGCCGAGACGATGGCCCTGTGTGTCGGTTGCAAGGGGTGCAAGCGCGAGTGCCCGACTGGGGTGGACATGGCCAGGATGAAGGTGGAGTACCTCTGGCACCGCCAGCGTCGGCACGGGCTGCCTGTGCGCGACCGGCTCGTGGCCTACCTGCCGCGGCTGGCGCCCGCACTGCAGCCCTTCCGCTGGCTGCTTGCGCTACGGGACCGAATTCCAGCATTGGCCGGTCTGAGCGAGCGTCTCCTCGGGTTGAGCGCGCGACGAAAGCTGCCAGTGTGGAGCAGACGTCCGTTTCGTGGCGCAGACGAGAGACTTCGGGACAATCCGGCTGGCACTGAAGTCGTGCTGCTGGTGGACACCTTCACCAATTGGTTCGAGCCCGAGACGGCCCGGGCGGCCCTTCGCGTGTTGGAGAGAGCGGGCTACCAGGTCCACCTGCCGCGGGCTGCCGGCGGATTCCGTCCGCTGTGCTGCGGGCGCACGTTTCTCTCGGTTGGGCTTGTTGACCAGGCCCGTCGTGAAGCCCAGCGGACGTTGGAGGCGCTACGGCCATCGCTCGAGCGGGGCATTCCCGTCGTGGGGCTCGAGCCATCGTGTTTGCTCACCCTGCGCGACGAGTTTCCGGCAATGCTGCCTGGTGGCCCCACCGCGCAGCTTGCGGCGTCGGCGCTGCTCTTTGAAGAATTCGTCGACCGGGAAGCCGCCGCGGGGCGCTTCTCCTTGCGGTTCGACGCTTTGGCGCAGCCCAGGGTGTTGCTCCACGGGCACTGTCACCAGAAGGCCTTTGGAGCCATGCCCGCCATTTCCCGAGTCCTGGCGCTGGTGCCGGGCCTGGCGCTGGAGACGGTTGCCGGCAGCTGCTGTGGCATGGCTGGCACCTTCGGCTACCAAGCGCGGCACTACGACGTCTCCATGGCCATGGCCGAGAAGAGCCTGCTTCCGGCTGTCCGTCAGGCCGCGCCGAATGCCTTGTTGGTTGCCGACGGATTTAGCTGCCAACATCAAATTCTGGGCGCCACCGGGAAAAAGGCGATGCACGTGGCCTCTCTCCTCGAGGCCGCATCGCGCTGAGTGGCCGCGGCTTCTGCCCACGGAGGGGGCCTTCCAGTGCCTGCCATGCTGCGGTAGCAGGGCTTTCTGGTCGAAGGGGCGCGGGGAAAAAACGTTTGACCGGCGCGGAGCAGCCTCTGGGCACCCGAGCCAATCATGCCTAGCATGGCGGGCGTCGCCCTTCCGAGAGGAGGAGAATCCAAGTGTACGTCTTGCTCGTCGCACTGCTCGCGTTTCTCGTCGCTTCGCCAGCGTCGGCCCAGGTGCAAGTCAACCTCGGCATCAACTTCGCAGCGCCCCCTCAGTTGGTGGCGGTGCCGGAAGTCCAAACGGTGCAATACGTCCCGGCCGCTTCCGCCAATGTCTTCTTTTACGGCGGGCAGTACTGGGCTTACGCCAATGGCGGCTGGTACTACGCCGGCGGCTACAACGGACCTTGGGTTTATGTTGCGCCGGCGTATGTGCCGCAGCCGTTGCTCATTGTGCCGGTGACGTACTACCGCCGGCCTCCACCGGCCTGGAGAGGGTGGCATCCGGGCATGCCTCCCCAATGGGGGGAAACCTACGGACGCTCCTGGACGGGCAAGCGAGAGGTGTTTGTTCCGCCGCACGGCCAGCCACCACCGCACGGCCAGCCACCGCCGCACGGCCAAATGGAGAGAGAGCAGCCGCCGCATTCTCAACAAGTGCGGGAAGAGCCTGGACACCAGGGCCCGCCACCTCAGCAGCACCCCCCACCAAAGGAAGCGCCCCACGGTGGCGAAGAGCATTACGAGGAACACCACTAGGCGAGCCCGGCGTCGCGCAGATGAGGGGCGACGGGGGGCGGGCATGCTCCTAGGTGTGTCCCCTTTGTGTGGGGGGCCGTCCCCCTCAACTGTGGTGCGACTGGCTAGCCCCACCCCGCGAAAACAGGCCCCTGTCTGTGGGCCCGCCGCTTGCTACTGGGCGAAGGGATGCCCACCGGGTTGAGGAGGCGATGCGCAGGGACCGCAGTCTGCTCGTTCGGCCTGTGGTTGGCAGCGTGCAGCGGGCAGGTGAGCTCACCGGGCCCCAACACCGTGGCCGGCGCGCCCGACTCCGGCAGCCCAGACGCAGGACCGGCGGACGGTGGTGCCGGCCTGGACGGCGGTGTCGTGCCCCCTCAGGGCACCCTGAGCGGCGCCATTCGCGTCGACAACTTCGGCTGGCGCACGGCAGATACGAAAATCGCCGTTCTGCTGGGAAATGCCGGTGCCTCCGTCCAACTCGTCGACGCCTCGAGCGGGGCCGTGGTGGGGACTTACACCGCCAGTAGTCCCTTGCAGACGGACGCCTTTTCTGGGGACGGGTATGCGACCGTCGACTTCACAGACTTCTCGACGGCCGGCGACTACTACCTCTACGTGCCGTCCGTTGGAATCCGCTCGTACGGCTTTCAGATTGCCGACAACGCCTTCAACATTGTCGGGGCAGCTTCGGTCAAGGCCTATTACTTCCAGCGTTGCAACCACGACAAGGCGATGCCGTACGCCGGCGACGCCCTGCTGACGTTCCCAGGGAACGGCGGCCAGTGGGTGGATGGGGCGTGTCACGCCGGCGACGCCCAAGCTCCTCCGGGGCCAGGCTCCGTAGACGACGGGACGCTGGACGTCCATGGTGGGTGGCACGACGCGGGCGACTACCAGAAGACGCTTTGGGGTCGTGGCGTCCCGCAGATGCTCTTTGCCTACGAAATGAATCCGTCTGCGTGGTCGGACGGTCAGCTCAACATCCCCGAGAGCGGCAATGGCATCCCAGACATCCTCGACGAGGCGCGCTGGGAGCTCGACTTTTACGTCCGCATGCAACGGCCCGACGGCCATTTCCTGACTTCGGCCAAGGGAAACAACCCGACCATCACCTCACCGCCGAGCGCCTCAAACGAGGGGCGAGTTTACTTTGATTGTACCTCGCCCTCGGGCAACGGCTGGTCCGGTGGCGGAGTAACGATTGGAGAGGCCACGGGCAATGCCGTCCTGGCGCTCGCGCATGCAGCGATTGTCTTCCAAGCCATTGGCCAAGCCACCATCGCCTCTGGCTACGCCGCGGCCGCGACCGCCGGGTGGAACTGGCTGAACGCCTACCCCGCAGCGGCCGGCAGCGAGACGGAGCTCAAGGCCGCGGCGGCGGCCGCTGTCTTTAGGATGGACCCGACGGTGGCGACGGCCCAGGCGTACGCCGATGCCTTCCCATGGGACACCTGGGACGGGATGATTCCCGACACCGTCACCCCAGGCGAGGGCGTCATCTCAACCGGCGCTTGGCACTATTTGTTGAATTCGGCGGGGACGCCGGCGGTCAAGACGAAGATTCAAACCGGGGTTGCGCAGGGCCTGGTTGACCCCGCTTTCACCGCGGATGGCCCCTACGGAGGGATGTTCGGCAGCTCCACCAACGGGTGGGACTGGAGCTGGGGCAGCAACCGGAACCAAGCCTTCTATGGACTCAACCTCTTTATGGCGGCGCGTCAGGGGATTCTCGGCTCGCATACCGAGGCTGAAGTGCTGGCACTGGCGCAGAAACATGTGCATTTCCTGCTCGGGCTCAATCCCCTCAACATGGTTTACATGACCAACATGGCCGCCTACGGCGGCGAGCACTCGTCCTTCCAAATTTTCCACAGCTGGTTCTCATTCACCGTCAATGACGGGGACGATGGGAACACGACGTACAACGGGAAGCCGGTGGGAGTGGTGGAACCCCTTTACCCCTACTACCCGAGCGACACAGCGACGTCGACGTACGGGCCGGCTCCGGGGCTCGTCCCGGGTGGCCCCAACTGGTACTACGACGGCACCTACGTCATTCCGAACCGGACGTTTCCCGCGTACGCCTACCGAGACTTCTCGGTGGGCTGCGGATGGAATGGAACCGTGTGCACGGCGTCTTCCTGGGAGCTGACTGAGCCAGACGTTGGCTACCAGGGGGCCGCCGTCCTGCTGCTGTCCTTCGTGATGAGTGGCCAATAGGGCGCGGCCCTTGCAGGCGCTAGCGGTGCCCACCGCCACTGTGCCCGCCGCCGCCACCGCCGTGGCCACCGTAGATGGCGCCACCGTGGGGGGCTGCGTAAACACCGCGAGCGCCGCCCCCGTACGCACCCCGGGGAGCGGCATAGTGGTAAGGCGCGCCCACTCCGTACCAATGGCCTCCGGCCCAGTAGCCGCGCCCATACCAACCCGCGTACGGCCCTCCATAGCCGTACCACCGGCCATACCCGTAGCCGTACCAGCCAAAGCCGGCCGTCCCGTAATAGCCGAAGTAGGGCATGGGGCCCCACCCCCAAATCCATGGAGCAACCACCCATGACCAGCCGACGTACGGGTAGTAGACGTACATGTTCGGCGCTTCACCATCGGGCGGCAGGTAGGTATACGCCTGGCCATAGGGCATCCACAGCCACCCGTACTGGCTCGTGTAAACCCACTGCCCGGTAGCCTGCGGTGGCTGCTGGGTCACCTCCGCGGACTGGCCTGCCGGAGGGGCGGGAGTTTCTGGAGGCGCGGAGGGGATGACGTCCGACGGTGGCGGTCCCGGCGGCTGCACCGGCTGTGGGACTTCCGTTGCTTGGCCGCGCAACACCGGCGGCTGGGTATTCTGTTGGGCGTTCTGCCCCGGCGCGGCAGCCGCGGGCGGTGTTTGAGCCGCAGGAGGCGGCTGCGCAGCGGGCGATTGCTCCTGCGCCGTCGCCCACGCTGGCGCCAGGACGAGGAAAACGGCTGTCAACCAGGACTTCGTCATTGCACCTCTAATTTAACCGGCAACAGTCACCAAGCCACCACCGGCTCTGGGGAAGAGGCCCTTGGCCTAGGGCGATTTCGTGGCCCTGCCCCGAGGCAACGGGCGTAAGTGGCCGAATTCACTCTCTTCCGCATTTCGCAAATGGCCTCTTTGTGCCGTTAGCGACGGTGCGAGAGAGCAACTATTCAAGGCCTCCGCCCAAAAGCCGGCGCGCGCACCGGACCGGCTCGTCAACCGGGTGCTTGGACGCCTTGCACCGCCGCGTGCGCGACGGCGAAAGGTCGACGGCGCTCGCTGCTCAGCAGTATTCAGGGGACAGCCGACTGCAGCACGTCCAAGGGCAACAGACAGCGAGGCCGTACATGAACGACGTACGCAAGGAGACGGATTCCCTCGGTGAGGTGGAGGTGCCAGCCAATCGGCTTTGGGGCGCACAGACCCAGCGCTCGCTCCAGTACTTCAACATCGGCACTGACCTCATGCCGCGCGAGATGATTGAAGCCTACGCCCTGGTCAAAAAGGCATCCGCCAACACAAACCACGCTTCAAAGCACTTGGACGGGCCCATCCATCGGCTGATTGTGCAGGTGTGCGACGAGATTCTTGCCGGTCAGCACCAAGACATGTTCCCACTGCATGTCTGGATGACCGGCAGCGGCACGCAATTCAACATGAACATGAACGAGGTGATTTCGAACCGGAGCAGTCAAATTGCCGGCAAGCCCCTCGGCAGCAAGGTGCCAGTGCACCCCAATGACCACGTCAACCTGTCGCAGTCGTCCAATGACTCGTTTCCATCGGCGATGTACATCGCCGCTGCGCTCGGTGTGAAGCGCAGGCTGGTTCCGGCGTTACAAGCTCTCCGCGGAGCAATCGCCGCGAAAGCGGAGGAGTGGAAGGACATCATCAAAATCGGGCGGACGCACATGCAGGACGCGACGCCATTGACACTCGGGCAAGAGTGGTCCGGCTATGCGGCAATGCTCGAGGAGGATTTGGAACGCCTCGACGACGCGCTCAAGGGTGTCTATCGACTGTCGCTGGGTGGCACCGCGGTTGGGACCGGCGTCAACGCGCCGGCCGGCTTCGCCCAAGCGGTGGCGGTCGAAATTGCCAAGCTGACCGGGTTGCCGTTTGTCAGCGCCCCCAACAAGTTCGCGGTGCAGGGTGCCCACGACGCGCTCGTCCAGCTGTCCGGTACGCTTCGTACCGTCGCCGTGTCGCTCTACAAGATTGCAAATGACATCCGGCTGATGTCGTGCGGTCCGCGGGCCGGCTTCGCAGAACTGGTGCTTCCGGAGAACGAACCCGGCTCCTCCATCATGCCCGGCAAGGTCAACCCCACCCAAGTCGAGGCTTTGACCATGGTGGCGGTGCAGGTGATGGGCAATGACGTCGCGGTCGGCGTCGGCGGCGCCAGCGGCTACCTGGAGATGAACGTTTACAAGCCGCTCATCATCTTCAACCTCACCAACTCAATTACATTGCTGGCCGATAGCTCCATCAACTTCCGTAAGTTTCTGGTCGAAGGGACCCGGCCGAATTTGCCCAAAATTAAGGAGTCCGTCGACCGCTCGTTGATGCTGGTGACGGCCTTGTCGCCGGCCATCGGGTACGACAAGGCGTCGAAAATTGCGCATCACGCAATGGACAAAGACATCACCTTGAAACAGGCAGCGCTGGAGCTCGGCTTCGTCGACGAGGCGGAGTTCGACCGGCTCGTGGACCCAGCGAAAATGCTGGGCCCAACTCCCGACCGGTGAGGGAAACCAGTCGACTGCCGCGCTCGGTGCCGCTTTCTCGGTGAAGCGAGCCGCTGGGCTACCGGTGCCCGCCACCGCCCGCATGGCCGCCGCCGCCACCACCGCCCGCGTGGCCGCCGCCGAATCCGCCGCCCGCGTGGCCTCCGAAGCCACCGGAGGGATGCCCAGCGAACCCACTGCTCGAGTGCCCCCAGGCGCTTGAGCTCCCGAAGCTGCTCCGGGGCGCTGCGAACCCGGAAGTGCGCGGTGCGCCGACCGCGCCGCGGCCTGCGGCATAATAGCCACCACGTGAGGCGGTGTAGCCGTAGCCACCCCGAGGCGCCGCCGGGTGGTACGGCGCCGGCGCGCCATGCCCCGAGCCGTACCAATGGCCGCCACTCCAGTACCCGCGGCCGTACCAATTCGCGTACGGGCCAGCGTAGCCGTACCAATGTCCATAGCCGTAGCCGTACCAGCCATAGTGGCCCGTGCCGTAAATGCCGAAATACGGCGCCGCTCCCCAGCCCCAAATCCACGGCGCCACCACCCAGCACCAACCGACGCTGGGGTAGTAGACGTACATGTCCGGCGCACCGCCATCAGTCGGCAAGTAGGTGTACGTGTCTCCGTAGGGCATCCACACCCAGCCGTATTGGCTCGTGTACACCCACTGCCCGGATGCCGGGGCGGCTTCCTGGCTTACACCCTGCTCTGGCGGAGGCTCTGGATTTTCCGGCGGCGCCGGCGGCATCAGCGTCGGCTGCGGACTCGCCGGCTGAATGACTGCCCCGCTGGAGTCATCCGCCCGTGCCAGCGCAGGACTCAACAAAAGAAGGACAACCAGAAGCGCTTTCATCGCGACACCGCCTTCCACTTCGTAGCGCGAGCCTCCGCGCCGCACCACTCTCTCCTTCGCCACCTGCATTGACGAATTCGGCCTCATGTTGACTAGACGCACCAGGGCAGCGCCTATTCTCTGACTGCCTGGGCCGTAAGTGGCTAAATTTACTGAAACTGGTGGCAGGTGCAGCCCCGCGAAGGCCCCTTGGTCGGCTGCTGGAAGGCCAGCAGCCACCGGCCTGAGTCCGCCTTTCCCCCGGGGCCCCTGTTTCGCGCTCAGGGCGTGCCCAAGGGAGGGCGGACGAGGAAGGGCTAGACGCCTCTGCGCGGCCAGCCCCAGGCTTCCTCCACCATGAGCGTCAACTACTCCGTAGAGGACTCAGTTGTTGTCGTCACCTTGAATCGCCCCGAGCGACGAAACGCCGTCGACGCGTCGACGGCGTCCGACTTGGCGGCGGCCTTTCGGCACTTCGACGCTGACTCCGGTGCCTCGGTTGCCGTGCTGACCGGGGCCGGTGGGACGTTTTGCGCCGGTGCGGACCTCAAGGCACTGAGCGAAGGGGAGCCGCGCCCCGTGCTTCCCGAGGGCGACGGCCCGATGGGGCCCACGCGGCTGCGCCTGCCGAAACCGGTGATTGCCGCCGTGGAAGGCTACGCGGTGGCCGGAGGGCTGGAACTGGCCCTTTGGTGCGACTTGCGGGTCGCCGCCTCGAGCGCGGTCTTCGGTGTGTTTTGTCGGCGATTTGGCGTGCCGCTGGTGGACCTCGGAACCATTCGACTGCCTCGCCTGGTGGGGCTGAGCCGCGCCATGGACTTGGTGTTGACCGGGCGTTCGGTCTCGGCCGAGGAGGCGTTGTCGATGGGGCTGGTCAACCGTGTGGTAGCCCCCGGAGAGGCGCTGTCCGAGGCCGTTCACCTGGCGAAGGAGCTGAGCGCATTGCCCCAGGTGTGCTTGCGCAACGACCGGCTCTCGATGCTCGACTCCATGGACTTGCCGGAAGAGACGGCACTGCGGAACGAAATCCGACTGGGCCGGGAGACGCTGGCCTCTGGGGAAACGGCGTCTGGCGCGCTGCGCTTCAGCGGGGGAGCCGGCCGACACGGACGCCAATGACGGCCAGCCGTGAAGCAATGCCTCCGAGCGCCACGTTTGGGTTTGCAGCAGAGTCCCTCTGGCGGCGCGCTCCGCCGTTTGGGACGACTGTGCCATTCTCCGGAAGGCAACAGGAATGTACAGGCGTCAGGGGAGGGACCACCTGGTGACAAGCCTTATGGGCGTGGATGAGTTGGCTGCGGCGGCAGTCGCGGAGGTTCAAAGCGGCACCACCATCGGCCTCGGGACTGGGCGGGCCGCGACGCGTGCCATTCACGCATTGGCGCAGCGGGTCTCGGTGGAAGGTCTCCAGCTTGTGTGTGTCGCGACCAGCAGAGAATCCCACGCTCTGGGCCGTCGGCTGGGCTTGGACGTCCGGGAAATGGAGGGCGTCGAAGCAGTCGACTACCTCTTCGACGGTGCCGACGCCGTGGACCCTTCGATGCGAATGATTAAAGGGCGAGGAGGCGCAATGACGCGGGAAAAAATCGTCGCGCACGCCTCGGCACGCTGCGCCTACCTCATTCAGTCAGCGAAGCTGGTGGCACGTCTCGGCGAAGGGGCTCCGCTGCCAGTCGAGGTCCTGCGTTTCGGGCTGGCGGCCACCCGACGAGCCCTACGAGGGTTGGGACTCGACGGACCGCTTCGAACAAACTCGGGCGGAGCCGTCTACGAGACGGACAACGGCAATCCAGTCATCGACGCGCCCGTACCAGCTGGAGCCGAGCTGGCGCCCCTGCGGGCGGCGCTCGACGCGCTCCCCGGCGTGATTGGCCACGGCCTCTTCCTGGACGAAGCCGACGTGCTCTTGATGGAGGACGACCAGGGGCATGTCACCCGACGCGAGCGCGCCCGAGCCGGCCAATAGCACACGCCGCGCCACATTTTCGGGACTGGCAGACGAGGGTGCTTCCATGAGAAGGACGGCTGGCCACGGTGGCTGCCCCAGCGCGGGCCCGTGCGACGAGGGCGCCAAGCCCCCTCGAGTCCTATTTCGCTAGGGCGGACAGGCGTTGGCGCATTGTGAGAACGCGTCGAGCTCTGTCAACCCGGGATTGCAGACATTCGACACATTGCTGAGGTAGCACTGTGCTTGGCATTGAAGGTTGAGCGAACAGGGCGAGACAATGGGGCTGTTGGGTGGCTGCGTCCCGCTCGCGGGCGGACAACTTGCCAACTCGGCCTCGTATTTGGCGCACGCGCTGTCCGCCGTCGCGGCGTTGAGACAGGCTTCGAGCGTCGCCAGCTTTGCATCGCAGCCCGGGAAGGACGGGGTAATTCCTTGGCAACTGTAGCTGGAGTTCGCACAGGAGTAGTAGTCGTTGTAGGGCGAGCTGCAGCCGCTCGCACTGGCTTGCTGCTGCAGCGTCAGGGCCTCCGAATAGCAGCTCTGCAGCCAACTGTAGCTTCCGCCCTGAGCGCACTCAGCGACGTTGTAACAGACGGACTGAGCAGCGGTGGGAACGGTCGTCAGGGTTAGACCTGGGCCACAGCCCAGTGCGCTCACAATGAAGAGTGAAGCGAGGCTTAATTTATTTAGGTGGTCCATCTGAAGAGACTCCTAAAAGGCAACACGAACGCGGAGGCTGAAGATGTTGATGGGGCCCCGAGCGCTGTTGTACCCAGGATCGAAGACGGGCTGGTAAATGACGGAGGCTTGAAGCCATTTTGAGACTTCCACGCGGAAATAGAAGTCGCCCAAAATCTCTGGTGCGTATGAGAGGTGACCGTCGCCGATGATGAAGCCATAGCCGCCCTGCGCGAGGTAAGCCCTGTGGAGGCCAGACAGACCGTTGATGACGAAAGCGCCGCCCACCTCGTACGGCCTCCAACCCCACAGGCTTCCATCCTTGACGACGCCAACAGCCAGCGAGCGGTCAATCTCGGTGAAGGCCCAGCTCTCGTTGGCGCCGTCGTTAATGCTTGCTCGCAGAAAAATGCCAACTGTCGGCGTGAGCTGCTGGTCCGCGGACATCGCAACCCCGTATTTCGTTCGTCCTTCAGCCCGCGTCGGCTGCACCTGCCCACCATAGGCGGCGGGGTCTGCCAAGACTTGCGCGTAACTGCCCATGCGCGCGGTATTAAAGAAAGGCGTAATCCGCACAGCCCCAGGACCGCCGAACGCCGTCCAGCGCGCCTCGAACTCGGCCATGAGGCCACGCGCTTTTGCGATGTCCCAATCCATCGTCTCGAGATTGGCATAGAGCGGCTCCAGGGCGATGCCTGCCCTGGCGGACCACCAGTTCATGGTGAGGTCAGCAATGGCGCCATACGTATAGCCGCGGGTGTCCGCCGGATAGTCCCAGGCGCCGGAGGCAAACAGCGCCCAGTCGAAAAACTGGGTGGTGGCGTCGTGGGCGTAGGCATTTCCATCGAAAAAATCTTCAACGTTGATTCGGCCGATGATGAAGGTGAGTCGGTTTTTGTCGCGCGGTCCGGCAAGCTCGTGCATCCCGCTCTCGACGTCTTCGGTTCCACCTCCCAAGCCGATGGCTTGCCGCAGGTACAGGTCAGCGAGATAGATGGCCGGCGCTGGATTGCCGACGCGGTAGACCAGACCACTCGGGAAGGCGGCGATGCCGAGAGTTTGGCTCAGCCCGTACCCGCCGCTGACTTCTGGGTTGAAGACGATGTCGGCCCCCTTCCAAAGTCGAACGTCCAACCCCAGGGTCGAGATAAAGGCCGTTGCAGTCTCGGCATACGGCTGCATGCTGTTCTGGCCCGAGTAGGGGGCGTGAAAGGCGGGGTGGTATTGAATCGCCACCGTCGAGACAAAGTGGATGTTCCACCACTCGGATGGGGCGGTTGGGGCTGCGCCCTCAGCAGCAGGAGCCGCCGCTTCCACCTGCGCGGGAGGGGTCGGGTCGTCCGCGCGGGCCGCAAGAGGAAGGGAAACGACTGCCAACACGGCCGCCCACAGCATGCGGAACCTGAGTTTGCAAAGGCAGTGCAGGCTGGTCGGCGCACGCTGGGCAGAAGGGCCTGGAGCGCGTTGAATCGCTTGGCTCGCCCCCTTCATGCTCTGCCTTCGTCAGGAGGCAGCTCCTGCCAAAAGTCACAGGCTGCTCGAGCGGGAAGCCTTAAGCCCGCGTTGACTTTCTGAGCGACAGCCGAGGGCGCAGCGGCACTCGACCGGCGGCCGAAAAGGTCCGGTGCGAAAAAAGAGGTAGCCCGAGCGAGACGCGGCATCTCTAGAGCGAGCAGTCTCATACCGACCTGTCCTCCGGAACTCTGTGACGGAATTGCATGGAAATGTTGTCGGGGTGGGGCGCGAGGAAACGTCAGTTGTACCCGTAGCGTCGTACGAACCACGTCTTCACGACCTGAGCCAGCAACATGTACGCGGGAAGGATGAGAGCCAACCAACCAAAGAATTGCAGAGGCAACGGCACCATCCCCAGCGAATGGCCAAAACCGGTGAAGGGCAGCAGAATGCCGACGGCCATCACCGCCAGGGTCGAAAGCCCAAGTGCCAGTGCAGGTCGGCTCTGAATGAAGGGAATCTTCCGCGTCCGAATCATGTGGACGATGAGCGTCTGCGAAAGCAAGCCTTCGACGAACCACCCGGATTGAAAAAACGCCTGGTGCTCTGGTGTGTTCGCCTTAAAAACGAAGAACATGAGGGCGAACGTCAGGTAGTCGAAAATCGAGCTGACCGGTCCGAAATAGAGCATAAATCTGCCGATTTCATCGATTTTCCATCGACGCGGGCTCAGTAAATAATCATCGTCCACTCGGTCAAATGGAATCGCGAGTTGGGAAAAGTCGTACAGGAGGTTTTGGGTCAACAACTGAATCGGGAGCATCGGCAGAAACGGGAGAAAGGCGCTCGCGCCCACCACCGAGAACATGTTTCCGAAATTGGAGCTGGTGCCCATCTTGATGTACTTGGTGATGTTGCCGAAGACTCGCCGTCCTTCGAGGACGCCGTCCTCAAGGACCAACAGGTCCTTCTCAAGCAGGATGAGGTCAGCCGATTCCTTCGCAATGTCGACTGCGTTGTCGACAGAAATGCCGACATCTGCGGCTCGCAGTGCCGGCGCGTCGTTGATGCCGTCGCCCATGAAGCCCACCACGTGGCCGCCCCGCTGCAGAGCGTGGACGACCCGCTCCTTGTGGGCGGGCGCGAGTCGCGCGAAGAGTGTGGCCTGCTCGACCAGGGCATCGAGCTCCACCTCCGAGGCGGCTTCGACGTCCTGGCCAAGGACGACACGGCCGACGGTGAGGCCGACGTCGGAGCAGATTTTCCGTGCGACGATGTCATTGTCGCCGGTCAGCACCTTGACGTGCACTCCGTGTTTATCCAATGCCGCGAGCGCCTTGCGCGTCGAGAGCTTAGGAGGGTCGAGGAAGGCGACGTAGCCGCGCAGGACCAAGGCGCACTCGTCCTGGGCGGAATACACGGCTCGGTCGCGCGGAAGGTTCTTGTACGCGATGGCCAGCACCCGGAAGCCTTGTGCCTGAAGATGGTCGAGTTCCTCCCCTAGGTCAGGGAGGAGTAGGGGGTCGAGGTCCTGGGCTTCACCATTCACTTCGACCCGAGAGCACCGACTGAAGACTGCCTCTGGGGCACCTTTGGCGATGAGTTTTCTCTCTCCAGAGATGTCCACCACCACCGACATGATGCGGCGCGAGAAGTCGAACGGAATCTCGTCGACTTTCGTGACGTTGGCGGTGGGGACAGTTCCGTGCGCGAGCAGTGCCTTGTCGAGCAGGTTCTTCAGCCCGGTCTGGTAGTACGAATTGAAATAGGCCAGTTGAAAGACGCCTTCATCCTCCTCGCGCACGACGTCGCAGTGCATTTCCAGAACGACCCGGTCTTCGGTCAGTGTCCCGGTCTTGTCCGTACAAAGCACGTCCATGGCGCCGAAGTTTTGAATCGAGTTGAGCCGCTTGACGATGACCTTCTTCTTCGACATCGCGACCGCTCCGATGGCCAGCGTGCCGGAGAGAATCATCGGCAGCATCTCGGGCGTCAGCCCGACCGCAACCGCAAGGGCGAAAAAGAATGCCTCCTTCCAGTCGTGCTTGGTGAAGCCGTTGATGAAGAAGACGAGGACGGTCATTACCGCCATGAAGCGCAGAAGCAGCAGGCTGACGCCGCGGACACCTTTCTCGAAGCTGGTGAGGGCTCGCCGTCCAGTCAGACTTTCGGCAATTCTACCGAAGTATGTTGCTTGGCCGGTGTTGACGACAAGGCCGAGGGCGGTACCACTGGTCACGTTGGTGCCCAGGAATGCGATGTTGCCGAGTTCGAGCGGGTTGGTGGCCGGTGATGCGATGCAGCTGGCGGTCTTCTCCACCGGAAGCGCCTCGCCGGTGAGCGCAGATTGGGCAACGAAGAGGTCCTTCGCCGTGATGAGACGGAGGTCGGCCGGAATCATGTCCCCCGCTGACAGCTTCACGAGGTCCCCGGGCACGAGTTCCCGAATGGGAAGCTCGCGGTCCCCAGCACTTCCGGTGTCGTCGCTGCGGATGGCCGTACAGGTGACGCGGACCATCTCTTGCAACTTCTGGGCGGCGAGACTGGCACGTCGCTCCTGAAAGAAGCGCAGGAGACCGCTGAGCAGGACCATGGCCGCGATGATGAGTGCGGATTCCTTGTCTCCTGTGGCCCAGGACACCGTCGCCAGGACCGCGAGAAGGGCGGAGAAAGCGTTCGCGAAGCCGTGCCAAAGTTGGATGTACCAGGGGAGTGCTCGCTCATGCGCCACTTGGTTTGGGCCATGGGTCGCAAGCCGCTCCTCGGCGACGCTTTCTGAAAGCCCCTCGGGGCTGGTCTTCGTCGCAAGGAAGAGCTCGTCGACGGAGGCACGGGACGCTTCCCGAAGCCGCGCTGCGCTCGTCGAGCGCACGGCAGAGCCCTCTTTGCTCGGCGCGCTGCCGTCTGGGAGACGGCCGCGAATGTCACCCAAAGTTTGCCGGAACATGTCGGGGCTTTGGAATGGTCAGGGTTGGCTGGAGCGCGGGTGGCAAAGGGGGGGCTGGTTGATGAATACCGCACCGGGGTATGGTATAGTCAAGAATTAGATGGGCCATACACCGGCTGAAAAAAACAAACTCTTGAATCGGGTTCGGCGCATCCGCGGACAGGTCGCCGCGCTCGAGCGCGCGCTGAGCGAGGGCCGGGAGTGCGGCGAGGTCCTTCAGCTCATCGCCGCAGCCAGAGGCGCGATGGGCAGCCTCATGGGTGAAGTGGTCGAGGACCACGTCCGCTTCCACATTGTCGACCCCACCCAGAGGCCCTCCTCGAAAGAGGCGGAGTCGGCCCAACAGCTCATCGACGTCCTTAAGCCCTATCTGCGTTAAATTTCGAACAGCCCCTTCGCGCCTGTTGCCCTCTCGCACGGCATGACGCGGCGCGCAGCCGGGGCGAGACGTCTGGGCGTACTGCCAACGGGCGCGAGCTTCTCGAGGCTGCTGGCTGGCACAAGGCTTTCCCTCAAAAAAGTCGGTGGCCAACTGGTCAGCAAGGGCGCTATACGCCCGCGCGCCGCTTCGGTCCGCTGGCCGGTGGCACGCTTGACACGGCCGGCTCTGGGTCGAAGGGGAACACCAGCACGCTCTTCACTATAGAGGTAACCGACATTCGCGCTCCGCGCTCCGAAACAGGGGTCGAGAGTTGGAGAAAAAACTTGAGACAGAAAACTGTTGTCCCGTTGTCCTTCCTTCTTGCCGTCGGACTCTGGGCTTTCCCGGCTCAAGCACAAACCAAGCCGAACATCATCTTCATCATGGGTGACGACATCGGCTGGTTCAACATTGGCGCGTACCACCGCGGCATCATGGCTGGCCGAACGCCGCACCTGGACAGTCTTGCCAGCCAAGGCATGATGTTTACGGACTACTATGCCGAGGCCAGCTGCACTGCCGGTCGTGCCAACTTCATCACCGGTGAGCTTCCGATCCGCACCGGGATGACGACCGTCGGACAAGCCGGCTCTCCCATTGGGCTTCCGGCTCAGGCAGTCACCATCGCAACCGTCCTGAAGTCCATGGGCTACGCCACCGGACAGTTCGGGAAGAACCACCTCGGCGACCTCAACGAGTTTTTGCCCACGGTGCATGGCTTCGACGAGTTCTTTGGGTACCTGTACCACCTCGACGCAATGGAGGACCCTTGCCATCGGAACTATCCGCCGGGGCTCAAGGACCGCGTTGGACCACGGAACATGGTTCACAGCTGGGCGACGGACAAGGACGACCCAACGTCACAGCCGCGCTGGGGGAAAATCGGCAAACAGCGCATTGAAGATGCGGGACCGCTTTGCCCGGAACGCATGAAGACCGTCGACGACGAGATTCTGAAACTCGCACTCGGCTTCATTGACAAGGCAAAGAAGGACGGTAAGCCGTTCTTTGTGTGGCTGAACCCCACGCGGATGCACGTCATCACCCACCTTTCGGACAAGTACGAAAGCCTACGGACGCCTGAGAACGGCTGGTCCATGGAAGAGGCGGGCATGGCCCAACTCGACGACATCGTCGGGGCGGTGCTCGAGGAACTCAAGGAGCTCGGGCTGGACAACAACACCATCGTCGCGTTCAGCACGGACAACGGAGCGGAGAACTTCACCTGGCCAGACGGAGGGCAGACGCCCTTCGCCGGTGGCAAAGGGACCGCTCTAGAAGGTGGCTTCCGTGTCCCGGCCATCATTCGGTGGCCAGGGAAGGTCCCGGCCGGAAAGGTTTCGAACGAAATCATGTCTGGGCTCGACTGGTTTCCAACGTTCGTGGCCGCGGCGGGTGACGCGGCCATCGTCGAGGAGCTCATGAAAGGCAAGAAAATCGGCGACACGACGTACAAGGTGCACCTCGACGGCTATAACCAGATGGACCTTCTGACTGGGAAGGGCCCATCGAAGCGCCACGAAATTTTCTATTTCACGGAGGGAACGCTCTCCGCCGTGCGCGTCAATGATTACAAGTACCGGTTCACCGACCAACCACAAGGTTGGCTCGGCGGAACCGTCAAGGTCGACTGGCCGATTCTGACAAACCTTAGACTTGACCCCTTCGAGCGCACGGGGCTGCCGAACGGTGACAAGGGCTCACTTGCCTTCTACAACTGGTTCGCGTTCGAATTCTGGCGCTTCATTTTCGTCCAGCAGCAGGTCGGCGTGCTCGCTCGGACGGCCCTCGAGTTCCCACCAATGCAGAAGGGCGCAAGCTTCAACCTCGAGAGCGTGAAAGCGGAGATTGAGAAGCGCATGGCCGGCCAATCCGGCAATTAGCTCGCGTTGGGCGGCGCTCGCATGTGTTGGGCGGGCGCCGCAACGGTCGGAGGTCAAGGGACACGGGGCCTGTTGACAAAGGGCCCTGGGTCCTCGGCCTTACTGTTTGCGGGCTCGGCCGGCGCCTGACCGGTGGTTGGCGCCTGGCTTTTTCGTTTCACCGGCCTGAAGCGCAGACGCATGCAGGGGCCTGCGAGGTCCCAATTGCGCCGCGGCGTTGGAAACGCGGCCGCGGGGCGCGGCAACTTTCTGAGAGTGGCCGCCAGGGCCTCATTCGAGGCGCCCGCCGTTTTGGCGAACGACCGAATTTCAGCGCCGTCGCCTCTGCAGACGCGACGGAAGCGTCCGGCGAAAATGGTTCCCCTCCGCCCCGTCAGGGACGGCTATGCTTGGGGGAGGATGGGGAAGAGCCGTCTGATGCTCTTCGGAAGGGTCGACGCGGGCATGCCGAGGCTGGCTCTTTTGGGGATGTGTCTGCTCGCCATAACGGCCCGCGCTGAGGACCCGTGCGGCGAGGACGTTAGGCACTTCTGCCCCGACGTCAAACCCGGCGCCGGACGCGTGAATAAGTGCCTCGAGGAACACGAAGCCCAGGTGTCTCAGGCTTGTCGGGTGAAGCTTGAGGCCGACACCGAGAGAGTGCGGGCCCTCATCGCGGAATTCTCGGACGCGTGTCAGGACGATTCTCAACGACTCTGCGCCACCGTGCGGCCCGGGGAAGGCCGCATGCTCACTTGTTTGACACGAAACGACTACGCGCTGTCACCAAAGTGCCTGGCAGAAGTGACGAAGCTTGATTCCGCAAGGGGCAAGGTGCTCGCGTTGCAGAGACAGTGCCAGCCCGATGCGGAAAGGCTCTGTCCGAAAGCGATGGCGCATGCCGGAGAGCTCCTGGCCTGTCTGGAGGACAACCAGGCCGACCTTTCTCCAGCTTGCAAGGCGGCAAACCCGTCCATCGCCAGCGAGGCCGCGACTTTCGTCGACACAGTCGACGAGATGACGAGCAAGGAGCGCATCCAGGACACCGTGGCCATTCTTCAGGGTTTGAACACGGTCGCCTTTTCGCGAAACCAGCTCGGCCTCACCTTCGACTACCTGCAGGGCGTGGCCGGTAAGCCCGTCAATCTCGACGAAATTACCTTCAATCCGCTGCTTGTCTTCGGTCGCGGGAACGAATTCGCCATTCAGGTGAAGGTTCCAGTTGGAGCCCTCTTCCCCGACGTACCTCCCGGCACGGCTGGACCTTCCGCTGTCTCGGGCGTTGGGGACATCAACACCGCTTTTGGGTGGGCCTTCTACGCGCACGGGAGCGTCCGCCAATACCTCGCCCTGGCGCTGCAATGGAACAGCAGCTCGGTTGCGGCCCTCGGTGCTCCGTGGGTCATTACGCCCGTCTATGCGCTCGCGGTTGGCCTCGCGGGCTGGGTGTCGCTCACCACGGAGGTCAGCTGGAACCACTCGCTGGGCAACGTCGGCACATACCCCGGTGTGAATTTGCTCGTGGTCCGCCCCATTCTGGTCTTCAACCTTCCCTCCACCACGTTCCTCTCAGTTGATACAAAGCTCGGATGGGACTTCCTTCACCAAGTGTTTGTGCCAGTGATGCGGTTCCAGGGAGGGAAGCTCATTGGCCGGGACCGCGACTTGTCCATCTCTGCGTGGTACCAGCTGGCGCTGAATAAAGTCGGGCAACAGGATTCGTTTAATTTCGGCGTCGGCTTCAATTTTTCATATTTTTTCGACTGGTGACGGAGTGCGCCTTCAGCCGGCGAGTCCTGTCTTTCGCAGCCCTCCAACGGCCAAATCACCTGTGGGGATGAGCTGTATTGCAGAGCCCGCCTTCCTCCCGCTGCACACCATCGAGTTAGCCCCGGGAGATGAAAGCGTCTCCTACCAACGACGGCCGGTATGGGACTCGATGGCACGTGGAATTCGCGAAACGAATCGCTAGCATCGACTCCCCGGCGGTCGTCGAGAGGTACGGCGCAGCGTCGGGCGAACTGACGCTCGGCGTGGACGGTGTCCCTGGGTCAAGGCACCGACCCAGGCCCGAGGCTGCCAGCCCTTGCAGGAGCCTTGAGGCGGCTGCACAATCGCCGAAAGTAGACGCTCACGACAGGAGTGCTTCATGACCGGGCTCGATGCGCTCTGGCTCCCAATATTGCTCTCCGCGGTGGTCGTTTTTCTGGTGAGTTCGGTGATTCACATGGTGTTGCCCTGGCATAAGAACGACTACCCCATGCTGCCGAACCAAGACCGGGTGATGGAAGCGCTGCGGCCGTTTGCCATCGCCCCGGGTGACTACTTTGTTCCCCGTCCATCGAACAGAAAGGAGATGCGCTCACCAGAGTTCGTGGAAAAGATGAAGAAGGGGCCGGTCCTACTCTTCACCGTCATGCCCAACGGGTTAACTCCCATGGGGAAGAATCTCGCCCTTTGGTTCGCCTATTGCCTGGTCGTCGGGTTGCTCGCTGCCTACGTCACGGCGGGCGCGCTTCCGGTAGGCGCCCCATACATGCGGGTCTTTCATCTCGTGGGAGTCACTGCATTCATTGGCTACTCCGTTGCGCTCTGGCAGATGTCAGTCTGGTACCGGCGCGCTTGGAGTCTGACGATTAAGGCGACCGTCGACGGCATCATTTATGCCCTATTGACCGCCGGGATGTTCGGCTGGTTGTGGCCGCGCTAGTGCTCGCTTTTTCCGCCCCGCGGAGCCTTCCTGTCCTGTTGGGCAATCGCCTCAGCCATGGCGGACGCTGAGAGGCTCCGTGGCGCAGCGCCATAACTACGAGGTCCTCACGCGGTGGACTGGAAACCTTGGAACGGGCACAAGCGAATACCGTGCCTACAGTCGGGCCCACGAGATTGAGGGCCAAGGAAAGCGGGGCTCCATTCTCGGCTCGTCTGACCCCGCGTTCCGAGGCGATTCGAGCTGCTACAACCCCGAGGAGTTGCTGGTTGCATCGCTCTCTGCGTGCCATATGCTCTGGTACCTTCACCTCTGTGCCCTCGCCAGGATTGCCGTCGTGGAGTATGTCGACAACGCTCAGGGCACCATGCTGGTGCGTGAAGATGGCCCAGGCCACTTCACCGAAGTTGTCCTGCGGCCGCGGGTGACGGTTGTTGAAGCAGAGCAGCTGGAGGATGCGCTGAATCTGCATCAAGAAGCGCACAGCCTCTGCTTCATCGCCAACTCAGTGAACTTTCCTGTCAGACACATTGCTGAAGTGCACCAACTCAAAGAAACTGGCAAAGCCTCCTGAGAGTAACGGGGGCGTACTGGAGGCTCTTCTCGTCCGTGAGTACGGATGAGCAATGAGCGCCGAAGTCACAAGTTGCCCGAGTTGCAATCAAAGGAAGGTTGCGCCGTAGTGTGTGAGGGCCCGCACACGAGGTGATTTGTGAGGTTTTCGCCGAACGACATTTCCGAACGCATCCTCTCACTCGGCGCCGCGATGGTCGCCGGATCCATCTTCATTGGCGTACTCACCGCGGCCCTCCGGTTCGGGGTCAAGCCCCTGCTCGTCGATTGGTCCCGGAGCCGGGGTCGGCCAGAAGACGCTGGCCTGGAGCGCAGAGTGGCGGAGCTAGAGGAAGAGATGCGGGAGGTGAAACTCGTCACCGGCCTTCGGCTCCCGACAGAAGAATTCCGGTCCTTTATTCGGCCTCGGACCTGAAGACCGGGGAAAGAAGCGAGCGCCAGCGTTTCCCTAGCGGGAACGAGAAGACACAGCCTTCGAGCTTTTTCCAACACACCCCGATGACGACTGTGTGGCGTCGGCGACCGCCCACGCAAACCGGTTTGCCCGCATTTGTGTTCCACAGTCCACGCCGGCGTCAATCCGATGGCTTCGTTACTGCGCCTAGCGTGTCAAAGTGCACGTCTGGATTCTCCATCCACTCGCGCAGGACTCTGGCAATCACGGAGGCGTGGAACCCGTCGATGACTCGGTGATCGAGCGTCGCGTTCACGCTCATCGCCTTCTCGGCGCTGACTCGTCCGTTCTCGGCGAACGCGTGCTCCTTGACCTCTCCGATTGCGAAGAGGATGGGCACTCGTGAGAAGGGGACCAGGGGCGCGTAGGCTGTGTCGAGTCCAAGACTGCCAACATTGGTAATCATCAAGCTGCCGAATGGATCCGAAGCGATTCCGAACGCACGTAGGTCCAGGTTCAGCGTGAAGCTGAAGAAGGAGAGCGCCTTAAGGAAAAAATTCAGGAACAGGTACGGGATTTTGTGGAAGGTTGCGCGCGTGTTTTCAAGCGCCGGGTCTTCTCGGCGCCGGACCAGGGTCACTTTCGTCTCGAACTCATCCACGATCTCCAGCAGCGATTTTCGCTCGAGGTCGTAGAGCGTCGCGCCGGAGAGATCGACCTTGTCCTCCCCCTCGTCCGCCATCAACACCTGAAAGAACACACCAATACGCTGTCGCAAGTAGATGCGGTTCCAACGGAGAACGGCGTTTGCCTCGGGACATTGCTTGAGGGCCATTGCCGATGCTTTGGCCATCAGGTGGCTGACAGTAAGCCTACGGCCGGTCCGCTCACGAAACCGAGCGATGTAGTCCATCGCTTTGCCCATCCGGAGGATGATCGTCCCATAGATGGTCGGGTCGTACGTCGTCTGCCACGTCCCGAGCGCGATTTTTCGGAAGGAGGAGAGGTCCTTCTTCTTGACCAGCGACAGGTTGGCCATCTGGAGAGCCTAGCTGGGAGTGCGGGGGTTTACTTCCTACGTCTTCTCCGAAGGACACTTCGCTTGCCGCGTGGGTTCGCACACTTGGCCGGGCACGTTTTCTGACGTTTTTCGCCAGCCGGTCCGCCGCGTTTTACGGCGGCACCAGCCTGGGTCTCAACGGGGAGCGTTCCTCAGCGGGTGAACTCTATCCGGCGCAGCAGGCGGTCCTCGGGCACTTCATAATAGTCACCCTTGCTGCCCAGGTAGATGTGCGCCTTCGGCGTCAGCCCAGTCGGGGCATCCAGGGTGCCAGCACAAATTGACATCTTCGGCGCCCGGTCTTCATCCCATAGCAAACTTGACCCGCACTCGCTGCAGAACCCCCGCCGCACTGTGGCGGATGCCGCGTACCACCTGAGTCCGCGCTGCGCGGTGAGTTGGAACCCGCGCCGGTCGACGGCCGTGTAGGCCCCGATGTGGCCATGCCAGCGACGACACTTTGAGCAGTGGCAGAACGTCACCGGAGTGAGTTCGAGGCTAACCTCGTACCGCGCTCCACCACATGCACACCCGCCCGTCTTCATGACTCGGCTATATCACTGCTCGTCTGGTCCTGGCCTGCGCGAGCTCGCCGCTCCTCCCCTTTCAGTTGACGCGAAAACAGTGGACAGCTTCGCCCCGCACGAACTCTGCGGCTGCTCCAGTCTCAATGTCGCAGAACTCGGCGCACCGCAGACGCCCCCCAGCTACCTCGCCCCCAAGGGCGAGCCGGATTCTTAATGCCGGAGCAATGCGGAGCTCGTTCGTTGCATCCTGGCCAGCGTCTGATTCAGCGGGCCGTTGGAATTGTAAGGTCTAGCGTCCGAAACCTCGCGAACCCCCCATCGAAACCTAACGGACTGAGGAAGCGTTCAGGGCCACGGCTTCACGGATGAGCTTTTTGAAAGCCTCTTCATTGAGTTTGTCGCCCTCGTGAAGGTCGATCGCGCGCCTGACCTTGCCTTCCAGGCTCGAGTTGAACAGGCGTGAAGGGTCCTTCAGCGCGGCGCCCTTGGCGAAGGTCATTTTCACAGCGCTCTTGTACGTTTCACCAGTGCAGATTAATCCGTGGTGCGACCACACGGGAACCCCTCTCCACTTCCACTCTTCGACGACTTCTGGCTCGGCTTGCTTGATGAGGGAGCGGACCACGGACAGCGTCTTGCCACGCCAGTCGCCCAGCTCCCTGATTCGCGCATCGATGAGCCGAGAGGGCGACTCGCCCCTCTGCGAGCCTGCTTGCTTTTTCCTCACGCTGTTCTCCTCGCGCTTGCAGTCGCCTGCTTTTATCGCTTGCAACGCCCTGCGACACCGCAATTCTTTGCCCTCTAGAAGAACACGGGTGTCCAGCGGCGAAATTCGAAGGCACCTCAAGGAGTCCGGCGCGGTTCCAGCAGGGCGCGGCTTGCCCCAGGCCTCAGCCTCCGGAAGAAATAGTACGACGCGGCCCAAAGCACTGCGGTGCCCGCGGCCCAAATCCACTTGGACGCGTCATCTCCCACAGAGAGGTGGGCGATGAGGGCCGAGAAGAGGGTGAAGGCGAAGCCCGCGTACGCCCACTCCTTGAGCCGGTGGGGGGATGGGAGCAGAAGAACGACGATCCCGGCGAACTTGAGCCAGGAGAGCTCGACGCGGAAGTAGGCGGGGAAGCCGAGGTGTGTAAAGGCCTCCGCCACCTGAGGGAGGCGGAGTTGGGCATAGGCGGTAAAGCCCATCTGCAGCGAAAAGAGCGACGTGGTGATCCAGTAGCCTGTCGTGATGCCTTTGGCATGCTTCATGGCCCATCCTCGTGTCGAGAGACTGCAGCGCTCAAGCGCTCAAGAATGGAGGGAACTCGCTGCCGACTTGCGGATGGCCCCTTTGCAGCCGGGTTTTTCAGGGCTTCGCGGTGTTGGGCGGCCAGCTGGGGGCCGCCGCGACGCCGAACTGCCTTGCGTACTCCGCGTTCAATCGCTGCCAGCCGCCGAACTTCAAGCTTTCGACGCCGACAAGGCGTCCTATGGGCTGACCGGCGAGAAACCGCTGCAGCACATCGAAGCAGATGTGCCAGCCAGCAGCCCCCATTGCGATGAATCCGCGGTCGATGTTGTGCCAAAGCGTGAGGCGAGTGCCACCTCCCAGCGGCTCTAGCTCCCAGCGGATGTCGCCTCCTCCCCAGCTGTATTCGAGCGCCCTCGGCGGGTCGGCTCGCTTCACGTGGGTCTCGGATACGTGCGGGCTCGGCGCTCCGACTGTCGACAGCTTTGCGGGGCCAACGGCATCGAGGTTCCGGTCAGAATCAAACGGAGCCCATTCGCGTAATTGGTCGGGGTCCGTGAGGGCTTTCCAGACTTTCGCAGGGGGGTGGGAGAGGTCGCGGACGAGAACCAGCGTCCACTTCTCTCCATCTTTACGCACCTCAGCGCCAGAAGCGGGACCAGGCGCGTATTGCTCATGGCTGCTCATGTCGTTTCTGTCCTTTCAAAGGGTGCCCCTTCTCCATCTTGTCCAGGTGTCGTTCCAGCGCATCGACGTGCTTTGACCAAAAGCGCCGGAAGGGAACCAGCCACGCGTCGAGTTCCATGAGCGGCTCCGGTGTCAATCGATAAAGGCGTCGCTGTGCTTCAATTCGTGACTCCACGAACCCAGCCTCTCGTAGCACTCGCAGGTGCTTTGATACGGCCGGCTGAGAAAGGCGCAGCTCGCGCTCGATCTCGCCCACGGACCGCTCAGACGAGAGCAGCAGGCTCAAGATGGCCCGTCGATTGGGCTCCGCGACAATGGCAAACGAGGATACCACGCCGGACATATACCCAAAGGTTCATATGCTCGTCAAGTCATATGATGAGAGCCAGGTGTCGAAGCGCACCAATCTTCCTGAGACGCTGGTCGTTCTTACCGTCGCCCGGGAGCCGGGGCGGCCTCGAAGACCGCACGAGCCGTTTCCGAATCAGGGCTGAGGAGCAGGCGGGGCCTACGTCGGGGAGTGCGATGACCCGCGGGCTCAAAACCGGGGAACTGGGATTCGAAAATAGAAAAGGGCACGCAAAGCGACTGTTTAGAGCGTTGGCCCCTGTCCCCTCGCGCATCTGAGTTCCATCCGTTGTCAAACGACAGGGACTTTTGACCCCCTGACGACACTAAAACTGACCCCCCTCGTCCTAGGGTTAGTTGCTCTGCTTCTCCTGTCTGTCGAGTAGCCCTGCCTTCCGCTTTGCTTGAGCCTGTTGAGCTTCCCCCGATTCCGTGGACGGGTTGGTTAAGCCGCCGCGGTGCGTCGGGTTTCTGCTTCGTACTCCATCGGTGTCCGGTAGCCGAGCGCCGAGTGGCGGCGGCGTGAGTTGTAGAAATTCTCGATGTAATCGATGACCGCCGCCCTGGCTTCGGCGACGGACTCGAAGTCGCAGTGGTGCACGTGCTCGTTCTTCAGCGTTCCGAAATCCACCGGGGCGTTGTCGAGGCAGTTACCCCGACGGCTCATGCTGCAGCGGATGCCATGCACTTCCAAAAGCTTCTGGCAGTCGAAGCTCGCGTACTGGCTGCCTCTGTCCGAGTGGTGCACCAGTCCCGCAGCGGGGACTCGGAGCGCCAGGGCCATTCGCAGGGCCTCCAGCGTCAGCGTTCGTTCCAGAGAGGTACCGGTGGCCCAGCCGACAATTCGACGGCTGAAGAGGTCCTCGACGACAGCCAGGTAGAGCCATCCCTCTCGGGTCGGCACGTAAGTGATGTCGGTGCTCCACACCCGGTTCGGTAGATGCGCCTGAAAGTCGCGCTCCAGCACGTTCGGCGCGACGGGCAGCGTAGGGTCGGACGTCGTCGTCCGGACGAAACGGCGCTTTCGTCGAGCGCGGATGCCCGAGAAACGCATCAGCCGTGCCACGCGGTGCAATCCGACTGGACGCCCTCGAAAGCGCAGCTCGGCATGCACACGCGGGCTCCCGTACGTCCGGCGGCTCTCCTCGTGAATGGCGGAGATGTGGACGGTGAGCTCCCGGTTGCTTCGGCTCCGAGCGGATTCACCCCGATGCGCCCAGGCGTAGAAGCCGGCACGCGAGACACCGAGTAGGCTGCACATGGCAGCGACTGAGCTGGCTGGCTCCTCCGCCTTCTCCGCTTGAATCCGAGCGAATTTCACTTGGACTCCTTGGCGAAGAAGGCCGCCATTTTTTTAATAGGTCACGCTCCATCCGCAGCGTGCGGTTCTCCCGTCGGAGCTTGGTCAGCTCCTCCTTCTCTGCGGTTGTCAAAGCGCCCTCCGGTCCCTTGCCCTGGTCGATGTCGGCCTGCTGGACCCAATGCCGCAATGCGGTCTCGGTCAGGTCCAGCTCGCGCGCGACCTCACCCACGGTCTTGCCGCTCTCCCGCACCAGTTTGACGGTCTCAGCCTTGAACTCTGGACTGAACTTCCGCCGTGCTCGCCTCGCCATCGTGGACATGTACACCCCTCCTCGGGTGTCCACGAAACGAGGGGAGGCTCATCTCTGGAGAGCGGCCGTGGGAGCCGCAGCATGGGCGCTTGCGGTTGGGCGTTAGAGTTGTTGCAGGCACGCTTCTTCTTCCAGACTATGTCTGTCCACGCCGTGTACAGACTCGCGGCGGCCGCCTCTCGCGCCCCCTGATGTTGCGGGAGGAAACGCCTCCATCGTTAGCCTGGGCAGTTTTCAACTGGAAGCAGGCCACTGAGGAGTCAGCGAATGTGCTCCGAGAGAGCCCTCCCGTCAGGCGTCAGCACGCGCGAATCAGCTGTTTCGCGGACGCTTCTTCTTCTGGGGATGGAAGGTCTCGTTGCGCCGGAGCATCTCAACGCAGGTCTTGAGCCGCCGCGCACGGCTGCCGGTCTTTTGGGCTGTCTCCAGGCGATAGAGGATGGCGTATCGGTTGGCCGCGTTCAGCGTCTTGAACACCGCGCTCGCCTTCGCGTCCTCCTTCAGCGCCTTGACCAGGTCCTCGGGCACCGTCGCTTGCGACGAAGAGGCGTACGCCTGATTCCAGTTGCCGTCTGCATGGGCGCGCTCGACCGCCGCTCGCCCGGAGGCATCCATGCGCCCCTCGCGCTCGAGACGCTCGATTCGCTGGACGTTCCGCGCCGACCAGGTGCTTCCGGGCCGCCTCGGGGTAAAACGCTGACGGTAGCTCTCCCTGTCCCGCGTCGAGAGCTGACCATCAATCCAACCGAAGCAGAGCGCTTCGTCCAGCGCGTCAGCGTAGGTGAGGCGCGTGACGCTTCCGCCCTTCTTGTGAAGGACGAGCCAGACGCCGGGCGAATGCTCATGCTCGCGCGACAGCCAGCGGCGCCACGCCGTAGCGTCGTCCACCAAGAGTTCCTTCAAAGTAGCGGCCATGAGGTGTCCCCGCCGTCAAGCGTCTCCACGTCGGTCGGCGGGGCACGGCTGATGTTCGCCCGTCCATTTTGGCCGGTAGGGGAGAAGCATGGCGTTTGCGATTAAAGCCGAGGTTTGCGATCCGCGGGGGAAGACGTTCGCGTTCACGGAGCAAAAGACGATGTATGGCGGTAAGGGCATCGCCGAGGGCGACACGGTTTTCGTGTTCGCAAGTGAGAACGAGGGCGGCCAAGACCTCGTCGCGCGCGGCGTTGTCACTTCTACCAAAGCCATCGCGAAGGAGCTCGGCATCGCCCGGCAAAACGCCGCGCGTGAACCTCATCATCAGACGCACAGCGCTCGCGAAGCGGCCTTTGGGGCGAAGCGAGATCAAACATTTCACCGACTGGAATGACGGGCGGCCCGGCACTGAGCTCAGTTTCAAGCTCTATCGTCAGGCTACGAACAAGGTCGTCGGCATCTCGGATGAAGCCACGGCGTTCCTCATGGAATTCTTCTAGCGCACCCAGGCCGCTCTACCGCCACTCAGCCTGAGCTGGTCGACGAAGCCTTGAACGCCCAGCTTAAGACTCCCGAGTTCTCGTGCGAACGGACGGCCAGGCCGAAAAATGAGTCCGCACGGGTCACTCCTCGAGCCACCTCCTCGTGCCTACCTTCTCCAGGCGGCCGGGCAACCTTGCTCGGCTCACACGTATTCCGGTCACGGGAGAATTTATCGTGAGACTCTGGGTACTTCTCTGTCTGCCGCTCGCCATTCTCGGTTGCGCAGCCTCGCTCAACGAAGCCGCGACTTTTCCTCCCAAGTACTATCCCTCAGGGCCCGAGCCGAGGACTGTCCCAGCTTGCGCTGGGCCCATCACAGTGACGGCGACGGACGGTCGGGAGGGCTTCACTGAGGCGGGTCGACGCTTCGAGGAGCAGAAGCCGGCCTCCGATTACCCCATCAAGATGACGGGGGATGCCGTAGCCTACGTCCAGAGTGCCCTTGACGGAATTCTCAAGCGGGCCGGCAATCCCGGGGCCGGACACACGGCGACCACCCTCGCAGTCACGCTCGACGATTTGTACATCGAAGAGAAGACGTTCGTGAATGCCGACTACACGGCCGGCGTAGCACTCTCGGTCGTCGTCAGCGTGGGGAACACTCCTTGCTGGAAGGGCGAGGTCACCGGGCAGGGGTCGAACTACGGCAAGGTCGGGAGCACGGAAAGCTATCAGCAGGTTTTGAACCGGGCTTTCGAGAACGCGGTTTTTAATATGTTCCGCCAGAAGAAGTTCCGGGAGGCGCTCTGCGGGAAGTGCGCCTCATCCTGAACCCTGAGACGACGAGCTGGGGAACTGGGATTCGAAATTAGCCGAGGGCGTAAGCAAATCGCGTGCTTAGCGCGGTCCCGCTCGAGGTTTCGCGCATTTGGGTCCGACCCGTTCCGTCACGTCCCTCGGCGAGCCTCTCGTTTCGCACGGTCATCGGCACAAACTTCGTCACAAAGTCTGCTCCACCAGTGAGCGGCTGCTTGAGTTGTTAAGCGCTGGGACCGCTGGGCGGTTTCAGGCGCACGGCTCTATGCCGTCTGGCGTCCCAAATCGTCTGCTCGGAGGAGGAGCTCCTTTCGCACCCGAGCCGCTTTCCAGTTAACTATGGCGGTAGGAATGAGTGCTGAGCACGCCATCAGGGAAACCAATTTCGCGGCGTCGTTAAGCGGATGAATGGAGGCGCGTGAACCCATCCCGACGAGCGGGCCCAAGACCAGCAAGGGGAAGTACCAGCCTGGGATTGACCCCACCAAATGCTCGCGGTTGTCCGTGAGCTGTTCGACCGTATTCGCAACACGACCCCGGCCAACAGAGTGGACTGAAAATCAATATGGACCCTCAACGACGCCCCTTTGCGCGAGTTCGGCAAGCCCAAGGAGTCTGCGGCCTGCTCGAGTTGCTCAAGCGTTGGCACGACTCTCTCCTTCACGAGTGGTGCTCCACGACCCATGCCTACCAGGACCTGTGGAGGGCGTGACATCGAGAGGATAGCCGGATGTCCTTGGCCCGGTACACCTGGGTCGCCCTCAGCTTCAAGCGGCGTCACGACCTCGAAAGGGGCCGACCGCTATTCCCCGGATTGACAAGCGGCCAGGAGAGTTCACCACTTCCAAAACTGGGGAACTAGGATTCGAACCTAGATAGCCAGATCCAGAATCCGGTCGCCTGTGAGTCAAACGCGCGTGGCATGGGACCGCGGGTGGGCTTATTGCAGAGAGCCTCGGTTGCCCCTCCCATTCCGGGTGTGGGCGTACCGAAGGGAACACCGTGCAGGTAACAGAAGAGATGGTGGCGAAGCTTGAACGACTCGCGGAGGCCGACCCGAAGGTCCGCGCCCTCGTTGGGCAGTTGGCCCGAGAGGTCTCGAACACGCACCCGAGCGATTATCCGGCCATGGTGGCGCGTCACGTCGCGGTCGTGCGGCGCCTGACGCACTTCGAGGAGCTGTCCCACCGCGTGGCGGATTTGCACGCCGACAGGGAGATCTCCCGGTGCATGGCGCTACTTCCGGCCAGGCCCGAGACGAAACAGGCCCTCGACGCACGGGCCGAGCGTCTGTCGGCCAGGGCGCGTCAAGAGGCGTTCGTTTCCACGTTGACGGTCGCCATCGCAGCGGGTGCCACGTGAGCGCCGAGAGCCTTGAAGAAGCGATCCGTCAGTACCTAGCCGCACCCGCCTCGTCCGCGGAGCTAGGCGAGTGGCTCCGGAAAATCGACGCCGCCGTGGCGAAGCGGAGGGCGGCCAGGGCGAAGAAATAGCCGGTCGCGCAGCGAATGAAGGACAGGCCCCGGGGCAGTCGACCGGGGCTTTTTCTTTGGCCTAGGCTTCGTGGGAGTGGGGCCTTTCGATCCTCTCGGGGACCTCTTGCGGCAGGCGGACGACGCCCTGCGCGCTCGGGTATACCTGCCGGCGCTGTTCATCACCCTGACGCTGCCCGATATCTGCGCCGCGATTGATTCGGACAACGGAGTGGCGACCAAGGAACGTTACAAGGCGTGGGTTGATACCTACTTGCCCGGCTACGGGGGCGCGGAGCTTTGGAAACTTCGGTGCCGCCTACTTCACCAGGGGACGGCGATTCTTCGGAATGAGCCTGTCCGTTACGTCTTCATTCAGCCCGGAGGCGCCAGCGTCCACGGGATCACGATCGTCCCTAATTTCGGCCCTCGCGTCGCCACTATCGATATCCAAAAGTTTGTAGCGGACGTCTCGCAGGCGGTCCGGTGCTGGCTCGCCTGGGGTCCTAAGCGAGAGAACTTTCTTCACCGGCTTTGGGGCATTATTCAACGGCGGCAGAGTATCGCCGGGGCGATCGCCGGTATCCCGATTTTCGCTTAGACCGCGTTGCGACTCCTGCGTTCTTGTCAGCGCAGCTACTCACGGCTTTCTGCCGAGTCCGTGCACGGCCTTACGGAACCCCTCGTGAAGCGCCTTGAGCGCGAGCGTCTTCTCGTCGTCGCTCATGTAGTCGGCCCTGCAAATATCCAAGTAGCAGCAGGTCCAGAGGTACGCCTGCAAGGCCTCTACCTCCTTTCCCGGCAGCAATGGAGGCGCGGGGTGCGCGATTCCGGTCTTTAGTGCCCTGAGCGCGACGTCCGCCTGCCGGTCACTCATCTCGCCGAAGGTGACCATGGAGCCGATTTCGTTGAAGCACCAACGAAAGATGTACTTCCGTTCGATCTCGAGCGCCTCCTCCAGCGTCGGCGGGGGACGGTTCGGGTCGGGCTCCTTGATGCCCAGCTTCTCGAACAGCTCTTCGACCGTCGGCGTCTTTTCGCTCACTGGAAGGCCCTGTCCTAACATGCCCCGCGGCCGCGGCCCCCGTCCAGGCGGGGCGGGCCGCGAGGGCGACGGGACGATGGGGGGTAGGACCGTCCCGAGCAGCTCCCGAGGACACCTCGCGACGGGCGGGCTATCCTCCTCGGGGACACCGCACCCGGAGTGGCAATGATTTGGGTGATCGAGATTGTCTTCTTCTTCGTGCTCTGGGCGATCGTGGGCATCGTCCCGGCGATCCTGATCGAGGCCGTCTGCATTTTCGCCACCCTGTTCTACAACCACTCCCGGGCTCAGGCGGCCATCGGTGTGGCTCTGGTGCAGCAACAGGCCGCGCTAGCAGAGGCGACGGCCAAGGCGGCGGGACTCGAACCCCAAGCTCTAAACCGAGCCCGTGGTGTGCCCGCGACTTGGGAGGACGACCTCGCCGAGAAGGAGGCCGAGGAGGAGGCCAAACGGCGACGGTACGCAGCCGACATGGAATTGCAGGACGAGTGGCAGGAAGCGGAGGAACACGAGAAACCGCTCTCCGGACGGGTCCAACAATGGCTCGAAGATCGACGGGAGCCGTACGAGGGCGGGTTCAGGGAGTACAAGACGCCGACCGCAGAGGAGCAGCGCGCCGGACGCCAGCGTTACCTAGAGTGGCTCGCCGCAGAGAAGCGAAGCGGGAACTACGATCGCTGGAGCGATTGGCGGCGGGCGCTCCATGACAAGAGGCACGCGATCTTCACCGACTACAAGTGGAAGCCCTACGAGTCGAAGGCGAAGCCTGCCGCCGTCCAGAAAACGGCCGAAGGGTTGATAGGAGCGGCCACGGCGGCCAAGGCGGCGACTTGGTACGAGCTAGCCAAGCAGACCGAACAGCCGGCGCCGTGCGTCCACGGGTTTCCCGCCGGTGGCTGCCCGTCGTGCGACAAGAAGTGAGCTACTTCGGCGGGGGGTTGCCTTTCCGGATGCGGTCCACCGCTTCCTGAACTAGCTGGGCGCCTCCACTGACGGTCACTAGGCCGTGGATCCGGTCTTTGCCCTGGACGATGATCACTTCGACCGACTGCTCGGGTGTTGCCACGTTGGACCTCCGGCGACTGAGACTCGAAGTTGAGCCCCTACTAAAGACCCGGACTATGCCCCTGCGGCCAGTGTCCTGTGGTGAACCAGGCGGGTGCGGCGCCTGTTGAGGTGCCCCCTCTCTTGGAGGAGCCCGGTGCGCAACAACCCCGACGACGAAGCCGAGACCCCCGATCGACTCGCAGACTGGATTGTGAACGAACCTCTCGGCTCGGGCTGGAGCGCCTCCGGCCGCAGCATCCTGGAGCGGGTGGACGCCTACTCCAAAGAGAGGGGGCTGAGCCGCGCCGCCGCCCTGCTAGAGCTTGCAGAGATGGCTCTCGTGGCGATGCTGGCTCAGCAGACGCAGTAGGCCGGGGTACCTGTCACCCACAGTGTAGGAGCGCCATTGCGGAAGTCCCTTTTATTACAGGGAGTTTGTCAACGCGGAGGCTCTGCGGAGGTGCCCTCTGAAGGGCGCCGAACTTTCTCCGAGCGGACGCCCCACTAAGTGCTATGAATATATCGTCATGGCAAAGCCGATCGAAGCCACTCCGCCCCTTGAGGGCCGCGACGCAGAGGAGCTTCTTAGCTCGCTGCGCACGAGTGTGTCCGCGTCTGAGATGGACGAGCGGGCACGCTGGGCCGAGGAGCGCCTTGCGGAGATGTTCGGTCGTTCGGAGCAAGGGCCGCGCCCCGACGTAAATGGCCGCCCTTCCCGACGCTGACCCCCGAGCACCCCTAAATTCATCCCTCGTCGCTCTGTCCACACTGACAGACGCGGATGTAGGAGCCTTGCGGTCGTTCTCCTGCGGCACGACCGAAGGTGAGTGCGACCTAAACGAGTTTCTCACCGACGATGCGCTTAGGGTTCAGGGCCAAGGCGTAGCTCAGGTCTACCTAGCGCGCTGCGAAGGTGTGCTCGCGGGATACGTTGCGATCTCGACGGACGCGATCCACCTCAAGTTCAGAGATTGGAAGAAGGTGGGTCTAAAGAAGGGCGATCCTCGAAGCGTGCCCGCGCTGAAGGTCGGTCGCCTGGCGGTCTCGAAGGAGTTTCGTTCCAAGTGTCGAGGTCTCGGTGAGCATCTCATGCGGGCGGCTGTCGTGCATGCGCTGGCGATCAGCAAGAGAGTGGGCTGTCGCTTGGTAACGGTGGACGCCTATCCGGACGCCATCGGGTTCTACGAGAAACTGGGCTTCGTCCGGAACAAGATTGACGCTGAGCAGCCAGAACCGGAGCCCGAGTCGTCGACTCCCTCGAACGACTTCACTACCGTGAGCATGCGGTTCGACCTTCTTCAGCCCGATCTTCCCGCGTGGGTAACTGCGACCTAGCAAGCAGTAGACGGGTGTCGGACTTTGGAGGTATCCCGGCGCCCGGATGCCTTCCGAAATCGAAAAGAAGGAGCGAGAGCTTCACTTCGTCCGGCTCCTGAACGAGGCCGAGGACATCGGCTTGTCGGACATCCGTCCCTTTGTCGGCGAGCGTCCGGACGTCGAGGCCGAACTCGCCGGCCGTCGAATCGGCATCGAAGTGACGGAGCCGATTGAGGAGGCGTACCTCAGTACCGATCGGCGGTTTGAAGACACCGTCCTGTCCAAAGTGGAGGTCTTCGCAGCCGCCGCGGCTCCGGGCAAAGCGTACTTCGAAACCCAAGACCTCCACCTCGAACACCTAAAGCATGACGGCCTGAAGGATTTGGCGAGGCGCCTTGCGGACGTCGCTCTCAGGCTTTCGGAGAGGTCCAACCGAGTCGGCGAACACGTCATCACGGCGACGGGTCCCTTTCTGAAGGCCGTCGAGAAAGGCCGAAGAGCGGACAGCGCCCGTTGGACGATTTGCTACGATGTCCCTTTGCCCGCGGGCTTTGCGTTCGTGCTTTTCGTCCGAGACGATTCGGGGCCATTCCAGGCCCTATCCCTCGGAAGCGGACGCGGCGCCTTTTGGGGGCCGGGTCTGGATACGACGGCCGAGCGGATCGCAGCCAAGGCCGCGAAACTGGACTGGCAGGGCTTCGACGAACGGTGGCTACTGCTTCCTGCCAGCGCGGCCTATTCCCGCACGTCCGTCATGGCAGCGCGGCTTTCGAACGAACGCTTCCCCGACACAGGCTTCGATCGGGTCTACATGATCGACGGCCTGCACCCCTTAGGTACGACGCCGACGATCAACGTCGTTCGTCTCGACAGACGGGAGATCTAGGCAGAGCGGCAATCTACCTAGGTGGCCCTGTCGCTCAATTGGTAGAAGCAGCCGCCTCGAAAACGGCACAGTGCGGGTTCGAATCTCGTCGGGGCCACTGGGCGCTCCACCGCCTCCACCGCCAGCTACTTAGGCGCTTCCGGTGCTGGGCGCGGTCTGAGAACCCACCGCAGGAAGTAGAGGAAGGCGAGCGCCGGGATCCCGAACATGAGATCAATCACGATCGCTTCGGAGAGCTTCAGGCCGGTGGCGGGGCCTACGACAAGGAACAGCGCCAACAGAGCGAGAGTCACCCAAATCAGAGTGGTCACGATCTTCCGCATTACTCGCCGCCCCTTCCCCCGGGACAGGCCCGCGCCCGCGGCCCCCGAGGGGTGGTTAACCGAGCCACCCCTCAGCGAGCCGGGCGCGAGGACCACGGGGCGATGGGGGGGATCCGCTCCGTGGCCGCTAGGGAAGATACCTGGGGCCGGCGAAGGTTGGGCGTCCAAAGTGGCAGACGGTCGGCACGTGGGCGTATGACGGGGCGTCGAAAGGACCACACCATGCAAGGCTTAAAGGGCGCCCTCGTCGGACTGCATCGGACGTTGCGCGAGGATCCGCAGGGGGTCGCGGAAGCGAGCAAGCGCGTCCGGGAACTCGCGGCCGGCTCCGAATTTGAGGCCGACGCCAAGGCCGCGCTACGCCTCGCAGAGTTGCAACGTCCGTTCGAAGCGAGCGAGGCGGTGGCGGACGTGTTGGCGAGGGTCCGGTCAAGAGATAGTCACTGGACAGCGCGCGACGCGAGTGCGGCTCGGGAAGTTTGACGCACCCTCCGGAGCTGACGTTCGCCGTCTAGGCGACTCCGGAGGGTGCATCCAGCCGGGCACAGCCGACTGCGAGACGGGAAACCGGACCGCCTCTCGCGCTCAAAGGGCGATGAAGGGCGCCCCGCGCTAACTCTTACGTCGCCGGAATGCCGATCGGCACGATGGGGAAACTTAGCGGCGAGGTCCCGTTCCGAAGTATCCGCACGACGCTGAGGTCAACCCGCACGACGCTCGCGAATGCGTCGGCGAGCAAAGACCATGTGGCCGACCGGATCGAAAACGACCTCGATCGAGCTGTAGTCGTAGGTTGCCGTTGATAGTTGGGGACACGGACATGACGGTTCCTGGAGGCCCGACTAGCGGGTTGCGGGGGTCAGCATCTCCGCCCAGAGTTGAAGGCGTCGCGATCGCCCGAATGGTCTGGATACGTCCACCCGTCACCACGGCCTTGCTGCGCAGAAAACTCGCGCAATTGTCGCGGGCTCGGAATGCCGTCCCAGTAGCTGACCGCTCCGGGCAGGATTTCGAGAAGCCCGTAGCACATGCAGTCCACGTCGTCGTCGTGCGGGGCGTGCGGGAAGCGCGCTAGCTCGTCGAAGACGTCGCGCACCCACGGCGCCACCATCGGGTCCGGGAAATAGACGCGGCCGGCCTCGACGTAGAAGGCGACCGAGTGCGCCCGGCCTTCCTTCCCCGTCTGAACGCGCGGGACGGGCATGGCAACGATAGGGACGCCCTGCTTCTTGAGAGTGTCCAGAATCGCCTGGCCGTTGGCCTTCAACTCCACGAGGATTTTCGCCGTCGGCCACTTGCGGTGGAAGTCCTGCACGGCCTTCACCGTTTCGGGGAAATCCATGCGCTCGCTCACGCGGTCGAGGAGGTATGCGTCGTTTCCAAAGCGGCCCCAGAGGTGGAGACACACCGGGTCCGCGCCCGCGCCGCTCTTGAAGGAGCTGTCCACGACGGCGACCATGCGCGCACACTTCGGTGCCGTCCGGTACGTCTTGAAATCCTTGCGATGAAAAATCGAACCGCCCGGCGGGGTAGGGCGCTGCTGGTAGAGAGCTTCCCACTCGCGGGCGGTTTTCCCGATGCGAATTCGCTCGACGTCTTCCCGCGAGACCATCTCCGGCCACAGAATCGGCCCGTCGTGGATGGTGTATGGCGCGCGGTCCTCGACCATTGGAAGCGAGAGCAGCTCCCAGTGCTCGCCTCCGACCTTTTCCTGCTCAATCAGAAAGCCCGCGAGGTCATCGGGACGCCAGCGCGTCTGGACGAGAAGGCACGCGCCCCGCGGCTTCAGTGACAGCCGCGTCATGGCGACTGAGCTGAACCACTCGCGAATTTTCTCGCGCTCGATCTCGCTGTCTGCCTGCTCGGGACCGGCGTATGGGTCGTCGATCACGAGGAGGCTCGCGCCCTTGCCGGTCATGCTTCCGCCGGCGCCCGCGCTATGAAACGCGCCCGACTGTCCCTCAAGCGCCCACGACTCGACCGAGTGCGACTCCTGACTGAGCTTCAGCCCGAAAACGACCTCACCGTGCTGGATGATCGCCTCGCGCGCGCGTCTGCTGAAGCCGCCGGCGATGGGCTGCGAGTAGGACGTCACGAAAACTTCGCGGTCTGGGTGCCGGCCAAAGTACCAAGAGGGAAAGGCGATGCTACACAGCAGACTTTTCCCGTGACGAGGGGGCAAGCAGACGATGGCCCGGTGCAGCTCGCCACGCTCCATTCGCTCCAAAAGCGAGATGATGCGCAGGACGTGCGAGGGCGTCTCGTACCCGCGGGGGAGAACGCGCCTCGCCCACGCGCCAAGGCTTCGCCGGGCCATGGCCGCTTCGATTAGGTCAGACGTCGGAAGTCTCTCGCTCATGGCATCCTCTGTCCGCAGGAGCGGCACACCTTCTCCACGGCGTGCGGCATGATTTTCAAAAGCCGGCCCGGGGGTCCTCGCCGCTCGCGGTGTTCACGTTCTTCGGACAGGTAGACGACGGGCGCCTCGGTCGCGGTGACCGCGCGGAGCACCTTCACAATTTTTTCGGTGTTGTCGAGGCCCTCACCCATCGCCTCGGCCAGGGCACGGACCGTGATTCCGCCCGAGTTCCGGATTATCTCCTCGGCGCGCGCGACCTTAGCGTCGGCGCCTGCCCTCGTTCCCCTCATGACGGAAGCACCTTCACTTCGACGCTGACGGCTACCAACCGCCGCCAGAGGTCAAACGCCGGCCCCTCAGCGGGTGGCACAAGTCCCGAAGGCATGGCCACCATCTCCCCGTCGCCAAGGGCGGTCATCCAGGCCGTGGCCGCGTCTCGAAGCAGGGGGGTCGTGCGCTCGACATGATCGAGCAGCATTTCGACCGCCTCAACGTCCCGAGCCTCCGCCGGGTCCCCCTTGTGGACGGTGAGGGTCTGGCCCGGTTTTCCAATCTCTTGGTGGATGACAGAGAGTGCGGCCTGGAACTGAAGAACCTCGGACCTCGCGTTGTCTGCCAGGTCAATGACCTTTTGCTGCATCCTTGCCAGGGCGGCCCGACGGATGCGAGCGGCTTCGATGGCTGGTGTTGCGACGGGGATTCGCGGGTGATTCGACATACCTCCACTGTCATACTCGCAGGTTGGCAAACCGACCAAATTAATCGGAAGTCAATTTGGAGTCGTTCGCCGAAACTCCCGATTATTATATTCGGAAGTTCTTTTAGACCTTGTGGCTTGGTGAGACCGTTGCGCCGATCGACCGGGTGCCGCCTCGGAAAAAATGCCCCCGGGGCACCAGATTCCGCATCTGGCTATCTCGCTTCTCGGCCGCGTAAAGGTGCGGGTTTCTTGAGCCGAGTTCCCCTCCTCGGCCGCGTCCACAGGCTTCCTGGCTACTTTTGGCTATCACCACGTGCCCATGAGGCGGATCCCGATGAGGGCGCTGTCCCGGCGAGGCTGGAGGTCACCTCCCATAGCAGCGACGATGCCTGCACTGCCTGCACGCCCCTATGAACGGCGTAAAGCCTTTCCCCCACCCAACGGGCTAGCCGCGCGCCGATCGCCTCCCATAAGGCCAGCCAAGGGCCTCTGTCATCGGGTTGCGCCAGCGCCGTCCACAGAGCGCGTTGGGGCAATGGGGCAGATGGGGCAAAGGGCCTCTACCCCATTGCCCCGCCCCCATTGCCCCGCGTTCTACAGAGGGGGAAACGCCCTTGGGGCAAAGGGGCAATGGAATACTCCCCCTTTTCCCCCCGCTATTATGCGGCCACCACCACCCCGCCGTGCCCCACCACCCCATCCATACAACTCTCCCGCGTAAACACCCTATGTATTCATTGCCCCATTGCCCCAAAGAGAAGAAATAGCTCTGAAAAGAGGCGGGGCAATGGGGCGGGGCAATGGGGTCGCGGGCCATTGCCCCATTGCCCCGTTTTTGCCCTGGAT
>JBKQJL010000168.1:0-28384 GCA_052147975.1 Myxococcaceae bacterium
CCGCGGTTTCAGTGTGGCCCGGTTCTTCCCTGGGGTTGGCCGGAGGTTCGCGATGCAGATGCAACGCCGAGCGTTTCTCAAAGGAAGTGCGGCTGTTGGCGTCGGCTTGGCATTCTTTGAGTTGTCCGAAGCGCGGGCTGAGCTGCGCCTGCTGAAGATTGCCAAGACCACCGAGACACGGAGCACCTGCCCCTATTGCGCCGTGTCCTGTGGAGTCATCATCCACACCCTCGGCGACAAGGCGAAGAATGTGGTGCCGTCGGTCGTTCACGTGGAGGGGGACCCGGACCACCCCATCAACCGTGGCACGCTGTGTCCCAAGGGCTCAACGCTTCGGGACGACATCAACAACCCCAAGCGGCTGACGGTGCCAAAAGTCCGGCGCCCCGGTTCCGACCACTGGGAGGAGATTTCCTGGGACGAAGCCATCAAGAAGATTGCACGCCACATCAAGGACACCCGCGACCGCACGTTCGTCGCCAAGAACGCAAAGGGTCAGGTGGTCAACCGCACGCCAGGCATCGCGGTGATTGGCGGCTGCACGGACACCAACGAATTCAACTTCCTCCAGGACAAGTTCATGACTGGGCTGGGAGTCGTCTATCGAGACAGTCAAGCTCGAGTATGACACGGTCCAACGGTGGCCAGTTTGGCCGCCACGTTCGGTCGCGGTGCGATGACCAATGGGTGGGTCGACATCAAGAATGCTGATGTCGTCCTGGCCATGGGCGGTAACCCGGCAGAGAACCATCCCTGCGGCTTCAAGTGGGCCATCGAAGCGAAGAAGACGCGCAACGCGAAGTTGGTGGTGGTTGACCCGCGCTTCACCCGGACTGCTGCCGTGGCCGATGTCTATGCTCAGCTGCGCCCCGGCTCCGACATCGCCTTCCTCAACGGCATCATCCGCTACGCCATCGAGACGAAGCGCTTCCACGAGGAGTACGTCAAGCTCTTCACCAACGCGCCCTACATCATCAGCGAGCGGTTTGACTTCAACGATGGGTTGTTCAGCGGATGGGACGACGCTTCGAAGAGCTACGACAAGACGGCATGGGCGTACCAACCGAGCCCGACCACCAATGGGTATGATGTCGACCCGACCCTGCAACATCCGCGGTGTGTCTTTCAGCTCCTAAAGAAGCACGTCGAGCGCTACACGCCGGAGATGGTGGAGCGGCTGACCGGGACGCCGAAGGAGACGTTCCTCAACGTGGCCAGGGTGGTCACCTCCACCGGGAACGCCGAGAAAGTCGGAACCATCACCTACGCGCTCGGTTGGACGCAACACTCGGTCGGCGTGCAGATGATTCGCGCCGCCGCCACCCTGCAGCTGCTTCTCGGGAACGTTGGACGGCCGGGCGGAGGCGTGAATGCCCTGCGCGGTCACTCCAACATTCAGGGCGCCACCGACCTGGGCGGGACCTTCGAGATTCTGTCTGGCTATCTCGCAACGCCGCGGAGCGAGCTCGTCGACCTGGCGACCTACTTGGAGAAAGTGCCGCCCAAGACGCTCAACAACGAGCCCTGGCCGTCCATGAATTATTGGCAGAACTACCCGAAATTCATGGTCTCGCTGCTCAAGTCCTTTTACGGAAAAGCAGCGACTGCTGAAAATGACTTTGGCTACTCGTGGCTGCCCAAGACCGACGGCAACTACTCTTGGATGTACCTCTTCGACGAGATGTATCGCGGTAGCTCCAACCGCGCGGGAGGTGTGGAACCGGGCCCCGAGGGCCTCATCACTGCCGGGATGAATCCCGCCGGCATCGGCCCCAACGTGCCAAAGATGATTGGCGCGCTGTCCAAGCTGAAGTGGCTACTGGTCTTCGAGAACTACGAGATTGAAACCGCCGCCTTTTGGAAGGCTCCCAAGGAGTATGGCGGTGCGCCGCCGGCCGAAATCCAGACGGAAGTGTTCCAGCTTCCAGCGAGCGGCTTCGCGGAGAAAGATGGAAGCTTCACCAATTCGGCCCGCTGGATTCAATGGAAGTGGAAGGCGGTCGATGCTCCCGGCCTAGCGAAGCCCGATCAGGAGATTCTCGCGCGCATTTTCCTGGCCGTGCGAGACCTCTACCAGAAAGAGGGTGGGGCGCTCCCCGAAGCTCTGCTCAATGTGGCCTGGAGCTACACCAATCCGACCAACCCGGACCTGAGCGAGGTCCTCCGAGAGATTAACGGCAAGGCGGTGGAAGACCTCTACGAGCCGCCGAAAGACCCCAAGGACCTCAAGGAGCCGAAAAAGCTGCTCAAGGCAGCCGGTCAGCAGCTCGATTCGTTCGGTCAGCTGCGAGCGGACGGCTCTACCAGCTGCGGGAATTGGCTTTACGCTGGCTGCTACACCGAAGCCGGTAACAACACCCAGCGGCGCAGCACCGCCGACCCGAGCGGGCTTGGCATGTACCACCAGTGGACCTTCAGCTGGCCGGCCAATCGCCGCGTCATGTACAACCGCGCGTCCGCCGACGCCGCTGGAAAGCCGTGGGATAAGACCCGTCCCGGCATCCAGTGGAACGGTGAGAAGTGGATTGGCCCCGATGTGCCCGACATGGCGCCCGATGCTCCGCCCGGGAAGTTTGGTGCGTTCATCATGCTGCCCGAGGGGTCCGGCCGGCTCTTCGCTCCGGTGCTTGCGGACGGACCTTTCCCGGAACACTACGAAGCGGTGGAAGCCGCCATCCTGAATCCGCTCCACCCGAAGGTCACGTCGAACCCGGCGAGTCGCCGATTCAGCACCAAGTTCGACAAGTACGGGACGGCAGCCGAATACCCGATTGTCTGTTCCACCTACCGTCTCACCGAGATGTACCACTACTGGACGAAGAATACCGAGCGCCTCAATCAGCTGCAGCCCGGGTTCTTCATCGAGCTACCCGAGCAACTCGCCAAGGACAACGGCATCGAGAACGGCGGGCAAGTGCGGGTCATCTCCGCCCGAGGTGAGATTCAAGGGGTGGCGATGGTGACCAAGCGTCTGGGCCCGATGGTGGTCGACGGCAAACCGCTCTGGCACATCGGCTTTCCTCTGCACTGGGGCTACACCGGGGACGAAGACCACTTGGGTCCGTTGGCCAACTTCCTGACCCCCTCGGCCATGGACGCCAACACCTGGACGCCTGAGTACAAAACCTTCCTGGTGCGGCTCGAGAAGGGCCGCCCCCTCGGAACGAGCTAAGGGGGGACGACCGATGCCCATCCAAGGCCTTGAAATTCTCCAATCGTCCGCCTCCTTGCGGGGGCAACCCGCCGGGCTGCGTGAGCTGACGAAAGTGTCGAAGTACATCGACACCACCACCTGCATCGGCTGCAAAGCCTGCGAGGTCGCCTGCCAAGAATGGAACGACCTGAATGTGGTCGCCACGCACCAAGTCGGCACGTACCAGACGCTGCCCACGACGCAAGCCGACTTCTGGAACCTCATTCGTTTCAACGAGCAGGAGTTCGAGGGCGGACTGGCCTGGTTGATGCGCAAGGACCAGTGCATGCACTGCGCAGACCCGGGCTGCCTGGCGGCGTGCCCGGCGCCGGGAGCCATCGTCCAGTACGCTAATGGCATCGTCGACGTGAATGCCGAGAATTGCATTGGCTGCGGCCTGTGCGAGACAGGGTGCCCCTTTGACATTCCCCGCTTCTCGGCGAAGACGGGGAAGATGTCGAAGTGCACGCTGTGCGTCGACCGCGTCGATTCGGGGTTGGAGCCGGCCTGCATCAAAGCTTGCCCGACCGGCTGCCTGCACTTCGGCAGCAAGGACGACATGGTCGAGCTTGGCAAGGCTCGGGTGAAGCAACTCCAGGCCAATGGCTTCGCCAATGCCCTGCTCTATGACCCGCCCGGCGTCGGCGGAACCGCTGTGGTGACAGTGCTCGCGCACGGGGACAAGCCCGAGCTCTATGGTCTTCCCAAGGACCCGCATGTCCCGCTGGCGGTGTCGCTGAGCAAGCGCATCCTCAAACCGCTCGGCATCTTTGCCATTGGCGCGACGCTGGTGGGGCTGTTCACCCACTACATCAGAACCGGTCCGAAGAAGCCGCACGACGACAACTCTTCCCGGACTGGAGGCTGACCATGGCTCAAGCCGTCTCGCCCCCGAACGTTGGACACGCCAACCCGGCCATTGCCGTCGCACGCACCGTCGAGGATGTCGAGGTGGGTGACCGCATCGTGCGTCACACCCTCGCCACGCGCGCCATGCATTGGTTGGTGGGCACGAGCTTCATCCTCTGTTTCCTCAGCGGGATGCCCATTTGGACCCCCATCTTCGGTTGGATGGCGCCTCTCTTCGGTGGGTTGGCCGTCTGTCGCTGGCTCCATCCCTTCCTCGGGATGCTCTTTTCGGTGGGCCTCCTGTGGATGGCGGCGAGTTGGTGGAGCCAGATGCGGATGTCTTCGAGTGACACCAAGTGGTTGAGCCCGGCCTACTTCGCGAAATACATGAGGTTTGAGTCGACCGACCCCGAGACTGGGAAATACAACGGCGGACAGAAGGCATTGTTCTGGATGGCGTTGCTCGGAGGCGTGGCGCTCTTGCTCTCTGGCCTGGTGCTCTGGTTCCCGAGCGTCATGCCGCAGGGCTTGCGCGAGGTCTCCTGGGTTCTCCACGACATCGCGTTCATTGCCTTCTTCCTGCTCATCATGGGGCATGTCTACCTAGCCATCGCCGAGCCAGGGACGTTCGAATCGATGGTGGACGGTACGGTGAGCAAGCCCTGGGCGAAGCTTCACCACCCCCGTTGGTTCCGCGACGTGACGGGTGAGCAGCGAAAATAAGTCTCCAGTCTCTGTCGCGTTCCGTCGGGCTGCCGCGCGCGCCGAGGCGCTGGCGGAGGAGCACCGCGTGGCAGCCGAGCCGCTGCGTTTTGCCGCCGGCCTCTACCGTGTCCAAGGCGAGGTGGCGGCCGCCGTTCAGGCGCTGCATGCCGCACTCCCTCTCTCCGGGAGGCTTGAAACCGATGCGGTGCGGCTGGTGGAGGTGCTGCGCGCTGTCCACCGGCACACCGCCGAGGTGGCGCCGCCGACACTGGCAGCGGTGGCCCGCGAACGACTGACCGAGCCCTCGGAGGTGGCCCAGGCGCGGCTTGGCGTCTACTGGGGCGGCGCGCGAGACGAACGGGAGGACTTCCTCTCCCGCGCCGCCCTCAGGCCCTACGTCGAGGTGCTGGTCCGCAACCAAGTCCCGGTGGACCGGCCGAGGCCCGAGCGCGCGTGCCCGCATTGCGGTGGCCAGCCGTGGGTGGCTGTCCGTCGCTCGCTTCCCAACACCCATGGGGCTCAGCGCTCGCTGCTGTGCGCTCTGTGCGGGAGCGAATGGGTTGTCAACCGAATCCTCTGCCCTTCCTGTGGAGAGGAAAATCCGAACCGACTCCCGGCCTTCAACACGGAGCGCTACCCGTCCGCCCGCATTGAAGCGTGCGAGAGCTGCCACCGCTACGTCAAGTCAGTCGACCTCACCGTCGATGGCCACGCCATTCCGGAGGTGGACGACCTGGTGTCGGTGAGCCTGGACCTCTGGGCCGGAGAGCAGGGCTTCGTCCGCATCGAGTCAGGGTTGGCTGGCGTTTAGCTTCAGCCGAGCTGCGGGTGATTCGAGGCCACGTCCGAGCTCGTCTTGGGGACCAGCGCCCGGTAGGCGGTGGCCAGAGCGTCCTGGGCCCAGCCGAGGAAGAGGCCTTCGCCGCGGAACACGGCGCCCACGTTGGTCTCGACGAGGACGATGGCGCCTGCCCCCTTGGGCGTGGTGACATTCATCCGCCACGCGGAGAGGGTGATTCGGCCTTCGCGGGTCCGGGCGGGAACCCGCTCCGGAGGGGTGGCGGTCGCGCCCTCCAGTCCTGGAAGCGCTTTTGGTTCAGTGGGCGTTGGCATGGTGGGCGCAGACGCTACGCCCGCCAGCAGGTGAGCGCCAGGAACGGGCCCGCCGTTAGCCCCGAGCGTACCTTCGGCGATGGTCGACCGTCCCAGCGTAGCGGAAGCCCCCAACCGGTGGAGGGGTCCCCAATGGCCGGTCCGGCGCCAGCTCGAGGATGCGGGTGTACTCCTCCATTCCAATCCGCTCCCGGTCGGCGAGTACCCGGTCCAGCCCGGCACTGGCGATGGCAGTCGGGGCGCGCTGGCCGACGACGCCGGAGAAAAACTCACTGACGCACCCACTGCCGTAACTGAAGAGGCCGATGCGCTTCCCGGCCAACAGCGTCGCCTCCTTCTGTAGCAGGCTGGCCAAGCTGAGGTAGAGCGAGCCGGTGTAGATGTTTCCGACTCGGGCGGAGAGGCCGAGCGAGGGTGCGACCTGCGTCTCAAAGCTCGCTGCCGCACGCGGCGTCTCCTCCGCCTCGGCCCCGGCATCCAGAGGCTTACCGGTTCGGTCTTCGAGGTCGCAGCGGCGGACTTGGGCGTGCGCTTTCTTGGCCATCTTGCAGAAGGGCACGTGGTAGGCGATGCGCGCCAGCTGCTCGGAGGGGAAGTCCCCGGAGCGAATCAGGTCCCGGCCCAGGGCCCGGCTCCGCCAAGCACGGTAACTGCCGGACACCGCCTCCAGGTAGCACTGAATGGAATAGTGGCCATCCACCACGGCCTCGCGACGGCCGAGTGGCCGCCAAAAGTCGTGCACATCCATGCTGCACGTGCCGCTCAGTCCGATGTCGAGGGCAAGAAGCTCGGGCGATTCGGAGACGAGCATGGCGACGGCCCCCGCTCCCTGGGTCGGCTCGCCAGACGTGTTGAGTCCATAGCGAGCGATGTCCGAGCACACGGCGATGCCCACTCGGCCGGCCCCAGCGCCGGAAGCAATCCACTCGGCCACCGAATTCAACGCCGCCGTTCCACCGTAACAAGCGTGCTGGCAGTCGAAGGTCCTCATGGTTTGCGGAAAGCTCAACATCCCCTGCACGTACGAGGCGACGGCCTTGGAGTGGTCGACGCCGGTTTCCGTGCCCACCACCAACATTCCGATGCGGGACGGGTCCAAGCCTCGGTGGGCGAGAAGCTTCGCCACCGCCGAGGCGGCCAGAGCGGCAGTGTCCTCGCCCGGCTCGGCCACCGACATTTCCAGGCCTCCGAGGCCCTGGGTGTACTTGGCTGGTTCGACGCCGCGGGCCCTCGCCAGGTCAGCGAGCTCAATGTAGCGACGCGGCAGAGCGACGGCGATGGCTTCGATTCCGACTTGCTGCTTCATGGCGTCACTCCTCATGCGGCTGCTCGGGGGACGAGCACGATGCGCCCGGCCACTCCGCGTCGTTCAAGGCGCGAGTGCGCAACGGCGGCGTCCGCCAGGGGAAGAGCCTCAGAAATAAACGGTTGAATGCTCCGGGTGGCCGTGAGCTTGAGCGCTTCCTCGAGCTCGGATTGGTCCGTCGCGAAGGCCCCAATAATTTCCAGCTCCTTGACGATGACCAGCCCGGGGTTGAGGGTCACATCGCGCGTGACCAGATTGCCCACCACCACCACCCGGCCCCCCGGCGCGACACAACGCAGCGACTGGGAGAAGGTGGCACTTCCGACGATTTCAAGCACCACGTTGACGCCGTCGCCGCCGCTTCGCCGTCGAGCTTCAGCCGCAAACTCCAAGTTCGGCGAGACGATGACCTCGTGCGCCCCCGCCGCTTCGAGCGCGTCGACTTTGGAAGCACTCGAGGTGACAGCCAAGACGCGAGCGCCGTCTAGCCGGGCAAGCTGAACGGCGGAGAGGCCGACGCCCCCGCTCGCCCCTGTCACCAACACCGTCTCCCCCGGACGAATGCGTCCGCGGGTGCGGACCACGTGGACGGCAGTCCCGGTGGTGCAGCAGGCGGTGGCGGCCGCTTCCCAGGAGAGGCCCGGCGGCACCCGGCCCAGGCCGGCCACCGGCGCCGCCATGAGCGCGGCATAGCCGCCGGGGATTTCCTCCCCGAAGAAGCGCGCGTCCCGTTTGCACAGCGTGGGCCGCCCAGACAGGCAGGTGGGGCAGCTGCCGCACGAGAGGCGCTGCAACGTCGCGGCCCGGTCTCCGACGCACCATCCGGTGACGCCGGGGCCGATGGCGATGACCTCGCCGGCCACCTCGTGGCCGAGGATGGCAGGAACACTCGTCCGGGGAAGCTGACCTCGCCGGTTGATGACGTCGTGGTAGCAGACGCCACAGGCGCGGACGCGCAGGAGGACCTCTCCGGCCTTGACTGTGGGCTCGGGAACGGATTCGAGCCGCAAATTTTCCGAGTCTCCAAAAGCCCTCAGCACGACGGCATCCATGCGTTTCTCCTGGGCGGCGCTGACGTCAGCCCACCAACCGCTCCCTGAAATTGTCCGGGTCAAGCGCGCCGATGGCGGCCAGCGTCGACGAATTCGGCACCGCGTCCGTTTCGAGGTCCACTGCCAGACGGAACGAGAAACCCGTTCGCTCGGCGACCTCGGCCGGCGTGGTCCAGGGGCGGTGAGAAAGCAGCTGTGCACCCTCGCCCCCCACTTGAAACCGCGCTAGGTCCGTCAGCAGCGGTGTGGGGCGAGCATCCACGGTCGAGGCGACCTGAACGCGTCCCACCAAATTGCGCTTGGTCTGCTTCGGCATCACCAACACCGGGCGCTTCACCCACCGCCGTAGGGCCGCCGCACCGGCCACTCCCGGAAGCTTGACGGTGGGGCGCTCCAGGGACCCAGTCGCGCTCATGTTGGAGCACCCGGTACTGTCCACCTCGGCAGCGCCGAAGAAGATGATGTCGATGCGGCCCCGACGGGCGTGGTCGAAGAGGTCGGGGATGGAAATGTCTCCGCGCCGACGCTCGAGGTATGCGAGGTCCTCGGATGATGCCAGCAGCCGTCGAACCTCCGGATTCACCGCACCGACACAGGCCAAGTACGTGAGCCGCGGCGCATGCGTGGCCTTCGCCACCGCAATGGCGAGGACCGCGAGTGAAGAGGCGACGCCGGTCGCCACGACGTCCCCGTCATGGATTTGTCCAGCCATCGCCGCCACCAGGGCGTCCGCGTGGGCAGCGCTCATGCGGCGTCTCGGGTGCGAGCCGCGCCAGTCCGGCGTGCCAGGTACTGAGCTGCCGAGCCCTGCGCGGCCAGCGACAGGTACTCGAGGAGGTCAGCCTCGTCGTGGGGGTAGAGCCCGGCAGAGCCCGTGGGCAGTGCCCCCCCCCAAACTTCAGCCACCGCCTCGACCTGAAACGCGGGGAGGCTGACGCGCGGGAGGCGCTCGACGCGGCGGTCGGCCGTCGCCAGGACGCGACGCGCGGCGCCTGCCATCAACAGGTCAGTGGTCGGGTCCTCGAAGAATAGGTTGCCCTCGGCGTCAGCGGCTTGTGCATGCAGCAGAGCCACGTCCGGAATGACTGGTCGCTCCACTGGAACAGTGTTGCCAGTGAATGGGTCGACCACCACGGCGGGTGGGTCCACCGACGCCAATTCGGAGCATTGCGCATCCGGCGCGGGAAGGAAGGGTAGCCCCATGGCCGCTGCCCGCAAGCGTTGGACGAGCCGATAGCCGTCCATTTCTGCCCAGGAGAGAGTGCCGGCCTCGATGGCCGCCTTGAGGCAGGGCATCGGACGGACGCGGCCGCCAAGCGTTAGGCCGGAGAAGGCGAATTCCACCCGGGCTGCCGCACCGGCGGCGACCAACATCTCCGCCGGCAGGGGATTCGGAAGGGACAGGACACGCAGCTCTCGACGGCCCTGCCGGATGAGCTCGAAGACGAGCGCCATCGGCGCTCGGCCCAGCATGAAGCCCCCCGGCGCCACCAGCGCGCCATCGGGGACAGTGCCCGCCAGTTCGGACAAGCTGGTCCAGCGCGCGAAGCTCATCTGGCCTCCACCGGCACCAGGCCGTGCAGGAAGAGGTCCACCATTCCTCGGGCGATGGCCACATCCGCAAGCGCTCCGTCCTTGCGGTACCACTTGTAAATCCACAGAACCATTCCGAGGAACGCAAACGCGGCGACGGTGGGATTCACCGCTCGGGCTTTGCCTGCCTTCACCGCGTCCTGAATGGTCCTTTCCAGAAACCGGACGTACTTCTTCTTGCGGGCGTCAATCTGTGTCCGGGCGCGCCCCTGGAGGGTGGCGTGCTCGTGCAGGATGATGGTGACTTCTTTGCTCCAGCCCCGGGTGACGAGGAGGATGTTCTTTTCCATGCAGGCCCGCAGGCGCTCCACCGGGTCGGCGATGGACTCCACCTGACTCAGCACCTGCTCCTCAAAAACGTCCATCCCGTAGTTCATGATGTCGAGCAGCAGGTGCTCCTTGCTCTCGATGTGGTGGTAGAGGCCGGCCTTGGTCAGCCCGCAGGCCTCCGCAATGTCCTGGATGGAGGTGGCCTCGTACCCACGCGCGCAAATGAGTCGAGCCGCCGTTTCGAGGATTTCACGGTGACGCTGCTTGGCGTCGTCGGGGGTGCGGGTCGTCATCGGCGCGGTGCTGGGACTCCCTTAACCTACCGACCGGTAGGTATGCAACGACCTGGCGGTCGGTAGGTGCCGACTTTCCATTTCAGCAACATTGGATGGCCGCAGGCCCCAAAAGGCCTGACCTGACGTCAAGAGGCGGCGATGCGACTGGCGAGCTCTCCGAGGGAGCCCACCACCAGGTCCGGCTCAGCGATGCCCCAGCCCTCCCAGGGCGCCTGGCTGTTCCGGCGAATCCAAGCCGCTCTCAGTCCCGCTGACTTGGCTCCCAGGACGTCCCAGGCATTGGCCGACACCAGCCAGGTCTGGTCGGCAGGTGCGGCGCCGCGGGCCACCAGGTGCAGGTAGACGGCCGGGTCGGGCTTGTACGTCTGAACGTCGTCGACGCTGACCACCGCCGAAAGGGGCGGCAGGAGCCGGGCCTGAGAAAGTAGCTTGCACAGCGAGGCCTCGACGCCATTGGAGAAGGCCACCAACGTGTGCCCATCGGCTCCGAGGGCCGCGAGGCCCGGGCGCGCGTCCGGAAAGGCCGGCAGCTGCAGGTAGGCAGCGAGGAGTTCGCTTTCGGCGCCGTTGGAAAGTGTCACTCCGAGGAGGCGCGTCGTGAAGTGCAAGGCGTCCCGGGTGACAACGTCGAAGTTGGCGTATCGGCCCATCAACGCACGCCGGAAGCACGAGTCGAGCTGATGCTGTCGCCAGGTGGTCGCAAACCCCAAGGCGAGGTCGCCGACGTGGGCCCGAAGGGGGCGCTCCATGGCGAGGGGGTCAACCAGCGTCCCGTAAACGTCAAAGCCGATGTAGGCCATGTCGAGCTGCCTCCATAGCGAGTGCGTCGGTGCCATTTGAGGAAACACCCGACGATGAGTTGGGCCTGCAGCAAGGCGAAGACAAGGGCGCAAACTGCCCAGACGAGCCTGGACCGTGCGTCACAACTGAAAAATGGTCGCTCGTGGCGTACACCACCCTCACGACGGCCTGCCGTCAAAGCTTGATGTCGACCGGATGGATGCCCCAGATGTCTCGCGCGTACTCGCGAATGGTTCGGTCCGAGGAGAAACGACCGACCCTGGCCATGTTCAGAATTGCCATCCGTGTCCAGTCCTGCCCGTCAAGGTAGGCCTTCACCACTCGACGTTGAGCTTCAACGTAAGCGCGAAAATCCGCGAGCACCAAGAAGCGGTCCTCCTCCAGCAGCGCGTCAATGAGGGGGCCAAAAGCGTTGCGGTCTTCCGGCGAAAAAAAGCCCGATGCCACCAAGTCCAGAACTTCCTTGAGCTCCGCATCCCCCTTCACCACATCCCGGGGATGGTAGCCCCGCTCCAAAGTTGCCTCGACCTGGTCTGCGGTCAAGCCGAAGAGGAAGAAGTTTTCTGCTCCAACCGCATCCCGAATCTCGATGTTCGCCCCATCCAGGGTGCCGAGCGTCAAAGCTCCGTTCAGCGCAAACTTCATGTTTCCTGTCCCGGAAGCTTCCTTCCCGGCCGTCGAGATTTGCTCGGAGACGTCGGCCGCCGGAATGATGCGCTCGGCCAGGGAAACGCGGTAGTTGGGGAGGAACGCCACTTGGATGCCGGTGCGGCCGGCGTCAGCGTTCACGACTTCGGCAATGCCGTTGATGAGACGGATGGTGGACTTCGCCAGCTGATACCCCGGTGCAGCCTTGGCGCCAAACAGGAAGGCCTGGGGATGGACGACCGCAGCCGCATGCTCTCGAGCCCGCATCCAGAGCCAGACGATGTGCAGCGCATTGAGGAGCTGCCGCTTGTATTCGTGTAGCCGCTTGACCTGCACATCGAAAATGGCCGTCGTGTCCAGCTGGATTCCCACCTCCTCGCGCACGTGGGTCGCCAAACGCTTCTTGTTTTCGAGTTTCACCTGTCGGAACTGCTCGGCGAACTCGCGGTCGGTGGCCAGGGGCTCCAGCGCTCGGAGCTGGTCGAGGTCGGTCACCCAGGCCGGTCCGATGCGGCCGGTCACCAGCTCTGCCAATGCCGGGTTGCACAGCAGCAGCCAGCGCCGGGGGGTGACGCCGTTTGTCTTGTTATTAAATTTGCCGGGGAACATCTCCGCGAAGTCCGGCATCACGTGGTGTTTCAACAGCTCGGTGTGTAGAGCGGCCACGCCGTTGACGCTGTGGCTGCCCACCACCGCCAGGTTGGCCATGCGGACTTTTTTCTCAGCGCCCTCCTCGATGAGCGACATCCGCTGTTGGCGCTGGACGTCGAAGGGATGCTTGATTTGGACGGCCCGAAGAAAGCGTTGGTTGATTTCGTAGATGATCTCAAGATGCCGAGGGAGCAACCGTTCGAACAGGCTGACCGGCCAGACCTCCAGCGCTTCGGCCAGAAGCGTGTGGTTGGTGTAGCCCATCACCTTCACCGTGATGTCCCAAGCGGTCTCCGCCGGCAATCCCTGCTCGTCCACCAGGATGCGGAGCAGCTCGGGGACTGCGACGGCCGGATGCGTGTCGTTGAGCTGGATGGCGACGAAGCGGGGGAGGTCGCGCAAGTCTCTTGGCTTCTTCAGGAACCGGCGAATGATGTCGGCCAGCGCACAGGCAACGAAGAAGTACTCTTGCTTGAGGCGCAGCTCTTTGCCCGCTTGAAAGTTATCGTTCGGGTACAGAACCTTGGAGATGGTTTCCGAGTCGTTCTTCTCCACGACGCTGCGCTCATAGTCGCCGGCGTTGAAGAGGCGAAAGTCGAACTCGCCCGATGCGCGCGCCTGCCAGAGACGCAGCGTGTTGACGGTGTTGGTGGCATAGCCGGCGACCGGCGTGTCGTAAGGAATGCCAAGAACGGTCTTTCCGTCCACCCAGCGGGCGGCCGGCGAGCCGTCCGGACGGGTACCATGTTCGACGCGCCCATAGAGTCGAACCGGGACACTCAGCTCCGGCCGGACGATTTCCCAGGGGTTGCCGAATTTGAGCCACTCGTCAGCCCGCTCCACCTGGTGTCCGTTGACGATGTCTTGCGTAAAAATTCCAAATTCGTAGCGGATGCCGTACCCCAAGCCCGGGTAGCCCAGCGTCGCCATCGAGTCGAGGAAACATGCGGCCAGGCGGCCTAAGCCGCCATTGCCCAGGCCGGCATCTGGTTCCACCTCGAGAAGGTCCTCCAAGGAGACGCCCAACTCCGACAAAGCCTCCCGTGCCGCCTCCATCAGACCCAGGGCGATGAGGTTATTCCCAAGCGCACGGCCAAGCAGGTATTCGGCACTGAGGTAGCAGACGCGTTTCACATCCCGCTCATGGTAGGTGCGTTGGGTCGCCACCCACCGTTCGGTGAGTCGGTCGCGAACTGCCATGGCGATGGCCATGAAGCGGTCCAGCCCGGTGGCGGTCGCCCAGCCCTTGGCGCGCGTGTAGCTGACGTGCGCCAGGAAGCTGCGCTGCAAATGGAGTGGGTCGTTCTTGAGCCGAGGCGCCTCAGGGATGGGCCCCGACTGGCTCTCCGGGAGCGGCTGTAAAGAGGTGACCTGTGCCATCGCCCAATGGACTGTAGCGGGCCCGGTGCCCGTGTGCGACGGTCACCGGCGCCCCCGACGGCGGGTGCTACCTCAGGGGACGCTCAGCACGGCTGGGGGCACGAGCGGCCTAGCTCGACTCGCCACCGCCGCCGCATCGAGCTGCAGCGCCATCGGCCGAAGTTTTTCGCGGAAGTCCACGAGTTGGCTTGCCGGAACGGGCTCGGCGCGAGGAAATTTCTGATTGAGCGGATTGACGAAGACGCCTCCCCGCTTCAGTGCGTAATGCAGGTGCGGTCCGGTGGTCCGCCCGGTGTTCCCGGAGAAGGCGATGACCTGCTTCTGGGAGACGTGGGCGCCGACTCGGATTCCAGACCCAAACGAGGACAGGTGGAGGTAGCAGGTCTCGAGTCCGTTGCGGTGTCGCAGGCACAGCGTGTTTCCTCCAGCACCGGTGTCAGCGGCCAGCGTTACCACCCCGTCGGCCACTGCCCAGACCGGCGTTCCCACCGCCGCCGCGTAGTCCACCCCCTGGTGCGCGGCAACGTACTGCAGCACCGGATGAAAACGGCTCCCGAACCCCGACGTCACGTGGGCGAACTTCAGCGGACTCTTGAGGAATGCCTTGCGGGTCGAAGTCCCATCCTCCTGGAAGTAGCTCCATTCGCCGTCCGAAAGTTGGTAGCGAAACACCCGCCGGTGGCCGACGCTCTCCCCGCGGTAGTCGGCAGCCAGCACCTCGCCATAACGGAGCAGCCGCCCCTTGGAGAGGAACTTCTCCACCAGGCACGTCACTCGGTCGCCCTTGCGAACATCCAGGTAGAAGTCGATGTCCCAGGCAAAGACGTCGGCCAGGGCCAGCGCCAGAGTTGGGTCCTCGCCTGCGACGAGTGCCGCCTCGTAAAGCGAGCTACCCACTTCGAGGTCAACCCGCGCGACTGTCTTCTCCACCTCCACGGCGCGCTTGCTGGCCACCAGGCGGTCACCTTCTCGGCGCACCTGCCACTCGTCCACGGCACTCTGGCGGTAGTCGAACTGGTCGACCTCGCCATCGCGCAGGACGAGCCTCAGCTGGTCGCCGTCTCGTGACTTTCGGACGTCGAAGACTCCCTCCAGGGCGGAGAGGATGCGGTCCGCTTGCACACTGTCCAGGCCGGCGTCGCGAAGGGCGCGGGCGAGAATCTGGTTCCGCTCGACACGTCGGTTGAGAATTTGGGTTGCTGCCGCTGCGGGCAGCGCAAGAAGCAAGGCGAGGACGAGCGCGGAGCGCATGGGAGCGGACATGGGTGAGCTACACAAGTCTACTCGGAGTCGCGCCAGCACTCCCAGAAAGCTCAAGGTTGCCTGCTCCCAGCCTCCGCTCGGCCTCGCGTCCCCGGTAGCCAGGCGGCGGGGTGCTCGGGGGTGACGTCCAAAAGGCGCGGACCACCCGAGCAAGTACCTCGGGCAAGCTGGTGCTCTGGAATTGAAGCTCGGCTCTGGCCAGCGAGGGGTCAAGGTAGGACATCCAACGGGTGCTGTAGGGAGAGACTTCCTGCAGACGAGCCCGGCTCGGATGAGGGTTTCGGCCGGGACGGCCACCCGTCGCTCGGGCGTCCCGAGTGCCTCGGCCAGCAACCCGAGCATCTCCCACAGCGGAGGGGCCTCCCACTGTGCCAGGTTAAACGCCCGCCCGAAGACGGCCGACTTCCCAAGGAGGGTGGCCGTCACATCGGCCACATCCAGCCCGTACACGTGTCGGCACACTTCTGTTCCGCCGTCGGGAACGAGCAGCGGCCCTCCGTCGAGCAGCCTCCACAGGTAGCTCTCCAGCCGCCGGTAGTAGTCCCGCTCGCCATTCACCATCGGGATGCGCAGGCGCGTGGAGGGGAAGTCGGTGGCTTGGATGAGGACGGCTTCGCAGCGGCGTTTGAGGACCCCATAGCTCCACTCCTCGAGGTCCGGGCCGTCCCCCGGACGGGGGATGACCGGCCCCTCGAAGTCGCTTTCGCGCGCGGGGCGGGGGCACCCCTCCCGGACGAGATAGAACTGGCCAGTGCTGATGAAGACGTAGTGGCCGACACTCCCCCGCAGCACGCGCACGGCGCGCTCGACCTCCTCTGGACGGTAGGCAGTGAAGTCCACCGCCGCATCGAAGCGCTTGCCGGCGAGGGCTTGGTCAAAGGCATCCGTCCCGCGGTCGGCCCGTAGCCGCTCCACCCATGGACCCAGAAAATCCGCAGTGACGCCGCGGTTCAGCACCGTCACCCGGTGCCCCTGTGCCACCAGGCGGAGCGCCAGGTAGTGCCCCACGAAACGGGTACCCCCGATGACCAGGACCTTCATCGGCGGAGGAGGCCTTGCGCGGCTAATTTGGGCCAGCGGACTGTCCTCATGGAGTCTTCCGTGCGCGGGAGCGACTCACCACCAGCGCACCGAGGAGACACAAGAGGATGACGGCGGACATCGCGATGCGCGGAGAGACTGTCCACAGCAGGCCGACCAATACGCTGGAGAAGAGGTCGCCTACACCGTTGACGGTCGCCAAGACGCCAAAGCCGACTCCCCGCTCCTCGGGCGAGAGCATTTCCGCCGCCGCCGAGCCCTCCACCGTCTCCCAGAAGCCCATGTAGACTCCGGCGAGGCCGAAGACGGCCGCGAACTTGCCGAAGGAGCTCCCGGGAAGGATGAGCACGGCGGCCGGAAGCGCCGCGAGCAGGTAGCCGGTGGCGAGCACGTACACCTTCGGAAATGCGTCGGCGAGGGCTCCGGCGACGAAGCATGACAACGTGTAAACGACGTTGTAGCCAACGTAGAAGACCATCGCCCAGCGCGCGGCCGTCACGACTCCCAGCCGAGGCGTCCAGGCCTGTGTCGCCCAGAGGATGAGCAACGTGTTCGAGAAATCCCCAAGCCCCGCGATGCCCACGCCGAAGAGAAACCGCCGGTAAGGCACGGAAAACGTCTGCAGGCTGGCCCAAAGCGTCCGGCTCCGCGGTGGCGCGTGGGGCCGTTCACGCACCAACCAGGCGATGGCCAAGGCCGCGAGGACACCGGGCACCAGCGTCAAGGACAGAGTGGGTCTAACGCCGATGGCACCGACCAGAGCCAGCGCCAGCAGCGGTCCGATGACCGCGCCGGCACTGTCCATGGTGCGCTCGAGGCCGAACGCTCGGCCGTAGGTCTCCGGCGTGGTCGCCTCCGTCAGCAGGACGTTGCGGACTGGGGTCCGCGCGCCACGGCCAATCCAGCCGATGACTCGACCGACCAGCAACTGCCACGTCTGGGTGGCCAGTGCGAAGCTGGCCATTCCCGAGGCGGTGAGGAAATAGCCGACCACCGCCAGCGGCTTCCGCCGCTTGAGACGGTCGCTGTACAGCCCTGACAACAGTTTGGCGAAGCTCGACGCGGCATCGGCAAAGCCCTCAATTAGCCCCAGCGCGGCCGAAGCGCCGCCGAGTGTCACCACCAACAGCGGCAAGACTGCGGTGGCCATCTCGTGGCCGACGTCGGACAGAAGGCTGGCGATCCCGATGCCCAGTACGCTGCGATTCAGCCAGCGAGCCCGTCCCTGCGCGACCAGAGGCGCCGTCTCGGCATTCTCACCCTCGGTGTTTGGGGACCGGGCCATTCGCCTATTGGTGCCCAGCCCGCGGTCGCAGCCACTCCGGCTTCCTCGAGCCGGTCCGTGTCATGGGCGGGAAGGTTTGCCTGGGCCCGCGGAGTATTTAATGACGCGAACTTTCTCGACGGTGACGAGGCCCTCGGTCACCATGGTGTCGATGATGGGCAACATCCGCTCGATGTGTTCAGGGGTGTCCACGACTTCCACCACCAGCGGGAGGTCCTCGGACAGTCTCAGTAGGTGCGTGCTGTGGACAATGCTGCGTGCGCCGAAGCCGCAGACGCCGCGGAACACACTGGCGCCGGCGATGCCCTCTTTTCGGAAGCGTTCGATGAGCGCGACGTGCAGAAGCTGACCGTGCCAACGGTCGTCCTCGCCGAGAAAAATGCGGACCATCATCTGTTCGCCGTCGAGCTCCCGCATGTTGTCCTCTCGCCGCCCTTCGCGACGCGTCACGCGCACGGGCCGTGGGCGCGCGGTGGCTGCCCACCGCCCCGACGGCCATCAGCCTAGCCAGCCCAATCTCTCAGTGCCATGGCTCGTTTTGAGGGACCTCCCTTTCGGGCGGCGGGGACGAGCCCGTCGGCTGTGGCGCTCGACGCCAACCAAAGGCGACATGGACGGTATGACGCCCCCGGTGCGTCCCAGAGACTGGGGCGTCGAGGCGCGTTCGACAGGAGGTAGCGCCTTGTCTCCTGTCGACTAGGCTGCGTCGCCAAGGCCACATGCCTTCCTCTGCACTCGCCCCGACCCGGAGCCCGGGCCCGTTCACGCTTGACGCGCGGAGCCTGGCCGTCGGCCGGCTGCTCCTGGGGGCGCTCCTTCTATTCGACCTCGCAATTCGAGCCGGGGATGTGGGCGCGCACTACAGCGACGCCGGCGTGTTGCCGCGAGCGGACTTCCGTCTCGAGGCCTGGGACTTTCTGTGGTCTCTGCACACGCTTTCCGGCTCGACGTCCTTCGAGGGCGCGATGCTGCTGCTCCAAGCCGTCTTCGCCCTTGCCCTGCTGGTGGGTTTCCGGACGTTTTGGGCGACCGTGGGCAGTGCTGCCCTGCTCGTCTCGTTGCACGGTAGAAACCCGTTGCTGCGGGATGGGCAGGACGACCTGTTGCGCGTGCTGCTCGTGTGGGGATGCCTACTGCCCTGGGGGGCGCGCTGGTCGGTGGACCGGCTGCGCGGGCGGGTCTGGCATCCGCTGACCGGCGTCTCTGGAGACCGGGTGCTCGGGGCGGCCACCGTGGGCTGGGTGCTGCAGCTGCTGATGGTGTATTGGGTCAGCGCCATCGCGAAATTGCAGTCGCCCTGGTGGACGTCCGGCGCTGCAATCTCGAACGCCCTGGCCATTGGCCGCTACGAGACGACACTCGGTCAAGCGTTGCGGGCCTTTCCTTTGGTTTTGCAAGTCGGGACCTTCGCCGTTGTCGGCTTCGAGTTGCTCGCGCCCTTCCTCGTCTTTTTCTCCGGGCGGTGGCGTCCAGCACGAGGTCTGGTCGTCTCGGCATTCGTCCTGTTGCACCTCGCACTGGCGTGCTTGCTTCGGCTTGGGTTGTTTCCGGCGGTGGCCATCGCCGCATGGTTGACGCTCTTGCCGCCGGCGAGTTGGGAAGGTCTCGAGCGGTGGCTGGGGGTCGGCTCGGTGGGGGGGGCCTTCGCTCCCGAAGCGGGGGCTCGGCTACCGCGCGGGAGACCCCTTCTCACCACCTGGCTCGTGGCGTTCGGCCTGACGGTGGTCGTGCTCTTCAATTTGACGGTGGTCGCGCCGCGGGTCCGAGTGCCCCGGGCAGCAGTCTGGGCGGCCCGCGCGCTCGGGCTGCAGCAATACTGGTCGCTCTTTTCCCCCAATCCAGTGAGCGCCTTCATCATGACGGATGGCTGGGTGGAACTGGTGGCGACGCTGGAGGACGGGACGGAATTGGATGTCTTGGCTGGTGGAGTGCCGGTGCGGCACACCCGCCCAGAAAACGTCGCGGAGACGTTTTCGAACCGACGCTGGCGCCACTACGTCGCCAACGTGCTCGCCCCCTGGCCTCTGCACAGCGAACAGCGGGTGACGGTGGACGCAAGCCGCGCCGCATGGCTGAGGTGGCGCTGCGCCGACTGGAACCGCCAGGCGACCGGGCAGCGGCGCATGCGGGACGTGCGCCTGGTTTGGATGCAACAGCGGCTCGGCCATCCGGAAGATGTGCCCCAGCCCGAAATCTTGCTCCGAGCCGTGTGTTCGCCCTCGTGGTAAGGCCAGGCGTGATGACGGATGTCACGCCTCCGCTGCCAGTTTTCGCCTCTACGTCTCAGGTCTGTGGCGCCTGCAAGCTTTGGTCTCCCTACTCCGTCGACCAGGCGCGCGGCTGGGTGGGGCCCTGCCGACTTCAGCCGCAGCGCGGGCTGTTCCCGCCCACCGCGCCGACTTGCAACGCCTTCTCACCAAAGGGCGGCGCGGCGCCGACTCGGGAGGCGGCTGTTGTGCGGTCGGCACGTATGGCGACGAGCGTGGCCCCCGCCGTCCGCCGACGCTCGTCGGCAGAGCTTTCTTCCGAGGTGCTCGACATGACACGTGAGGAGTTGATGGAGCTGTTCCGGGAAGTCGCCGGAGAGAGCGAGCCGCCGCCGTTGGCGGCGAAATGGGAGGGGGGAGTTCTCCAGCTCGTCCCGGGCAAAGCCGAACTCCAGGGAAAGGAAATTCCCATCGACGCGCTCTTCCACAAGGTGGTGATGGTCCGCGACCGCCTTCGGACGCTTGAACAAAGGCTCAATGCCCATCCCAAACTGACGGACGCGGAGCGCGTCGAAATGCAGCAATACATCACCCGCTGCTACGGGAGCCTCACCAGCTTCAACATCCTCTTCCGAGAGAAGTCAGACCACTTCGTCGGACAGAAAGGCCCCCAGGAGGAGTGAGGTGTTGAGTGCCAGGCGCCGTGCCGACTGGCTCGGCGCTGGCCAGGACCTAGAGCTCGACCTTTTTCTCGGAATGGCTCTGCCCATCAAAGCGGAGCGCCACGCCCTTGCCCTCGACGCGGGTGACGAGGTTGACCGGCCGTCGCCAGAGCGTCGCGAGGTTCTTGAGCGTTTCCTTGGCGTAGTCCTGCTTCAAGTCCTGGCCGTCATGCTTGTGCGCCAGCAGCAACTCGCCGCGGTTGTCGAAATTTGCGTCCACCACTTCGATGATGGGGTTACCGAAGTTGGTGAGCTGGCTGAGTAGCTTGCTTTTGACCTTGCGGAACTCTCGATCGAGGATTTCCCAGCTGTTGCGCTTGTCGTTGAAGCCGTAGACGAAGAGCTTCTGCTCCTGAGCAAACTCGGCAGTGAGAAACGTGTCGATGAAGGTGACGTCGTTGTAGTGCTTTCGGACCTCGAAAATCTTCTCTTTGCCTAGCCCCAGCTTCCGGTCCCAAGCGCGGCGGGCGCGAAGGTCGTCGCACTCATCCCATTCTTTGCCGAAGCGGCCTTTGTCCCAGCGCTCCTCGATGTCGCGGAAGAGCTCGATGCCCAGCTTGTAGGGATTCAACGCGCCGGGGCGAGTCCCCATGGTGCCCGAGTGGTGGTCTGCATAGTCAACCACCTCCTCGTCCTTGAGGGCCCTCTGGGTCATGATTTTCGAGTGCCAGTAGCTGGCCCAGCCCTCGTTCATGATTTTGGTCTGGCCCTGCGGAGCGAAGTAGTAAGCCTCCTCCCGGAGCGTGGCCAGGATGTCGAATTCCCAGGGCTCGAGTGGAGCGTGCTCGAGGAGGAAGAGCAGCACGTCACGCTGGGGCCGCTCGGGGAACTGCTTCTTGCGTTGCTTCTCTTCGGCCACCTTGCGCCGCTGTTCGTCCAGGAACTCAATCGGATTGACGAAACCGCGCATGTACTCGCGGCCGACTCGGAAACCCTCCACCCGCTCGTTGCTCTTGTCTTCCTCCTCCGCGCGACGGGGATCGGGGTTCCGGCGAATGTAGGGCGAGTGGTAGTCGATGAGGTTCTCGAGGCTCAATCCTCGGTCGATGAAGTCCTCGATTTTTTCGATGCCAATCTTGTCGACCCAACGGCGAACCCGGGTGGCGTGGTTCGCCATCTCGTCAATCATCCGTCGGTTGGTGTGCTGGAAGTAGAAGTTGTTCTTGAAGAAGTCGGCGTGACCGTAGACGTGGGCCATCACCAGCTTCTGGTCGACCTCGGCGTTGCTCTCCATGAGATAGGCGTAGGTGGGATCATTGTTGATGACGAGCTCGTAAATTTTCGACAGCCCGTACTCGTACCCCTTGGAGAGCTGCTCGTACTCCATGCCCCAGCGCCAGTGCGGATAGCGGTTGGGAAACCCGCCGTAGGCGGCCACCATGTTGAGCTCGTCATAGGTGACCAGCTCGAAGACGGTCTCGAAAAAATCCAGCCCGTAGCCCCGGGCATACCCTTCGATGGTCTCTTTGAGCTCGGCCAGCTGTGGCGTCAGGCCGCGAGGCATGGCGTCACTTCCCCCGTCCCAGGAAGTCCTTGATGGACTGGTAGATGGCGTCCTTGTCGGCGATCTCGGAGAGGGCCACATTGTCCAGCTCGCCGATGGACTCCCGGAGGTCTTTGATGAATTGCCCGCTGCCGTAGGGGCTTTCCACCTGTCCATAGGCGAACTGGTTCACGTGGGGGAGGATGTCTGCTTTGAGCATCTCCACGCAGTGGCGCGTGTCATCCGCGCTCCAGTTGTCCCCGTCGCTGAAGTGAAAGGGGTAGATGTTCCAACTGGAGCTGGGGTAGTCGGCTTCGATGATGTCCTTGCACAGCTTGTAGGCCGAGCTAATCATCGTCCCACCCGACTCCCGGGTGTGAAAGAAGGTGTCGCGATCAACCTCTCGTGCCACGGCATCGTGAATGAGGTAGCGGCACTCGAGGCCCCGGTACTGGTGGCGCAGCCAGGTGTCGAGCCAGAAGCTCTCGATGCGGACGATTTCCTTCTGCTCGTCCCCCATCGAGCCAGAGACATCCATCATGTACAGGATGACAGCGTTGGTTTCTGGGAGTTGCTGGAGCCGGTAGCTCCGATAGCGCCGGTCTTCGCGGGTGGGAACGATGATGGGCCGGCTGGGGTCATAGGTCCCGAGCGCAATCTGCCGGCGGAGGGCTTGCTTGTAGGTGCGCTTAAAGTGCCGGAGCGACTCGGGTCCAGTGGTGTGTACCCCGGTGTATTTAATCTTCTGCGCGACCACTTGCTCCTTGCCTTTGCGCTCGATGTTCGGCAGCTGGAGCTCCTCGCCCAGGATGGTGGCCAGCTCTTCCAGGCTGACGTCGACCTCCAAGGCGTGTTCGCCTTCGCCTTGCCCGGCCTGCTGGCCGTCTCCAGGTTGCACTGCCCCCGGGGAAAGCTGCTGGCCGACGTCTCCCTCACCTTGCCCCACGCCGCCTTGTTCGCGGTGCCCGTATTTGAAGTGCGGGATGTCGATGAAGGGAATGGGGATGGAGATGGTGTCCTTTCCCCGCTTCCCGAGCATCTCCCCCTTCTGCACATACCGGCGGAGATTGGCTTTGATTTTGCCTCGGACGATCTGCTTGAAGCGGCCGTGGTCCTGATGGATCTTCAGTGACACGCCTACTCCTTGGCGTCTCCACGCGCGAAGATGGAGGCCACAAAGTTCAGGACGTCGGTCGAGCAGATCTCGCAGTAGGCGTAGTTCTTCATCATCCGGTCTTTGACCAGGTCAATTTTTTCCTGAGTCTCCTTGTCCACCACTGAGGAGACGAGGTTCTTAAGCTTGATGCTGTCTTTTTGGTCCTCGAAGAGCTTCAGCTCGAGCGCCTTGTGGAGCCGCTCGTTGGTCCGGTAGTTGAAGGTCTTCCCCTCGACTGCCAGGGCGCCGATGTAGTTCATGATTTCCCGTCGGAAATCGTCCTTGCGGCTCTCCGGGATGTCGATTTTCTCCTCAATGCTTCGCATCAGCCGTTCATCGGGCTCCTCGTATTGGCCGGTGTACTTGTTGCGAACCTTCTCCTTCTGCGTGTACGCCTTGATGTTGTCGATGTAGTTGCCGCACAGCTTGGAGATGGCATCTTCGTCGGCGCTGATTGCCCGCTGGACCTCGTTCTTGACGATGTCCTCGTATTCCTGCTTCACCGTGGTGAGCAGATCGCGGTAGCGCTTGCGGGCCTCCTCGCTGGAGATGAGCGAGTGCGTCTTCAAGCCTGCCTCCAACTCGTTGAGGACCATGAACGGGTTGATGCAGCCATCACCTTTGTCACTGACCAGGGCGTTCGAGATTTTGTCCTGAATGTAACGGGGGCTGATGCCGTCGAGCCCTTCGCGGCTGGACTCCTTGCGCAGCTCCTTGATGTTGTCTTCGGTGAAGTTGGGCAGCGTCTTTCCGTTGTAGAGCTTGAGCTTCTGAAGCACGCTCAGGTTGTGCTTCTTCGGCTCTTCCAGCCGAGTGAGCACTGCCCACATGGCCGCCATCTCCAATGTGTGCGGGGCGATGTGCTTGCCCTTGATGGAGGTGGCATTGAAGTCCTTGAGGTAGATGCGCTGTTCCTCGGCAAGCTTGGTGATGTAGGGGATGTCGATTTTGACGGTCCGATCCCGCAGCGCCTCCATGAACTCGTTGTTCTCGAGCTTCTTGTACTCGGGCTCGTTGGTGTGCCCGAGAATCACTTCGTCAATGTCAGTCTGCGGAAACTTCTTGGGCTTGATTTTGTGCTCTTGGCTGGCGCCGAGCAGGTCGTACAGGAAGGCCACATCGAGCTTCAGCACTTCCACGAACTCGATGATGCCGCGATTGGCGATGTTGAACTCACCATCGAAGTTGAAGGCCCGAGGGTCCGAGTCGCTCCCGTACTCGGCGATTTTCCGGTAGTTGATGTCGCCGGTGAGCTCGGTGGAGTCCTGGTTCTTCTCGTCCTTGGGCTGAAACGTGCCGATGCCGATGCGGTCCTTCTCCGAAAACACCAGACGGTGGACGCGCACGTGGTCCACCACCTTGGCGAAGTCTCCGCCACTCTGGGTCATGAGGTCCCGGAAGACATAGCGGCACGCCGGGCAAAGCTCAGAACCCTCCGGAATCTGGAAGTCGTGGCCCTCGGCGAGTTCAGCGAAGATTTTGGGCCGCCAGTCGCGCGGGACGAGGTTGAGCGGCTCCTCGTTCATCGGACACTTCATGCGCTCTTTCACCACCGAGCCGTCGGCGGCCCTTTTCTCGAGCAGCCAGGAGAACGTGTAGGCCGCGCCTTCTGGCGTCCGGCTGTACTCTTCGATGCCTTTCTTCAACAGTCGCGCGATGGTGCTCTTGCTCGAACCGACCGGCCCGTGCAGCAGGATGACGCGCTTCTCCGTGCCATACCCCTGAGCCGCGGACTTGAAGACGTTGACCAGCTTCATCAGCGGCACGTCCAGGCCGAAGATGGCATCGCGACCGCCAAAGCGCTCGTCGGAGAAGAAGTGGTAGCGGATGAGCTTCTTCTTGTTGTCGATGTACTCCGACTTTCCGTGGCTGAGGATCATGTCGTAGATCCTCTGGAAGGCGGTGCGGGTGATTTTGGGGTTGTTGCGGACGATGCTGAGGTAGTCCTCGAAGCCGCCTTCCCAGGTCAGTTCTGCGTAGGTCCTCGAGTCCTGCAGTGTTGCGATTCGAGAGACCCAAGAAGTCTGCACGCCTGTCGTCATGTCACGTCCTCACTCGCCACCACCGGCCGGCGATTTCCCGGAGTTCAATCCTACTGCCCCTCCGGGACCCCGCCGCGGGCTCGAACCGCGACGCATGACCGCTCGACGACGCCTCGCAGAGCACTGGGTACGGGGTGAAGAGGCAACGCCAGGAAGTATAGCCGAGGGAGGACCACGTCTGCGAAGCGGGGGGACCGCCGGAGAGGCGGCCGCTTCCAAGTGGGCCTTCTTTGGGCTAGTTCCAGCCCACATCGCCGACCCAATGACCGCCCCTGCCGAGGCCGCCGCAGAACCCGCCCCCGGGGGCGTCCCCACCTCCCGCTCGGTCTCCTGGCCCCAGGCCGGTGCCGAGCCGCGAGCCTCGCTGGTCCTGGCGCTGCTGTGTGCGGCCGTCCTGCTTCCCCGAGCGGTCGTGTTCCCCTTCAGCGAGAACCTCTATGGCGACGCGGTGGTCCGCACCGAGCTGGCCGACCGCTGGCTCGAACGTCCACACTGGATTGCCAGCATGGACGATGGGGCCTACCAGTTTGGGCCGCTCCATCTGTATGCGGTGGCTGCGGCGCTGGCGACCGGACTGGTCAAGGAGGATGCCGGCCGGTGGGTGAGCCTGCTGTTTGGCGTCCTCACCGTGTTTCCACTCTATGCGCTGACCCGGCGTCTCTTCGGCTGGCAAGCGGGCGTGGTAGCGGTGCTGGGGCTCGCCGTGTGGGGGATGCACATCCAGATGTCCACCACCGCCAGCAGCGAGGCGATGGGCCTGTTTCTGGTGTTGTGGGTGTTGGAGCTCTTCGTCCGGGGGGTGGAGGAGAACCGTTTCGGGGCGCTTCTCGGTTCGGCGGCGGTGCTCAACTTGGCCTGTGCCGTTCGCTACGACTGCTGGCTCTTGATGCCCCTTCTGGTGGTGCTGCTGTTGGTGGGGGACCGGGACCGGATTGCGGCCATGACGCGCGCCATTGGTTTCGCGTTGGTGTCGCTCCCGTTTCCCCTCGTGTGGATGCAAGGGAACGAGCGTGCCAGGGGTAGCTCCTTCGCGCCGATGCTCTACATCGACTCGTTTCACAAAGCCTGGGTGCAGGACGGTGTGGCCCGGTGGACCTCCGCTGGCTACCGTGCGCAAAACCTCGTCTTTTGGCCAGCGGCGGCTCTCCTCACCCTTTCTCCTCTGCTGGCGTACTTCGGGATGCGTGGCATGGTGCATGTCTTCCGCACCGACCCGAAGCGCCGCTGGCTGGTGTGGACAGCCGTCGCGCCGGCCCTCTACTTCACCTTCCGCTCCACGGTGCTGCTCAACTTCGTCCCACTGGCGCGCTTCACCGTGGGCCAGCTCGCCCTGGTGCTGCCCTTCGTCCTGCCAGGCTTTGAAGCGGCCATGGCCGGACGCTCTCCGGTGGCGCGCCGCAGCTGGGCCCTGGCGACGGCGCTCCTCGCGCTGGCGACGCCGTTGGTGATGACGGCGGTCACCTTCCGCAAGGACGACGGCCTGGCCAGCTCGCTTCGACCGGTGACGCCGCTCTCCACCAATCCACCCAAGGTGATGCAGGTGGCCCAGTACCTGCGGACGGAGGTGCTGCCCAACGGCGGCGCCGCAGTCATCGACGCGGACCCAGAGTACTGGGACCTTCAGATTGGCTTCTTCAGCGGGCTACCGGAGGAGCGTCTGGCCCGCCAGCGCTGGGAGAATTTCCGAGAGCAAGTGGCATTCGCCAAGCCGGACACGCTGGTCCGCCACGAGGCCGGACGTCTGGGCCACGAGGCCGACGTGCGTGTGGAAGGCCACATGCTCTACTTCGCCGGAGAAGTCTTCCATGAGGTGCCCGGCTTCCAACGGCCCTGGCACGTCTACCGTCGCTGAGAGCGCCGCGGAAGGGGCCGCGCCGGCGCTGCCTGCGCTCTAGGGTTTCGCCGTGGGGCTTCGCTTGGCGGCCCAATAGTCCTGCTGCCACTTCTTGACGGCAGCGTTGTGGCAGATGAGCGTCGGGCAGAAGACGCTGGTTCCGTCGTTGCGAGAGACGAAGTACAGGTCGCTGCAGGCCATCGGCGCGGCGGTGGCCAAGAGGGCCGCCGCTCCCGGGTTGGCGATGGGACCGGGGGGGAGCCCTTCCTCGGTGTAGGTGTTGTAGGGGTGGGGCGTGACCAGGTCCTGCGCACTGATGTTCTTTACGAAGTGGCCGCGCAAAAGCATCATCGCGTACAGCACGGTGGGGTCTGCCTGGAGCTTCATGCCCCGACGCAACCGGTTGTGGTAGACGCAAGCAATATGGGAGCGTTCCTCGGGAGCCCCCGTCTCCTACTCAACGATGGAAGCCAGCGTCACCAGCCGCAGGAGGTTCAGCTCGGCGCCAGGTGCCTGCTCTGACTGGGCTTTCCTCGCCTCTTCGAGACCGCGCGTCACCAGCCGAGAAAGTACTGTCTCCGCGGTGAAGGGTCTCGTGAAGACGTAGGTGTCGGGAAACAGAAACCCCTCCAACCGGTCAGCCGGCACGCCCTGGTGACGGACCCACGCCGCGTCCCCTGCCAGAGCCAAGAGCTTGTTCTCGTCCAGGTGTAGCTCCGAGCGCGCGAGCACCTGGAGCACTTCGTCCAAACGCAGGCCCTCAGGAAGGGTGACCCGGTACGTCTTCTGCTGGCCCGAGATGAGCTTCTCGGCCACCTGCTCGGGAGTGGCCCGGCCCTGGAATTCGTATTCCCCGGCTCGCAGCTTGGGGCCGAGCTCGCCGCGTCGAAGGAAGCGGTAGAAGAGGCCCGCGTCCGAGACGACGCCTGCGTGAGCCAGCAGCGATGCCACCGTGCGAGGGCTGCTACCGGCTGGCACGGTGACGTCGCGAGCCTCGGTGGGACCGAAGGTGGTCGCGGCGAACGCATCCAGCTGTCGCTCGCGCCACCACCAGACGGTGCCGCCCATGAACGCCAGGCCGAGGAGCAGGACGACGGTACCGGTGAGGAGTCTCTTCATTCGAAGTCTCCCGGCGCGGTGGCGCGGTGGGCGTCGAGCCACCCCTGGAGGATGAGTGCCGCCGCCACTTGGTCTACCACTGCCCGGCGCCGTTCCGGCGAGAGGTCCGACTCACGCAGCGCTCGGTTGGCCGCCACCGTTGACAGCCGCTCGTCCCAGTACTCCACCGGGACGTCGAGCGCCTTGGCGAGCGCGTCGCCGAAGGCCCGAGAGCGCGCCGCTGACGGCCCCTCGCTGCCGTCCATGTTGAGCGGCAGCCCCACCACGGCCTGCGTGACGTCATGGAGCGCGGCGAGTTTCTGCAGCGCGGCCAGGTCGGCGCGCAGTCCGGTGCGCCGCAGAGTGGTGAGCGCCTGGGCGGTGATGCCGAGTGGG
>JBKQJL010000169.1:0-3877 GCA_052147975.1 Myxococcaceae bacterium
GCTGACGACGGAGTCCTAGACTATTTATCACTCATATGTCAATGAGATGTACTTGCTCAATGCACAAGCAGTAGCTCTCTGACTTACTACGCTCGTCGTATATGCACTGATAGTTACGACGAGCGTAGTAATACACACTCGATTTATTCCCACTGCATAACCCGCAGACCGTTACGTACTCTGGCTGCGGCCGTGTAGCAGACAGAGCTTGAATTAGCGGGCAATTGGCTGTATTGAGGTCCAGTGTCAGACCCGTCCTTGCGGCTTCCCGGTGGCGACCTCGAATATGTGGCCCGCAGGGCGGCGGCTCCGGGGTTGGCGATGGGACCGGGCGGCAGGCCAGCTTCGGTGTAGGTGTTGTAGGGGTGGGGCGTGACCAGGTCTTGCGCGGTGATGTTTTTCACGAAGTGGCCTCGCAACAACATCATCGCATACAGCACGGTGGGGTCTGCCTGGAGCTTCATGCCCCGACGCAACCGGTTGTGGTAGACGCAGGCAATGTGGGAGCGCTCTTCGGGAGCGCCCGTCTCCTTCTCGACGATGGAGGCAAGCGTCACCAGCCGCAGCAGGTCCAACTGGCCGCCCGGCAGCTGCTCCGACTTGGCTTTCTGGGCTTCCTCCAGGCCGCGGGCCACCAGCCGAGCCAGCACCGTCTCTGCGCTGAAGGGCCTGGTGAAGACATAGGTGTCCGGAAACAGAAACCCCTCCAAGCGGTCCGCCGGTACGCCCTGGCGACGGACCCAGGCCGGGTCCCCGGCCAGCGCCAGCAGCTTGCCCTCGTCCAGGTGCAGCTCCGAGCGGGCGAGCACTTGGAGCACCTCGTCCAGACGCAAGCCCTCCGGAAGCGTGACGCGGTACGTCTTCACCTGGCCGGAGATGAGCTTCTCCGCCACCTGCGGGGGAGTGGCCGGGCCCTGGAATTCGTACTCCCCGGCGCGCAGCTTCGGGCCGAGCTCGGCGCGTCGAAGGAAGCGGTAGAAGAGGCCTGCCTCCGAGACGATGCCCGAGCGCGCCAGCAGCGCTGCCACGGTGCGGGGGCTGCTACCGGCCGGCACGGTGACATCGCGCGCCTCGCTCGGGCCGAAGGGAGTCGCGGCGAACGCGTCCAGCTCTCGCTCCCGCCACCACCACACCGTGCCGCCCCCGAGCGCCAGGGCAAGGAGCAGCAGCAGGGTGAGGGTGAGGAGTCTCTTCATTCAAAGTCTCCTGGTGGCGTGGCGCGGTGGGCATCGAGCCAGCCCTGCAGGATGAGTGCTGCCGCCACCTGGTCTACCACTGCGCGGCGTCGTTCCGGCGAGAGGTCGGACTCGCGCAACGCCCGGTTGGCCGCCACCGTCGACAGCCGCTCGTCCCAGTACTCCACCGGGACGCCGAGTGCCTTGGCGAGCGCTTCGCCAAAGGCCCGGGAGCGCGCCGCTGACGGCCCTTCGCTGCCGTCCATGTTGAGCGGCAGCCCCACCACGGCCTGGGTAACGTCATGCAGCTCGGCCAGCTTCCTGAGCGCTGCCAGGTCGGCGCGCAGCCCGGTGCGCCGCAGGGTGGTCAGTGTCTGAGCGGTGACGCCGAGTGGGTCCGAAAGGGCGACGCCCACCGTCCTGGTTCCCACATCGAGCCCGAACGCACGCATTGCCCGCTGGGCAGTCTAGCGGTGCGCCCGCCTGTCCGTCGCCACCCAAAAACCGCAGCCAGGCAACCCTCACCCCGTCTCGGCTCGGGGAAAGGCGCCTTCAACCCGAGCCGCCCGAAGCAGCGCGCGCCGCCGGCGCGGCGTCCAGCGCGTGGGGCTGCTCGGTGGGGCTGGGGGGCGAGGGCGGAGTCGAGGCGGCCGGAGCATCCTCGGCCGCATCCGCCAGAAGCAGTTGCTTCATCCGTTCCAGCCCCTCCCGGGCGCGGTCAACGAAGGGCCCACTGGAGCCGAGGCGTTCTGCGGCCGCGAGCGTGCTTTCGTACACGGTGATGGCCTTCGTGAGCAGCACCCGCACCCGCTTGCGGAGCTCCTGACGGTAGATGCGCGCCTCCTCGTCCTTCAGCTCGCTCGGCGCCTGCGAGTCGGAAATTTGCTGGTACATGTCCTGGTAGAGGCCACCAATCTGCGTGCCGGCAGCGGTTGCCCAGTAGGCATTGCCAATCTTGATGGTCCGGAAATAGTGGCCCTGAGCGGACAGGAGCAACTCGGCTTTGAATTCAAGGTCCTTCGCCAACTGATCGGCGCCCTGCTCGGGGTTGAGCGACACACTGGCGTAGTGCAGCCGGTAGATTTCTCCGAGGAAGAATTGCGCCTGCGCCGGGAAGTAGTCGTCGAGCGTCTCGTGCTCCTCGGCGCCCGTCCACAGGGCCAGCGCCGCACGAAGCGTCTTCTCGCCCGCATCCAGGCGACCATCCTCGACTTCGCAGACGCCCTGCTGCACCTGGGCCTCCAGTCGGCGGCCTACCGGGAGGTCCTGCCGCGCGGCCATCCCGCTGAGCAGCTCCGCCGCCTCGGCGTAGCGGCCCAGGTGGTACAGCGTCTCGGCGAGGTGAAATGCCGCGTCCAGCGCGTCGCCCGTGCCGGTGGGCTTGCTGATGGCGGCGAAGTGTCCGCGCGCCTCCTCCCAATCCCCCATCCGCTCGCGCGCCAGCCCGGCGTTGTACTGGGCGAGGAGCCAGTGCGGGCTCTCGGGGAAGCTGACCGCCAGCCGCTCGAAGCAAGCCGCGGCCCTGGCCCAGTCGCCATTGCCATAGGCCGAGGCACCGTTGGCGAAGAGCTCCTCGGCGTTCATCCGGGCCAGGGCCGCGTTGCCCTGCACCTCGAGGGGTGGCATGGCCACCGTTTGCTCCACGGCCGGGCGTACCGGGGCGCTGGCGCATCCGCCCATGCCGAGAGCCAAAAGCAGCAGGCCCCAGGGGCCGTTTGAGGGGGTGCGGGTCGCCACGGGGGACCTGGCAAAGGGTGGAGTCTGCCAACCCGGGTGCCCTGGGCGCTAGGCCCCCGCCACCGCCCCATTGACGGCCGGGGCCTCGTCTGGGGCCGGACTGGAGACCAGGTAAGCCCCTGCCCGCCAGAGTGCGCTCAAGTCGTGCACCTCGCCCGGGAAGCGCGGGACCGTCAACAGGGGGGTGGGAGCCACCGCCGCCCGCAGGGCCCGGAGGCCCTGGAGGTCAGCCTCGGCGAGGGAATTCGCCTCGGAAATGGTGCGCTCGAGCTTGCCACGCAGGGGCTCGGGCAGGCGCGCCGCGGCGGCGACATCCGCCGGCCCAATTCCGGCGTGCACTTGGTTCACCACCACCGCGGCAATGGTGAGGCGCTGGTCGAGCAGCGAGCGGTGAAAGCGGATGGCCTCCTCGCGGCGCTCGGCCGCCGGACCCGTCACCAGCACCACCACAGTTTCCTCGCTGGCGAGCAGGGCGCGGACCGCGCGGGCGCGCTCCTGAAAGGTCTCGTTCAACCCACTCATCGCGAGCAGGAAGGTGGCCAAGTCCGAGAGGGTTTGCCCCCCGACAATTCGGGCAAGGGTGCGGCTGATGAGGTTGCCACCGAGGCCGACCAGCCGGAAGCCCAGCTTGGCGCCTTGAAGGGCCGGCTTGAGCAGCCAGCGCGCGCTGTCCGTCCCGAGGAAGTCGAGCACCCGCGCTGGGGCGTCCAAAAAATCGAGCGCGTGGGCGGTGGGCGGGGTGTCGAGCACCACCAGCTGGTGAGTCCGTGAGGCGTGCAGCTCCCACAGCTTCTCCAAAGCAATGTACTCCTGACTCCCGGCCAGGACGCTGGAGAGCGACTGGTAAAACCGGTTGGCCAGAATCCGGTCCCGCTGCTGCGGGGAGGCCGAGCGGGCGATGAGCTCGTCCCAGGACTGCTTCATGTCCAGCATCATCGCGGCGACCGGTGCCGCGAGGTGGATGC
>JBKQJL010000170.1:0-8810 GCA_052147975.1 Myxococcaceae bacterium
ATCTCCTCCGCCCTTCGCGTGGCGCGCCGGACAGTGGAGGCGGATTTGGAAGACACCCTTGCGTCGGCCATGGCCGAGGCCCGCGCCTGGCTTCCGACGCGGGCCGTCAAGGGCGCGAAAGGGAAGACACCAGAGGCCTTTTGAGGGTACGAGAGGCGGACGAGGTTACTGGGGGAGGAAAGGAACGACGGTGTTTCGCACGCGGATTCTCGGCACCGGGGGCTATGCCCCGGAGAAGGTCCTCAACAACCACGACCTCGAGAAATTGGTCGCCACCTCGGACAGCTGGATTACCGAGCGCACCGGCATCCGCGAGCGCCGCATTGCCGCCGAGGGCGAGCTGACGTCGGACATGGCCGTCAAGGCCTGCGTCCGCGCCCTGGAAATGGCCCATACCCGGGCCGATGAAGTGGAGATGATTGTCGTCGGCACCATCTCCCCGGACATGCCGATGCCCTCCTGCGCGGCCTTCGTCCAGCACAAGCTGGGGGCCAAGCATGCCTTCGCCTTCGACGTCTCGGCGGCCTGCGCTGGAAGCCTCTATGCCCTGGCCGTGGCCGACCAGTACGTGCAGACGGGCAAGGTGAAGCGCGCGCTGGTGGTGGGCGTCGAGCTGCTCAGCCGCCTCATTGACTGGACCGACCGCAATACCTGCGTCCTCTTCGGGGATGCGGCCGGGGCGATGGTGGTGGGCCCCTCGGACGACGACACCCGGGGCGTCCTCAGCGTCCATTTGCACACCGACGGCGCCGGCGCCGAGACGCTGTGCATTCCCGGCGGGGGCAGCAAGTACCCGCAGTCCGAGGAGGTGCTGGCCAAGAAGCTCAACAAGGTGGCCATGCAAGGACGCGAAGTCTACAAGTACGCCGTCCGGGCGCTGCCCGAGGCGGTGCTGGAGGCGCTCTCCGCCAACGGGATGTCCACCGACTCCATCGACCACATTATTGCCCACCAGGCCAACCTCCGGATTATTGAGTCGGTGATGGAGCGGCTGGGCGTCCCCATCGAGAAGTGCTGGCTCAACATCGCCCGCTACGGCAACACCTCGTCCGCCTCGCTGCCCATTACTCTGGACGAGGCCAACCGCGCTGGCCGGCTGCACCCGGGCGACATCATCGCGATGATGTCCATCGGCGCCGGCATGGCCTGGGGCAGCGCGCTGGTGCGCTGGTAGGGGACAGACAACCACGCCATGCGGACCGCGTTTCTCTTCCCAGGCCAGGGCAGTCAGGCGGTGGGGATGGGCCAGTCGCTGGCCCAGGCCTTCCCCGAGGCCCGTGCCGTCTTCGCCGCCGTGGACGACGCCCTCGGCGAGCGACTCTCCTCCTTGTGCTTCAGTGGCCCGGCCGAGACGCTGGCCCTCACCGCCAACACCCAGCCGGCCATTCTCGCGGTGAGTCTGGCCGCCCATGCCGTCTGGGCGGCCCGGGCGCCGGCCCCCAGCCACGTCGCCGGACACTCGCTGGGCGAGTACTCGGCCCTCGTCGCCGCCGGGGGCCTGGGCCTGGCCGACGCGGCCCGGGCCGTGCGCAGCCGGGGCCTCTTCATGCAGGAGGCGGTGCCCCAAGGGGAGGGGGCCATGGCCGCGGTGCTGGGCCTTGCGGCAAGCCGCGTGGCCGAGCTCTGCCAGCAGCTGGCCGAGGGCGAGGTGCTGTCCCCGGCCAACTACAACACCCCGGAGCAAACGGTGGTGGCCGGGCACGCCCGGGCGGTGGAGCGCGCGGTGCCGCGCTTCAAGGAGGCCGGCGCCAAGCGGGTGGTGCCTCTCAACGTCTCGGCCCCCTTCCACTGCGCCCTCATGGCCCCGGTGGTGCCGAGGCTGGCCAGCGTCCTGGCCTCGGTGCAGGTGCACCGCCTGCGGACGCCCGTCGTCAGCAACGTCGAAGCCACCGCCAACGCCGAGGCGGCCCGGGTGGTGCCGCTGCTGCTGTCGCAGGTGACGGCGCCGGTGCGGTGGGTGGAGTGCATTGAGGCCATGCTGTCCGCTGGGGTGACGCGCCTGGTGGAGCTCGGCCCGGGCCGGGTGTTGAGTGGGCTGGTGCGCAGCATTCGCCGCGAGGTGCAGGTGCTCAACGTGGAGGACGTCCCCTCGCTGGAGAAGGCCCTTGCGGCCCTCGCTGCCCAGGAGTGACAAAAGCCCCGTGGACTTCACAGGCAAGGTGGTGCTGGTGACGGGCGGCTCGCGCGGCATTGGCCGCGCCTGCGCGGTGGCCTTCTGCCGGGCCGGGGCCGAGGTGGTGCTCACCTACGCCGGCAATGACCTGGCAGCGGAGGAGGCGGTGCGGCTGGCCGGCCCCAAGGCCCGGGCCGTCAAATTTGACGTGGCCGACACCGCCGCCTGCGCCCGCTGCGTGGAGGAGGTGGTGAAGGCGCAGGGCCGGCTGGACGTGCTGGTGAATAATGCCGGGGTGGCGGTGGACGCCCTGTTGGTGCGCGTCAAGGACGAGGACTGGGACCGCCAGCTGGACACCAACCTCAAGGGGGCCTTCGCGCTGGCGCGCGCGGCGGCGCGGCCGATGATGAAGCAGCGCAGCGGCGCCATCATCAACCTCGTCTCGGTGGTGGGGGAGACGGGCAATGCCGGCCAGGCCGCCTATGCCGCCAGCAAGGCCGGGCTTACGGGCCTCACCAAGGCGCTGGCCCACGAGCTGGGCAGCCGTAACATTCGCGTCAACGCGGTGTCCCCTGGCTTCATCGACACCGACATGACGTCGAAGCTTTCTCCGGAAATGCGCACCCGGCTGTTGGGGGCCATTCCGCTTGGCCGGCTGGGCACAGCCGAGGAGGTGGCCAAGAGCGTGCTCTTTCTGGCCAGTGACGACGCGTCCTACACCACAGGAGAAGTGTTGAAGGTGAACGGCGGCATGTACATGTAGCAGGCCCGCCTGTTATACGCGCCGGCCGAGAACGGGTCCTCGCTGGCGCCCTTTAGACGAGGACCTCAGCAGTACCGGAGGCAACGACATGTCGACGAGCGCTATCGAGGCGAAGGTCAAGTCCATCATCGCCGACCAGCTGGGGGTGGGCGAGGATGAGATTAAGCCGGAGTCGTCGTTCATCGAGGACCTCGGGGCGGACAGCCTCGACATCGTCGAGCTGGTCATGGCGATGGAAGAGGAATTCGAGGTGGAGATTCCCGACGAGGAGGCCGAAAACATTAAAACCGTCGGGGACGCCATCAACTACATCAACTCGCACAAGAAGTAGGGCCTGGCATTCGTGGCTGCCCGCCGCATCGTCATCACCGGTACCGGTCTCATCACCGCCCTCGGCACGGGGACGGAGAAGACTTGGTCTGGCCTCCTCAAGGGCGTGTCCGGGGTGGGGCCGGTCACCAAGTTTGACCCGAGCCAGCTGTCGGCCCGCATTGCCGGCGAGGTGAAGGACTTCGAGCCGGAAGCGTGGGGGATGGACCGCCGCGAAAGCCGGCGGATGGACCTCTTCACCCAGTACGCGGTGGCCGCCTCGGAGATGGCCATGCGGGAGAGCGGGCTGCCCATCGGCACGGACAAGCCCCACGGCTACCAGCCGGAGAAGGTGGCCGTCATTATTGGCTCCGGCATTGGCGGCATCGGCTCGCTCGAGGAGCAGCACAAGCGGGCCCTGGAGAAGGGGTTTGACCGCATCTCCCCCTTCTTCATTCTGCAGATGATTATTAACATGGCCCCCGGCCACGTCAGCATCCGCTACGGCGCCAAGGGGCCCAATTGGTCTCCGGTGTCGGCCTGCGCCACCAGCGCCCACGCCATTGGCGAGGCGCTCAAGTCCATCCGCATTGGGGAAACCGACGCGGCCATTGCCGGCGGCGCCGAGGCCTCCATCACCCCGCTGTCCATCGGCGGCTTCGCCGTGATGAAAGCCCTCAGCACCCGAAACGACGACGCGGTGCACGCCAGCCGGCCCTTTGACCGCGACCGCGACGGCTTCGTCATGGGCGAGGGCGCGGGCGTGGTGGTGCTGGAGGAGCTCGAGCACGCGCGCCGGCGCGGCGCCAACATTCTGGCCGAGGTGGTGGGCTACGGCGCCAACTCCGACGCCTTCCACGAGACGCAGCCGGCGCCCGAAGGGGAGGGGGCGGCGCGCTGCATGCGGCTCGCCCTACAGGACGCCGGCATGGCCCCCGAGGACATTGGCTACATCAATGCCCACGGCACCTCGACGCCCTTCAACGACGCCAACGAGACGAAGGCCATCAAAACCGTCTTCGGCGCGCATGCGAAGAAACTCATGGTCAGCTCCACCAAGTCCATGACGGCCCACATGCTGGGCGCGGCCGGCGGCGCGGAGGCGGTGGTCAGCGCGCTGGTGCTGGCGCGCGGAGTCATTCCGCCCACCGCCAACTACGTCACCCCGGACCCCGAATGCGACCTCGACTACGTGCCCAACACGCCGCGCGAGGTGCGGGTGAATGCCGTCCTCAGTAACTCCTTCGGCTTCGGCGGCACCAACGGCGTCCTCATTTTCAAGCGCTTCAAGTAGCGCCGCTGCTGCTGGCGCCGGCCGAGACGTCGCGCCCCTGGGGTAGAGTCCCCGCCCGCCATGGACACCGCCCCCACCCTCGCGCAAGTCGACCCGGAGATTTCGGACCTCATCCGGCGGGAAATGCTGCGCCAAGAGGAAGGCCTGGAGCTCATCGCCTCGGAAAACTTCGTCAGCCGCGCGGTGCTTGCCGCCGCCGGCTCCGTCCTCACCAACAAGTACGCCGAAGGCTACCCGGGCAAGCGCTACTACGGCGGCTGCGAGGTGGTGGACGTCGTCGAGACGCTGGCCATCCAACGCGCCCGTACGCTGTTTTCCGCCGAGGCCGTCAACGTCCAGCCCCACTCCGGAAGCCAGGCCAACATGGCCGCCTACATGGCCCTCATGGCGCCCGGGGACACGATGCTCTCCTTGGACCTCAACTCCGGCGGCCACCTCACCCACGGCATGTCCCTCAACTTCTCGGGGAAGCTGTACCGGGTGGTGCACTACGGCCTGGACGCCAAGACGGAGCGCATTGACATGGCCCAGGTGCGGCGGCTGGCGCTGGAGGCCCACCCCAAGGTGCTGGTGGTGGGGGCCTCGGCCTACTCCCGGACGCTCGACTTCGCGGCCTTCCGCCAGGTGGCGGACGAGTCCGGCGCGGCCCTGGTGGTGGACATGGCGCACATTGCCGGGCTGGTGGCCGCCGGCGAGCACCCCTCCCCGGTGCCGCTGGCGGAAGTGGTGACGTCCACCACCCACAAGACGCTGCGCGGACCGCGCGGGGGCCTGGTGCTGTGCAAGGAGGCCTACGCCAAGGCCATCAACAGCCAAGTCTTCCCCGGCATTCAGGGGGGCCCCCTCATGCACATTATTGCCGCCAAGGCCGTCGCCTTTCAGGAGGCGCTCAGCCCCGGCTTCCGCGAGTACCAGCGGCAAATTGTCAAAAACGCCAAGGCCCTGGCCGAGGCGCTGGCCCGGGCCGGCTGCCGCCTCGTCTCCGGCGGCACCGACAACCACCTCATGCTGGTGGACCTGCGCCCCAAGCGCCTCACCGGCAAAGCCGCCGAGGCGGCCCTCGACAAGGCCGGCATTACCGTCAACAAAAACATGATTCCGTTTGACCCGGAGAAGCCGATGGTGACGTCCGGCATTCGCGTCGGCACGCCGGCCGTCACCACCCGGGGCATGAAGGAGGCGGAAATGGCCCAGGTGGGCGCGCTCCTCGGCGAGGCGCTGGACAACGCCACCGACGACGCCGCCCTCTCCCGCGTCCGCGGCAAGGTGAAAGAGATGGCCCACAGCTTCCCCCTCTACGCCGGGCGGCTCTAGACGCCCCCCGGGCCCGGGGGCCGGCCACCACCCCAATGCGCTGTCCCTACTGTCACGGCGCGGAAAACAAGGTGCTCGACAGCCGCGAGTCCCAGGAGGGCGCGGTGACGCGGCGCCGGCGCGAGTGCCTCGGCTGCAAGCGCCGCTTCACCACCTACGAGCGGGTGGAGGAGCTCATGCCGCTGGTGGTGAAGAAGGACGGCCGCCGCGAGCCCTTTGACCGGGACAAGCTGCTGCTCGGCCTGAAGAAGGCGGTGGAGAAGCGCCCGGTGTCCTCCGACCAGCTGGAGGAGCTGGTCAGCGCCGTGGAAGGCCGCCTGCAGGAGGTGGGCGAGAAGGAAATACCCTCCAGCGCCGTGGGGGAGGACGTCATGCGGCGGTTGCGGGAGCTGGACGAGGTGGCGTACGTCCGCTTTGCCTCGGTGTACCGAAGCTTCCGAGACATTGCTGAATTCATGACTGAGTTGAAGGACCTGCTGAATGACGCTTCCTCCCCCCGTCCCGCCGCCCGCAAGCGCCCCGGCAAGCCCTGAGGCCCCGCCGCCGGCCTCGGCGGAACGCTTCATGCGCGAGGCGCTGGCCGAGGCCCGGCGTGGGCTGGGCCGCACCCACCCCAACCCCTGCGTCGGGGCGGTGGTGGTGTGGCAGGGCCGGGTGGTGGGCCGCGGCCACCATGCCCAGGCCGGGGCTCCGCACGCCGAGGTGGAGGCGCTGGCCCAGGCCGGCGCGCTGGCGCGGGGGGCGGACCTCTACACCACCCTCGAGCCGTGCGACCACTGGGGCCGGACGCCGCCCTGTAGCCGCGCCATTCTCGACGCCGGCGTGGCCCATGTGGTGTCTGCCTCGGCCGACCCCAACCCGCTGGTGAATGGCAAGGGGCTGTTGCGGCTGCGCGAGGCCGGCGTGCGCGTCACCACCGGCGTGCTGCAGGCCGAGGCCGACGCCCTCAACCGCCCCTTCTTCAAAGCCATGCGCTCAGGCCTGCCCCTGGTGACGCTGAAGGCGGCGGTGACGCTGGACGGGAAGCTGGCCACCGCCAGCGGCCACGCCCGCTGGGTGAGTGGCGAGGAGGCGCGCGCCGACGCCCACCGGCTGCGCAACCTGGTGGACGCCGTCCTCGTCGGCGCCGGCACGGTGCGCGCCGACAACCCACAACTCACCACCCGGCTGGAGGGGGGCGAGGGGCGAAACCCGCTGCGGGTGGTGCTGGACACCGAGGGCACACTGCCACTCAGCGCACACCTCTTTCACCAGCCGGACACCCACCGGACGGTGGTGCTGTCCGCCGAGGACAAGGCCACCCTCTCCGCGGCGCGCCTCGGCCCCACCGGCGCCAGGGTGTGGGGCCTTCCGCGGGGCCCAGGCGGCCTGCAGCTGAAGGCCGCCCTGCAGCGGCTGGCCGAGGAGGGGGCGCTGCACCTCTTGGTGGAGGGCGGCGCCAGGCTGTTTGCCTCGCTGCTTGCGGAAAGGCTTCCCGACGCGCTTGTGCTGTACCTCGCCCCGAAGCTTCTCGGTGCCGACGCCCTCTCCTTTATTGGGCCCTTGGGCCTCAGGGAGATGGGCGACGCCGTCCACCTCGAGGTGGAGGAGGTGACGCGGCTGGGAGGCGACGTCCGCCTGCAGGCGCGCTTCCTCTGGCGCTAGCCAGCCCCCCCTTGGGCTTCTCCTCCCTTTGGGGGTTGGCGCACCCAACGCCGAGGTGGGCCTTTCCCCCACGGCCGGCCCGTCGCGGCGAAGCCGTCGACGCCGCCCCCACACGGACGCTACGCTGGCCAGTGCCCCCGTGAGCGCCACCCCCCAGTTTGACGCCGGGCCGCCCAAGGCTGCGCCCTCCGCCACCCGACTTCTCCTGGCGGCGCTGTTGCCGGGCGTCCTCTTGTTGGGCCTCATTGGCCTGTGGGCCCTGCAGCGGCGCGGCGCCAGCCGGGCCGAGGCCTCGCAGGAGGCCAAGGCCCTGGCGGCGCGTCCCCCCGCGCCCGGGGCCGCCGAGGCCTACCTGGAGGGCATGGCCCGCATGCAGCAGTACCGCTGGGACGAGGCGGTGCCCTTCTTCCTCAAGGCCTCGGCCCTGGACCCAACCTTTGCCCTGCCGCCGCTGCGCCGCACGGTGGCCCTCTACTTCCTCGGCAACAGCACGGACGTCGTCAGCGCCATGCAGGACGCCATTCGGCTGTCGGCCGGCGCGCCCGACGCCATTCGCCTGCGCGTGGAGCCGCACGCCTTTTGGTCGCAAAACCAGTGGGAGAAGTGCGCCGCCGCCGCCCGTGCGCTGCGCGACAGAGAGCCGGACAACTTCTAGGCCCTCTACCCCTCGCTTCTCCTCACCGGCTGCGTCCCCGCCCCGGAGTCCCTGGCCGTCATGTCCCGGGCCAGGGCCAGCGCCTCCCCGGTGACGAAGGACGCGCGGTTTGACTTGATGGAGGCCCGCCTGGCCTTCACCGAGCACGAGGACAGACGGGCCCAGGAGGCGCTGGACCGCGCCGAGCCCAAGCTGCAGGGCCCGGACAACCGCTTCCTCCGCGCCGCCGCCCAGCGCCAGCGCAGCCTGTTGGCCGCCCGGGACGGCCACTTCGACGTTGCGCTGCAGCTGCTGGGCCAGGCGGAGAAGACGTACGTGGAGGGGGGACACGCCTTCGAGGCGGCCCGGGTGGCCGGCGAGCGCGCCCAGGTGCTGGAGGCCCAGCGGGAGTACCTCGCGGCGGCCGTGGAATTCGAGCGACAACTCACCTTGTTGGAGACGTTTGGCGCCACCTACTCCGCGGTACAGGCCACTGAAAGCGGCGCGGCGGACTACCTGGCGGCTGGAGAGCCGCTGCGGGCCCAGGCCCTGCTGCAGCGAGTGAAGGGCTACCCGGAGAGAATTCTCCAAAATGACGCTGAGGTGTACGCCGGCTTCGGCCGCGTGGCCCTGGAGCGAGGCGACGTCAACGCCGCCGCGGCCATGGTGGAGCCAGCGCTGAAAAACCTCTCCAAGGACGCCAGCGCCCCGGGGCCGGTGCTGCTGGCGGCCAGCGTCG
>JBKQJL010000171.1:0-4139 GCA_052147975.1 Myxococcaceae bacterium
CAAAGGAATAAGCTTGTAACTTCCAAGCGTTCGCCGCGCTCTCGGACGCCACCCGGCGCGGCGTTTTGGAGCAACTCGGCCGTGCAGACGCTTCGATCACGGACCTTGCCGAGAAGTTCCACATGACGCTTACGGGCATGAAGAAGCATGTCGGCGTCTTGGAGCAGGTGGGGCTCGTCACCACGGAGAAGGTAGGGCGAGTGCGGACCTGCAAGCTCGGCCTGCGCCGACTGGAGGGTGAGACCGCGTGGATCGAGAGCTACCGCCAGCTCTGGGACGCACGCTTTGACGAGTTGGACAAGGTTGTCGAGGGACTAAAACAGAAGGAGAAGACCAATGGACGACGCAGCAAGAAGAAGTGAGCCCACCCCGGTGAAGAACCCCACGACGGTGGAACGGAAGTCCGAGCGCGAGTTCGTCGTGACGCGGACCTTCGATGGCCCGGCGCGCCTCGTGTACGAGGCGTGGACCAAGCCCGAGCTGCTGAAGCAGTGGTGGGCGCCGAAGTCGATCGGCATGTCCCTGCTCTCGTGCGAGGCGGATGTCCGTGTCGGGGGCGGTTACCGCTTCGTGTTTGGCCACGAGGGCAAGACGATGGCGTTCTTCGGCAAGTACCTCGAGGTGACACCGCCCTCGCGCCTCGTCTGGACCAACGAGGAAGGTGAGGGCGGTCAGGCCGTCACCACGGTGACTTTCGAGGAGAAGGGGGGCAAGACGCTGCTGGTCCTGCACGAGCTCCATCCGTCGAAGGAGGCCACCGACGAGGCCATCGGCTTCGGGGAGGGCCTGCGCGAGACGTTCGGGCAGCTGGACGAGCTTCTCGTCGCCCTGGGCGCGAGCGTGGGACGTTCGTGAAGTCGTCGATCTCGTGGTTTGCCGCCTGACTCTTCACTACGCAGGAGAACTTCGACGAGGTCGTCGCCGCCCTCGATGGTCGAAGCAGAGGTAACCGAAGAATTGCGGCCCCGCACTGCTACACCGGCGATGTCGTCGTCCTCAGCCTCGCCGGTTTCGCTTGGAGCCACGGAACTTGGCCACTCTGCTGCGGGGACACAAAAGGCCCGCGTCCGAGTTCGCTTCCGTTTGCCGCGCAGCCGCCATGTTCGAGGAAGGGCAGTACGTCAGGGACGTCACGAACGCCTCAGCTGCAGGAAACGGAAGCCTGAGCGCCTTCCATGGTGGGCCGCGAAGGCGCGCGCACGACTTCGCGGTGCGCCGAACGTACTCCCGAACGTACCGCTAGGAGCGCCTGGGAGCCCCGCCCTGAGGTCTTGCGGGGCGGCGAGGCCAAGACCCGGTGGGTACGTTCGAGGGCCGAGGGCGGCCTTCCTAACCTCGAGGTTGCGGGTTCGAATCCCGTCCGCTGCTCCCTTGAAGCAAATGAAATCACTGAGGTTTCCGAGTCGCAGTTTGCAGCAAGCTCAACACTCGCCTCTCCCCGTGTCTGTCCCGTTTTTATTGAAGGCCGGCAGTAGCGACAGCTCGCGGATCTCCGCGCCGAGATGGTCCAGCTCGAGATGCGCGTAGCGCTCGGACGTGATGCGCGGGTCTACGTGTCGGAGAACCTTCTGCACCACCGCCATCGGCACGCCCCGCCTGAGGTAGAGCGACGCGGCGGTGTCTCGTAGGTCCTGTCTGAGGTCCGCGTGCCTCCCGTTGGGACGGAGGAGGTCGCCGTGTAGGCTGCTCCGGCGTGCTCTTGCGCCTCTCGAGCGATTTCCGCCGTGCGATGGACCTGTCGCTGGTCCTGGAACAGGAGGGCATCCCGCACGAGCTGCGCCGCTTGGGAGAGGCGCACTGGGCGCTCCAAATCGACGACACGGACGCCGCACGGGCCGAGGTGGCCATCGTCGCATTCGAGCAAGAGAACCCACTGGAGGTGCGCCGTCCCGAGGGGTTCCACCCCATAGCCGGAGCAGTCGCCGCGGGTCTCGCATTCGCTCTTGCACTCGTGACGTTCTACGTCCGGACGGGCCCGGAGTCGGCCGGCTCGCCCTGGTTCGAGCGGGGGAGCGCGGACGCGGCCGCGATCCTCCGCGGCGACTGGTGGCGATCGGTCACCGCACTGACCCTGCACGCGGACGCTGGCCATGCCGCCGGCAACGCCGTGCTGGGCGGGCTCCTCCTGGCGCTGCTCGCACGCTCCGTCGGCCCAGGGATGGCGAGCGCCCTGATGCTGCTCTCGGGCGTAGCAGGAACCCTGGCCGCCGCGGGGCTCACGCGCCACAACTTCGTGTCCATCGGCGCTTCGACTGCGGTCTTCGGTGCCCTGGGCGTGCTGGCAGCCTTGCCGCGGGATAGTCGCCGCGTTTGGATGCCGCTCGTTGGCGGGTTGGCGCTGCTTGCCCTCCTGGGAACCTCGGAGAGCGCCGATGTCGCCGGCCATCTCTGCGGCTTCATCGCCGGAGTGCTGGCCGGCGCGGGGGTGTCGCTCCTGCCGCCGCTGCACAACCGGGCTGCTCAAGCGTCTCTCGCGGTCGCCGCCGGGTGCGTCCCGGTCGCCGCATGGCTCGCCGCCTTCCGTTGAACGGCCCACGAGCATCGGGCCGGTTGCACCACTTTCTGAAAAGGTCGACCTCGCGGTCCCGGCGCGCAGCAGCTGCACGTGCTCGGTCGAGGGAGACGTAAACGGGCGCGCCCGCCACACCAGTTCGCCTCGCCCTGTTCAACGTTCCCTTCGACCCGGCCGCGCTGTGGCGAGAAGTACCCCCGCCGGGCCCGCCGGTGCGCTCGGTACATCACACGCCGACGCGTACGCTAGCGTCTGGAAGCTCAGGGGAGCGGTCTCTACGGGCAGCCAGAAAAAGGGTCCTGTGTACGTTCGGACGACTGCGTCGCAAACAGGGTTGCAAACAGGCTCCGGGATGGCCCTGGCACCTCGCAAGAGCGGCTTCGAGCCCCACCCTTACTCAAGACCCCATGGGTCTGTTTGGGACCGGGGCGAAGGCTTCCCAAGCTCCGGGTCGCGGGTTCGAATCCCGTCCGCCGCTCTGTAGAACGAAACGGAATCGCAGAGCTCGTGGAGTCGCTGTTGGCAGCATCGTTAGCACTCGTCTCTTGAAGTGTTTGGTGCGCGTCGATGCGGGAGAGCAGCGAGAGTTTCCACATCTCGGTGCCGAGGTGCCCTATTCGAGGTGGTTATGGTGCTCCGACGTGATGCCCGGTCTGCCTCCTCGGCGGGGAGCTCGGTACTTCCTAGAAGCGAGAGAGGATAGCCGTCGGTTGGACTTCAGTGGTTCATTCGCCGTGCGTTGCCTCGGCCCGAGGTGGCCTCGGGCGGACGCCACCGCGCTGCCTGGGCCCGGTCGCGGACGTTCAGCTTGTCCAGAATGGCGGAGACGTGGTGGTCCACTGTCTTCGCCGAGATAAAGAGACGCCTGCCGATTTCTGCATTGCGCAGGCCCTCACTAAGCAAAGTGAGGATTTCTGCTTCGCGGGTGGTCAGGCCCGCCGGATGCGCACGGGTACTCGGCCGACGCCCCCGGGGAACGTGGCGGCTTCCCAAGGCCCGAAGCCGTCCTGCCACCCGTGCTGCCGCCGCATGCATCTCGAGGTGCTCCAGCGCCACGAAAGAGCTCCGCAGGCTCTGCTCGTCGCTTAAATCGGCCAAGGCCAGGGCCGCCTCGAGCGGGCAGCCAAGGCGCTCCCACTGCCGTCGGGCTGCGCCCGCACGACCTGACATTTGCCATCGAAAGACCGTAGGGCACCATCGCGGCAGGCGAAGCTTCCCAGCCCCGGCACGCCAGGAAGAGAGGAGCAACTCGCCGGCAGTCCACGGATCGCCAACCTCGAGTGCCAGGGGCAGAGCCCTGGCAGCTTCGGTGCGCGCCCGGGCGTCGTCCCCAGCGAACCAGGCGGCTTCAGCGCGCGCGATGGAGACAGGTCCCAAGCGCTGGAGCTCTCCTGTGCGGCTGGCAAGGTCGAGCGCCTCGTCCAGAGGTGGCCATGGGTCCCCATCGCCTCGCCGCGCTCGCACGCGGCCAAGAATCGTCAGAGGATAGATGCGGTCTACGAGCGGCAGGCCCGGTCGTCTCAGGACCTCTTCCGCTCCCAGCAACGCCGCTTGGAGCTTCCCCCGATGAAGGTTGACGAGGGCTCTCCACCCGAGGACTACCTTGTTTCAGCTCTGCCCTACACCG
>JBKQJL010000172.1:0-9438 GCA_052147975.1 Myxococcaceae bacterium
GCGCGGCCCAGGCTTCCATGACGGCGGGAAGCAAGTGCGCTCCGGCCGTCCCGGACGTCACCACCACCGCGGCCGGCAACCCCGTCTGCAGGGCCATGCCCAATGCGAAGAAGCCCGCCGTGCGCTCGTCCACCACACTCGTCACGGACAGAAGAGGAGCTGCCTCGACGCAAGCCAGTGCCAGAGGAGCGCTGCGCGAGCCGGGAGCCACCACCGCATGGCGCACGCCGGCGCGCACCAGCTCCTGCACCACCGCCCGGGCCCAGAGTGTATTCAGCGAGGCCACGTCGCCTCCCCCAGCAGCGCTTGAAGCATGGGCAGCGCCTTGCGGCGCGTCTCTTCCCATTCGCCAGAGGCGCTCGAGCCCTCCACCACCCCGGCGCCGACGAAGAGGCGAGCGGCACAGCCGCGCACCAGCGCACAGCGCAGCGCGACACGTAAGTCGGCGGCCTCGGGGCCCACCCAACCCACCACCCCGGCGTACCACCCGCGGGCCAGCCGCTCGTGGGCACGGAGGAAGCCACGGGCGCGCTGCCGCGGGGCCCCGCTCACTGCGGCCGTGGGGTGCAGCGCCAGCGCGGCCTCTGCCGGCGTCACGCCTTTGCGCAGCGTGCCCTCTATGGGGGTGTCCAAGTGCGTGACGTAGCCCAATGAAAGAGAGGTGGCTTCCCCGACTTCCAGCCGCTCGGCAACAGCGTCCAACGCGGCGCGGACGTCCTCCACCACCGCCCCGTGCTCTCGCACCTCCTTTGCGCTCGCCGCCAGACGCGCCGCCTCGCTCGGTGCAGCGCTTCCGGCCAGCGCCTGCGTCCAGAAACGGCGACCCACCACGCGCAGCAGACGCTCTGGGGAGGCCCCCAAGAAGGACGTCCCGTCCGTCGAGGCGACGGCGAAGACGACGGCGCTGCCGGCGGCGGCGGACGCGCGCTCCACGGCGCGACCAATCTCCAAGTTGACCTCCGCGGAGACGTCCAGGGCGCGCGCCAACACCACTTTTCGCAGCATGCCCGAGCGCAGTGCTTCGAGCGCCTGCTCGACGAGGACGTCCCAGGCCGCGCGGTCCTCGCGCACCGACGCCACTGCTGAGGCCGACGGGCGCGGGGGCTGCGTGGCAGGGCTGGCCAACGCCCGCCGCAGGGCAGCTTCGGCGCGCGCGCGGGCGGGCGCCTCGCCGTCGGAGGCGACGGCCTGGTAGGCGGTGAGGCTGGCGCCGTCGAGCCCCTCCGCCAACAGCAGCTGGGGGAGGAAGGCGCGCGCAGCCGGGAAGCTTTCCCACCAGGCGTCCGTCGGCGCCTCGGCGTCGAAGGCGAAGCCGCAGAACCAGGGGGCCGGCGGCGCCAACGCCGGGCCCGTCACCTGCACCGGCGCCCCTTCCGCGGCGGCCAGGACGGAGGCGGCCGAGTTGCCGGAATGCACCGCCGCCTCGCCCGTGCCGAAAAAGCGCTTGGCGCCCTCACACCAAGCGAGCGAGAGGGGCTGCAAGTTGGCCCGGAGGCGCCGGTGCTCGTCCTCGCGCAGACGCTGGGCGATGCCCACCACCTGCGCCACAGCTTCCGTCACCCCTTCCATCAGTCCTCGCTGCGTCGGTTGGCCACTTCGTGTTGTTTTCTACGCCGCCCGTGGTAACCAATGCACCAAGAAGTTCAAGACGCCTTGAACCTCGTGAACCTCCTCTGATGACCCGGAGCAGCCAAGAGCCTGACCCCGCGCTCCCGCGGCGCGTGCTCCGGTCGGCCCGGCCGGCCGGGACGCGCGTCGTGGTGGGCTCGGTGGAGGTGGGAGGTTCGGCCTTCGTCGTCGCGGCCGGGCCCTGCGCCGTGGAGACGCCGGCCCAGCTTCAAGAGGCGGCCGCCGCAGTGGCCAACTCCGGGGCGCACCTCTTGCGCGGCGGCGTCTTCAAACCGCGCACCAGCCCCTATGCCTTCCAGGGCCTCGGAGAGCCGGGGGTGCAGCTTCTGGAGCGGGCGCGCACCCGGCACTCCCTGGCGGTGGTGGCCGAGGTGCTGGACACCGAGCAGCTCGCCTCCCTCATCGACCACGTGGACATGCTCCAGGTGGGCGCGCGCAACATGCAAAACTTTCCGCTGCTTCGCGCCCTGGGGAAGGTGCGCCGGCCGGTGCTGCTCAAGCGCGGCCTGGCGGCGACATTTCAGGAGTGGCTGTTGGCCGCCGAGTACTTGCTCGACGGCGGCAACGAGCAAGTCATCCTCTGCGAGCGTGGCATCCGCACCTTCGAGTCGGCCATGCGCAATACCCTGGACCTCGCCTCGGTGGCGCTGGCCAAGGCCCGCACCCACCTGCCGGTGATGGTTGACCCGAGCCATGCCACCGGAAACCGCGAGCTCGTCATCCCGATGGCCTTGGCAGCAGCCGCCGCTGGCGCCGACGGGCTTTTGGTGGAGGTGCACCCACGTCCCGAGGACGCCCTGTGCGACGGCGCCCAGGCCCTCACCCCGGAGATGTTTGCTGACCTCATGCGGAGACTGCCGCCGGTCCTGCACGCGGTCGGCCGCACGCTGCACGCGCGGCCGACGCCGGCGGCCAACGTGAGGGTGTTGTGAGCGAGCAAGTCCGCGAGATGTTCTCCTCCATCGCGCCCCGTTACGACGTCACCAACGTCGTGCTCTCGCTCGGGGTGGACCGTCTGTGGCGACGGGTGGCGGTGCAGGAAAGCGGCGCCGCCGCCGGCGCGCGTGTCCTCGACTGCGCCACCGGAACCGGCGACTTGGCGCTCGCCCTGAGGCGCGCGGTGGAGCCCTCGGGGACGGTGGTGGCCATGGACTTCTGCGCGCCGATGCTGGGTCCAGCGCATGAAAAAGCCCGTCGGGCCGGCTTCGGCGACGTCCGCTTCGAGGTGGCCGACGTGCTCGCCCTGCCCTACCCGTCTGGCTCGTTCGACATTGCCACCATTGCCTTCGGCATTCGCAACGTGGATGACCCGGTGCGGTGCCTGCAGGAGATGTCGCGCGTGGTGCGGCCCGGCGGTCGGGTGGTGGTGCTCGAATTCGGCCAGCCGAGCGGCGTGTGGGGCGCTCTTTACCGCTTTTACTCGAGGGTGCTGATGCCGCGGTTAGGCGGACTCCTCACCGGAAACCGCTCGGCCTACACGTACCTGCCGAGGACGGCTGCGGCATTCCCGGCTGGCGAGCGCTTTCTCGCGCTGATGGACCAGGCCGGCGCTTTCTCCACCCGGCGCGCCCGCTCCCTCAGTGGGGGCATTGTCTTCGTCTATGTGGGCGAAGTCCAAAGCCCAAGCCCGACCGCTCCTCACAGCCGCAGCTGCTCGAAGTCGTAGATTTTCTCGACGGCAATTTGCCGGTACCGGTCGACCTTCATGGCGCGCTTGGCCGCCTCCCACACCAACTCCTGCGGCGGGCGTTCCGGCTCCTTCTTCTTCCTCCTTTTCACCTCACGCTTGATGGCCTTCACCGCCTCCCGCGGGTGAAAGCAGAAGGCTGGCGAGAAGACCAACCTCCCGTCCAGCGGGATGAGGCGCGCCTCGAGCACGTCGCCCTTCTGCAAACCAGCCAGTGCGCGGCGCTCGGTGACGTCGTGGTCTACCCCACTGAAGAGCTCCCGCAGACGCACCACGCCGGGCCCAAGCTTCCGCACCTCGAAGAGGCCATGCACGGTGTGCATGAAGGCCTCGACCAGGGCCGCATCGGGAGCGCCGGCACTCAGCTTGGCCGCGTGAAACTCCTCTGCCGGCGTCCGTCCCGAGCTCTTCGAGCGGTAGTCGAAGACGTAGAAATCGAGGAAGCACGCCATTCGCATCTCGAAATTGCGGTCGTCCTCGAAGACTTCTCCGGTGAGCCGGAAGTACTCGGCCTTGGCCGCCAGCACGTCAGGCTTGCGTTCCTCGTGGCTCGCCAGAGCAAAGAGCGAGTCCAGGAGCGGCGGGTAGGAAGCGGGCTCCATCTTCGATTGGCGGTCCCAGTCTAGCGTGCCATCGCACGGGTAAAGCGAGCGAAGAGGTGGCGCGCGTCATGTGGCCCGGGAGACGACTCTGGGTGGTATTGAACGCTGAAGGCGCGCCCATCGGGCACGTCCAAGCCCTCGACCGTACCGTCGTTGAGATTGAGGTGGGTGACCACCGCCCTGCCCTTGAGGCTGTCCGGCTCCACCGCGAAGCCGTGGTTCTGGGCCGTAATCTCCACTCGCCCTGTCACCAGGTCCTTCACCGGCTGGTTGGCCCCGCGATGGCCGAACTTCATCTTGTACGTCCGTCCCCCCACCGCGCGGGCGAGGATTTGATGGCCGAGGCAAATGCCGAAGACGGGCACCCGGCCGAGCAACCCCGCGACGGCCGCCTCGGCACCGGGCACCGCTGCCGGGTCTCCAGGGCCGTTGGTGAGAAACACGCCATGGGGCTTCCTGGCCAACACCTCCACGGCCGGTGTTGCCGCCGGGACGACCGTGACGCGGCAGCCGGCTTCCACCAACAGCTGGAGCATGGCCCGCTTAAGGCCGAAGTCATAGGCCACCACGTCAAAGCGTCGGGCGAGTGGCGAACGCTTGGTGCCGAAAATGTCCGGCATCCCTTCGGCAAACTCATAGGCCGTGCTTGCCGAAATGCCGGTGACTAAGTCTCGCCCCTCCATGCCGGGCGCGCTTCGGGCTCGCTCCACCAGCGCGGGGGCAGAGTGCCCTTCGCTACTCACCACGCCCATCTGCGCACCGTGCGTCCTCAAGTGGCGCACCAGCCGGCGGGTGTCTAGCCCGGCGATGCCCACCACCCCGGCCGCGTTCAAATAACTGTCCAGGGACTGCTCCGCCCTCCAGTTGCTGGGCGCCTCGCTCAAACTGCGCACCACCATCCCCACCGCATGCGGACGGGCCGACTCCTGGTCCAGCCCGTTGGTGCCGACGTTGCCCATTTCCGGTGCAGCCATCGTCACAATCTGTCCGACGTAGCTCGGGTCGGTGAGAATTTCCTGGTAGCCGGACATGGAGGTGTTGAAGACCACCTCCCCGACGCGCTCTCCCTGCGCGCCGAAGGCCCAGCCTTCGAAGACCAGGCCATCGGCCAGGGCCAGCGTGGCGCGTTTCAACGTGTCTCCTCTCTCTGCAGCGCACCCTCGAAGAAGACGGGTTGGCCGCCCACGAAGGTGTGCACCACCCGACCTACCATCCGCATCCCGGCAAATGGCGTGTTTCGGCTTCGCGAGTGAAAACGGTGGGGGTCCACCGTCCACTCGGCTGCCGGGTCCAGGACCGTCACGTCCGCCGGAGCGCCGGGCACCAGCTGCCCCCCAGGAAGCCCGAAGACGGCGGCCGGCCCGGCGGAGAGCAGCTCCACGGCCCGAGTGGCGGTGAGGACGCCGGAGCGCACCAGGGCCAAGGTCAGCGGGAGCGCAGTCTCCAGACCGACGACTCCGTTGGCGGCCTCGGCAAAGGGGAGTTGCTTGTCGAGGATGCCGTGCGGTGCATGGTCCGTGGCGATGGCATCCAGAGTCCCGTCGGCGAGGCCCTGGCGGACCGCCGCCACATCCTCGGGCCCACGCAGGGGGGGCGTCATTTTCGCGTCGGTGTTCCACTCGGCCACCGCCGCATCGGTGAGCGTGAAGTGGTGGGGAGCCGCCTCGGCGGTGACGCGCAAGCCCCGTGCTTTGGCCTGGCGAAGCAGCCGGACGCTCTCCGCGCAGCTGACGTGCGCCACGTGAAGGTGCCCTCCCACTTCCTCCAGGAGAACCAAGTCCCGCGCCACCATCGTTACCTCGGCGGACCGGGGGATGGGCTGAAGCCCGAGCCGCGTCGCCTGGGTGCCCTCGTTGGCAGTTCCCCCGGCCGACAACGTCAAGTCCTCCTCGTGCACCATCACCGGACGTCCGAGCGCCCGGGCGTACTGAAGGACTCTGCGCATCAATCCGGCGCTCATCACCGGACGGCCATCGTCGGTGAAACAGACGCAGCCGGCGGACGCCAGCTCTCCGAGCTCGGCCATCTCCTCGCCAGCCAACCCCTTGCTGATGGCGCCGGCCGGCCACACCCGCGCCAGGTGGGCGGCCGCGGCGCGTTCCTGGATGAGGCGCGTCACCAGTGCCGAGTCGTTGGGCGGCCGAGTGTTGGGCATGGCCACCACCGAGGTGTAGCCGCCGGCCACCGCTGCACGCGTCCCGCTGAGGATGGTTTCCTTCCCCTCGTCCCCTGGCTCACGGAGGTGGACGTGCAGGTCTATGAAGCCTGGGCAAACCCAGAGGCCGGTGACGTCCACCTCGCGAGCCCCATCCGCGGCCAGCGGCCGCTCCGAGGTGGCCACCACCTGGCCTCCCCGAAGCAGGACGTCCTGCACCGCGTCGATGCCGCGCCTCGGGTCAATCAGCCGGCCACCGCGGAGAAGAAAGGCCGCGGGGCTCAAGCGCAGGCCTCGAGGATGGCCATCCGGACGGCGACACCATAGGTGACCTGGGCGAGAATAACGTTGGCCGGACCATCGGCCACTTCCGGAGCCAGCTCCACGCCGCGGTTCACCGGGCCTGGGTGCATCACCAGCGCGCCGGGCTTGAGCCGCGCGGCGCGCTCGGCGGTGAGGCCATAGAGCCGCGCGTACTCGCGCACCGAAGGCACATAGCCAGCGGTCTGCCGCTCGCCTTGGACTCGCAGCACCATCACCGCGTCTGCCTCGGCCAGCGCCGCCTCCAGCGAGCCTGCCACCCGACCGCCCAGCTGGTCCAACCCGGCCGGCATCAAAGTGGGGGGACCGGCGAAGAGGACTTTGGCCCCCAGCGTCGTGAGGCAGTAGAGGTTGCTGCGGGCGACTCGGCTGTGCAGGACATCGCCGACGATGGCCACCGTCTTACCCTCGAGCGAGCCCCAACGCTCGTGCAGGGTGAAGGCATCGAGCAAGGCCTGGGAGGGGTGCGCATGCGTCCCATCGCCGGCGTTCACCACCGCGCATTGGACGTGGCGGGAGGCAAGGTGGGCGGCTCCCGAGGCCGCATGGCGGATGACCACAGCGGCAACACCCATCGCCTCGACGTTGCGCACCGTGTCCATCAGCGTCTCGCCCTTGGCCACGCTCGACGTCTGGGCGGTGAAGTTGAGGACGTCGGCGCCAAGGGCCTTGGCGGCCCGTTCGAAGGACAGCCGGGTCCGGGTGCTGGCTTCGAAGAAGAGATTGGCCACCACCTTGCCTTCCAGCGCTCGCACCGAGCGACCGGATTCGATGCCGCGGGCGTGGAGGCGCGCCCGTGCGAAGAGGGACTCCACCGCCTCCCGGGACATCCCCTCGGTGGTGAGCAGATTCTTCCGGGCGTGCGGCTTCACCTGGGCAACGTCCCTGCCTTCTCCACGTGGAAGTCCAGGGTTTTGAAGTTGTCGGTGGGCCACAGTCGAATCTCCCGCTGGTAGTCCACTTGCACGCTTCCCGTGCGTTCCGAGAAGGACTCTCGCTCCAGCACCAAGTCCGCCTCGGTTAGGCCGAGACCGGGTTTCTCCACACGCACTCCCCCTTGGGTCTCCCAGTGGGTGCCAATGGCGTTGGCCCGCGACAGTAGGAAGGTCTTGACGCGTCCGTCGTCCGGGTCCGTGCCCATGCGGTTGAAAGCCGCCGCCACGGCCTCACGCATGTCCAGGTTGTCCAGGTAGACCGGGATATAGAGCCAACCGGCGTAGGCCGCCGCAAGCAACACCAGCAGCAAGAAGAGGGTGACGAGACTGACCGCTCCGCGGGCGCTGAGCACGGTGGGCCTGTAGGTACAGTGCCAGTCCGACGCTCGTCAATGCCATGGGCTCTGGGGAGCGCCCGGTCCTACCGCACTGGGTGAAAAAAGCGGTCTGTGCGGATGCCGGTGCCTCCGAAGAGCCGGGAGAAGAGTCCCCCGTGCCCGAGCGACAGCCACACAATCATCGCCTTGCCTTTGATGTTGCCGTACGGGACATAGGCCGGGCGCTCCCTGCCGCCGAAGCCCACGCGACTGTCGGCGCTGTCGTCGCGGTTGTCGCCCATCACAAAGACCGCCTTGTCCGGCACTCGGAAGGGCCCATTCTCCATGGAGCGCGGCTGTAACGGCCGCTGCAGCGTGGGGTGAAGGTGGCCGCTGAGGTTTTCCTCATACAGCTGGTCCAGCTCCATTCTCCAGTCGTCTTCGAAGAGGCCGAGCAGCCACCAGTCAGCTCGGCTGGGCTCCTCTTTCCAGGCCGGAAAGTCTTCCGACTTCAGCGTCCGCGGCTGTTCGCGGCCGTTGATGAAGACGACGTCGTCGCGAATATCGACCACGTCTCCCGGAATTCCCACCACCCGCTTGATGAAGTCCTTCGAGGTGTCCGCCGGATTGTTGAAGACGATGACGTCCCCCCGCTCAGGCTCCCGCACCAGCGCGAAGGGGACGATGTTGAGGAATGGGATGCGCACCCCGTAGATGAATTTGTTCACGAAAATCTGGTCACCGATTTCGAGGGTGGGAATCATCGACCCAGAGGGGATTTTGAAGGGCTCCACCAGTACGGTGCGGATGAGGAGCGCTACCGCCAGCGCTTTGGCCAGCCCGACCACCAGGTCGGCCGTCTCGTTCCGGCTCTTGCCGGGCAAGGCGGAGCCAGCGTCCACCAAGGCCCGCAGATGCTTCTCCAGAGCCTCCGCGTCGCCCCCCAGCATGCTTGCGTCGACGCGGGCCGCCATCTCCACCAGGCGCTCGCGCGCCCGGGTGTCGATTTTTGCACCGCGGGCACGCAGCGCTGCATCGACGTCCGCGGTCGCCTCCCGCGCCTCGTGGCGCAACCGACGCAGCCGCGCGGGTTGCCGCGCCACCAGTCGAAACGCCAAAAGCCCGGCAAACCATAGAAAGCTGAGCAGGCCCAAGCCACGCATGGCCGGCGCCGCCCAGTGCCCAGTCGACGGAAACAACTCGACCAGCAACAAGTAGGGAATGAGCAGCAGGGCCAGAGCGGTAACCGGCGCCCAGAGGCTCGACAAGAGGTCGCGCGCGTACAACAGGCGCCGCAGGCGCTCCTGGTCCTCGGTGCGCCGCGCCGACAGAAGCCCGAGCAGGCCCGTCCCCTCTTGCCCCCCGGTGGCACTGGCCATGGGCGCGCTCATTCGTCCGTCCGCAGGACGGCGAGGAATGCTTCCTGGGGAATCTCCACGCTCCCCACCTGCTTCATCCGGTTCTTTCCTTCTTTCTGTTTTTCCAAGAGCTTTCGCTTTCGGCTGATGTCGCCACCGTAGCACTTCGCCAGGACGTTCTTACGCATCGCGGAGATGGTCTCCCGCGAAATCACCCGGCTGCCGATGGCTGCCTGGATGGCCACCTCATACATCTGTTTGGGGATGACTTGCTTGAGCCGGGCGCAGACGTCCCGCCCGCGTTGGTAGGCCCGCTCGCGGTGGACAATCACGCTGAGCGCGTCGACCGGGTCACCGTTGATGAGGATGTCCAGCTTCACCAGTTCCGCCGGCTGGTAGCCGGCCAACTCGTAGTCGAGTGAGGCGTAGCCGCG
>JBKQJL010000173.1:0-11779 GCA_052147975.1 Myxococcaceae bacterium
TCTCGATCCACTTCGCCTGCGGGGCCGGATGCTACATCTTCCTCGACAGCGACAACAAGATAATCCCGATAACAGAGTTCGTGGACGCCCAGGGGCTACTGGAGCACCTGCAGAAGGCTGTCAACGACATGGACGGCAAGCCCAAGATAGTCAAGAGGGCCATCGCTGTCAAGGCGCTGCTCAGCATAAACAAGTTCATAGACAAGAAGAAGCAGCCGAAGACCGTCAACTTCAGCAAGATGCTGATGTCGCTCTTCCTGAAGCACAACTCATGACGGGTCGTCGGCGAAAGTTGCTGCGCATGCGCAGCTCAGAATGACGCTCCCGAGCGGGGAGACAAACGCCGGTGGCTGTCGACTTCGGTTCCCTACCCGGACGCAACTCGGTGCGCTCTGGAGGGTTTCGAGCGCGCACTTGTGAAGGCCCTCCTCGAGCTTCACGGGGCAAGGTGTCCGAAGCGTCGGAGTCAGCCGAGAATCGACCACCTCATTCTGCACCGGCTCATCAGCGCCGGCAGCTGAAGGACCAGCGGCGAGACCAGGTAAACTAGTGTTGTAAGTCTCCAGAATTTCAAATCGACCAGGTCGCCCAAGCAAGGGGATTTCAAAGTCGGTTGCGACGGGAAAGAATATGCGTGTGGCAGCGCTGCATTCCGGTCGGCACTAACTTCTAAAGAGTCTCTCAACTCCCTGGAGTTGTTGAGATCGCCCATGAATCGGCCAACGACGACTTGCAGTTCGGACAAGGACCCCCTAACTCTTGAACGCGGCCCCTACAGCAGGAAGTAAGGCTCCGAAGCGATGATTTCGACGCTGACGCTCTCCGATCGCCTCGCTGACATGCGCGAGCTGTCTGTGACGAGCGCCTCCGGATTTCGGTTTCCCGACCCGCGGTTGCGCGCGACAACTCTCGGGCGTGACCTGGTTCGAATGGGGTTGAAGAGAGGTGACCGGCTCGGTGTGGTCCTGCCCAACGGCTCCGAGTTCATTGCGACGCTCATTGCCTGTCTCGAGCATGAGCTGACCTTCGTCCCCGTCCACCCCGACGTCTCGGGCGAAGAACTGACTCAGCGCCTTCGCGCTGCGGGGGTCACTGCCGTGACTTCGCTCGGGGAGGGGCTTCGCCGGAATTCTTTCGAAACCCCATCACCGTCGGCCTCCACCCGCATTCCGACCATCATCTTCTTCACGAGCGGGAGCGCAGGAACCGCGCGGCCTGTGGCGGTCTCAGCCGAAGCCCTCATGCATGTTGCTGACACCCACCATGCAGCGCTCGGCTACGGCCCGGGTGACGCCATCACCGGCTACCTCCCGTGGAGCCACGCCTTCGGGTTCACCCTCGAGCTCTTGATGGCGCTTCTGTACGAAGGTGCACTTCGTTCCGTCCCGGCCGCTGCCTTTCCGGAATTATTCGATGCCGCGCCGGGCGATTGTCTCTTCACGGTCCCCCGGATGCTCGAACGCCTTTCCGACCGAGGCCTCGGCAAGGTGCGGTCGGGCATCGTGGGCGGCGCGCCCGTCCTAGGGCAAGTCCGCCGCCGTCTTCAAGCGACTCAACTTCGCGTGGGGTACGGACAGACGGAGTGTGCGCCGGGCGCTTCGCTCGGCAATGCCGGCGAGTGGGAGCACGATGACTTCCTCGGACGTCCGCTTGGGTGTGAGCTGGTCCTGCGCCCCGTTTCTGGCGAACGCGTCGGCGAGCTTGCGCTGCGAGGCCCCAACCTGGCCATGGGCTATGTGCAAGGCGAGGAGCTCATCCCCGTTGTCTCGGCAGATGGCTGGCGCGCCACTGGCGACCTCGCGACGCGCTCCGGCGAAGGCTTCGTCTTTCAAGGAAGGAAAGACGAGCTCTTCAAGCTCAATAATGGGCGGATGGTCAATCCGGTTCCCCTCGAGCGACCCTACGACGGGCGTGTTCTCTTGATTGGTCAGGGCCGCGAAGCTGTCCAGCCTCTGCTACTCCGGGGCGAGGTGCCGCCGACCTTTGCGCTCCCTGTACCCCATCTCGAACCCATCCTAATGCCGGAGGCCTTTTGGAGCGCGTGCACGACGCCTACCGGAAAGGTGTCCCGGCAGCGTGCCCAGCTTCTTTTTTATCAAATATGAGCCCCCCGTCTCTCAGCCTGAACTTCGACGGTCGGCGAGCGCTGCAGCCCTCGGACCTGGAGGGGGCGGCGCAGCCCATCGTGCTTTCTTTTTCCACCTTCGCCCGTGACCGGGTGGCACGATGCGCCCGCTTCGTGAAGGAACATGCCGAGGCGGGCAACGCAATCTACGGACTGTCCACCGGTTTCGGGCCGCTGGTGTCCTTCAGTGCGTCTGCCGATGCGTTGGCTCAGGGGAGCGGGCTTCTCAAACACCTTCGTACCGGCCAGGGAGACATGCTCTCGCCGGCTGTTGTGCGGGCGATGTTACTAGCGCGGGCGTGGTCAATGGGGCAGGGGCACTCCGGGGTCAGCGTGGACGTCCTCGACGCGCTGAGCGCCGCCTTGGCCATCGCTTGGGCGCCGGCTGTCCCGGAGTGGGGGTCCGTTGGCGCAAGCGGAGACCTCGCTCCTCTGGCACACGCTGCAGCGGCGCTTTGCGGTGAGGGCGAGGCATTCCTAGGCGAGGAACGTCTTCCGGCCGCTACTGCGTTGGAGCGCGGCGGGCTGCGCCCTTTGGTTCTCCAAGGTCGGGACGCGCTCGCACTGGTCAACGGCACTTCGTTGACCGCTGCGGCGGCCTCGCTCGCGGTAGCCTCCGCGCGCCGAGCAGTCTCAGTGGCTCTGGAGCTCTCGGCGTTGCTCGTCGAAACAATCGGCGCGTCCGGTAGTTTCGCCACGCCCGAGCTCCTTGCGCTGGCGGGCCATCCTGCGGGGCAGAGGGTAGCGCAGCAACTGGAAGCTCTATTGTGCGGTTCGACAGTGAAGAGGGACCGGCCGCTGCAGGAAGCGTATAGCCTCCGGTGCGTGCCGCAGCTGGTTGGCGCGGTCGAGGAGACCGTTAACCACGGGCAGCTGGTGATTACCAGCGACCTCAACGGCGTCAGCGACAATCCGGTGTTCTTCCCCGAAGCGAGAAGGGTGACTCACGGGGGAAATTTTTTTGGCCAGCAGGTCGCATTCGTCTCCGACGCGCTCAACCTGGCGCTCACACAGCTTGCTAACCTTGCAGAGCGCCAGCTCGACCTACTTCTTGATCCGGCTCGCAATGGAGGCCTCCCGCTGCTGCTCTCTGCCAAGGCTGGAGCCCAATCGGGGCTCGCCGGGGTGAACCTGTCGGCGACGGCGATTGTCGGCGCGATGCGCCGTTACGCAACTCCCGCCAGCATCCAAAGCCTTCCGACCAATGGCCACAACCAGGACGTGGTCCCGTTTGGAACGCAGGCAGCGCTCGAAGCCCTGCGACAGGCCGAGAGGCTTGCTCTGGTTCAGGCCTCCCTTGCCCTTGCCCTGCGACAGGCAGCGTACCTGGGGGCGCCGCTTCCAACTTCCGTGGCGGGCAGCGCACTCCTGGAACAACTCAGTGCATGGGTGCTACCGGTCGACCCGGATCGGCCTTTGGGGGCGGATGTCCGGCGTCTGGTCTTTGAGCTTCACGCTCGGCAGCGCGGCGCGCCGGAGGTTTCTTGACGGGAGTCGGTGGTGCGGCATCCCAAAACTCGTAAAAGTTAAACCACTGGTATGGATATCGGCGCACGAGCGCTTCGAGCTGAGCAACGTACTGCTGGACCCACGTCCGCAGTTGAGCGTCGCGGGTTTGGTCGCTCCGGAAGCTCAGTCTTGCCGGCGGTTCCGCAAAAAAGTGGTAGGTCGCCGGTGCCACCTGCACCGAGAACGTTGCGATCAGCGGTGCGCCGCTCAAAGCGGCAAGCAAAAAGGGACCCACCGGGAAGGGGGCCTCGCGGCCTAGGAAGGGAAGGCGGACCACATGACGGTCCATGGGGCGGTCTCCTTGCACGGCAAGGACGGTACCCTCCCGGAGCGACCGGAGCATCTCCAACGACGAGAACATGTCCGAGCCCACATCGATGATCCGCGGCCGCGGACCCTGCGCTTGGTCCATGTATCGCGTCAACTTCTCGTGGTCCCCGCGGTAGGCGACGACGGCCAGCTTCTTTCCCGCCTCTCCTAGCAGCTCAGCCGCGACCTCCCAGTTCCCCACGTGGGCGGTGAGTAGGATTGCGCCGCGACCGTTCGCGGCAGCCGCCCGGATGTGGTCGATGCCATTCTCCTCATAACGGAACCCCCCCTTGCCTCGGATGGCGAAGAACGCGCGGTCCACCATCGTTCGGGCGAAAGCAAGGAAGTGGCGATAGGTCCGGGCGAGGCGCACCGGCAATGGCGCCGGCCCCAGTGCCCGTTCGAGGAACTGCAGCGAGGCGTTGCGCGCTGAACGCCACGTGCAAAAAAAATAGAATGTCACTGGGTAGAGAACCCAGTAGGCGAGGGAGAGTCCGAAGCGTCGCGTCACCTGGAAAAAGAACCAGTGGCCAAACACGCCCCCGCGGCTTCGGCCTGTCCACTGCGTTGCCCGGGGCCATGGCGGCAAGCGCATCGCCTCCAGGCGGCCAAGCAACGCGAAGGCTGCCACGACCATCGCCACCGCGATGGCCGGGTGAACGCCCTGGTGCACGAGGGCCGCATATGTGGTTGCGGCAGCCAGGGCGGGGAGGGCACCGAGCCCAGCGAGCACGGAGGCCAGTCCAGCGGCTAGCCGTAGCCAGGGCTCGACCGTGTCGAGGCCACACACAATGCCAGCAGCGGCAGCCCCAGCCCGCCAGCCGGGTCCCTGTCCGCCGAGCCAGGCCCAGCGGCGCAGTGCGAAAAGGGACAATCCGGGGTGACGGGGAAGGCGTCTCAAGCTGGGGCCGAGCAGGAATGGGAGGGGCATCCGGAGGCAGGCGGCCGTGTTGAGAGCCACAATGCGGATGTTGTCCACAACCAAACGAAAATGCGTCACGCGGTCGGCGGGATAAACGACGTGGATGGGCACCGTGTGGATTGGGATTCCAGCCCACGCTGCCCGGAGCAGGATATCCGCCTCGAATTCATAGCGTCGGCCTCGCGCCTTCAGCTGTACGGACTCAGGAAGTGGATAGCCCCGGAAGCCAGACTGGCTGTCTGGCACCCGGATGCCCGTTTCGAACCAGATCCAAAAATTGGACGTCTTGCGACCAAACTCGCTCGAGGCTGGAGCACCCGCAGCGACCAAGTCCCGGGCGCCGAGAATGAGCGCGCCCGGATTCTTCAGCGCAGCCTCTAGGAAGTGGGGCAGGTCCTCCGCAAGGTGTTGTCCATCCGCGTCCAGCGAGATGGCGTAGGCAAAGCCCCGCAGGTGGGCAGCTTCGAGGAGCTGACGGAGTGCCGTTCCCTTGCCTGTGTTGGAGTTGTGGCGAAGAACGGTTGCGCCTGCTGCCTGCGCTTTCTCACCGGAGCCGTCCGTCGAGCCGTCATCGAAGGCGATAACCGTCGTGACATATTTGAGCGCTGCGCATACGACGTCGCCCACTGTGCGGGCATTGTTGAAGACGGGAACGATGACGCACGCCTGAGCGTGGTCGGAGCAGCCCGCAGCGGGTTCAGGCTTCACGAGGACATCTCGCGCCTGGGCGCTTTCGTTGTCAAACGCCGGCTGGCTGGCGGGGGCGTGCGGAAAAGAGGTACACCCAAGCGTGTATCTTGTTCGTCACATCCGAGCGCAGTTCGAAATGCTCGCGCAGCAGTACACGAGCCCCAGACGAGTCGCCGTCGCCGTCGGGTTGGGCGTGATGCTGGGCTGTAGTCCGTTCTTGGGCTTTCAGGTTCTCTTTGGGCTGATGTTGGCGAGGCTGTTCCGTCTCAACGTCATCGCCGTCCTCCTCGGCGTCCAGATTTCGATTCCTCCGCTTACGCCGGTGGTCCTATTCGCCACCGCCCAACTGGGGACCCTCGTGCTTCGTGGCCACTGGCTCCCGCTCCGGCTGGCTCATTTTCGTGGAATTCCACTCACGACGTTGGTGCCGAACTTGTTCCTCGACATGCTGGTGGGAGGATTGCTTGTCGGGGGTGGTTGCGCCGTCATTCTCGGCGCCGCCTGTGCCGTCGGCGTCTCGCGAATACACCGGCACCCGGGCACCGCCGATGGACACTGACGTCCTCATTATCGGGGCGGGACCCGCCGGAAGCGTCGCAGGGTCCATCCTGGCGCGACACCAGCATCGGGTGATGACGCTCGAGGCGGGGACCTTCCCCCGCTTCCAGATTGGTGAGTCGCTGCTTCCGCGCTCGAATGACATCCTCGCCGAGGCCGGCTTGCTCGAGGCGGTGGTCGCCCGCGGCTACCAGACTAAGAACGCCGCCCTTTTTCTTCAAGGCGAGATGCGTGCGCGCTTTTGCTTTGCCGAGGTCTTTCCCGGGCAACGAACTCAGACGTTTCAGGTGCCTCGGGGAGACTTCGACCAGACGCTGGCCACAACCGCCCGGCAGCACGGCGTGGATGTTCGCTTCAGCCAGCGCGTGGATGCAGTCGAATTCGATGTCGCGGGAGCGGTGGTCACCGCCACCGACGTCGAGACCGACCAACGCACCGAGATTCGAGCGCGGTTCGTGCTCGACTGCAGCGGTTACGGTCGAGTTCTACCAAGGCTTCTTCAGCTGGAACGCCCGTCGGTCCTCACTCCGCGCGTGGCGCTCTTCACCTGGGTCGAAGGGGACGAGCGTCCGGCTGCGGATCGCGAGGGCGACATTTGGATTTGCATCCATCCGCGGGGAGCCTGGGGTTGGATTATTCCCTTCTCCAATGGTCGGACCTCCGTGGGCCTGGTGATGGCGCCGGAGATATATGAGGGCGTTCCAGGTTGCGACCGCGATCGGCTGTTTAAGCTCCTTTTCGAGGATGAGAACATCCGAGATCGGTTACGGCGTGCCGTTCCCGTTCTCAAGACCGTCAAGCTTCAGGCCTGGTCCAGTGCCGTCGAGCGGCTCCACGGTCCGAGATGGGCACTCACCGGGAATGCTGCGGAGTTTCTCGACCCGGTTTTCTCGTCTGGTGTGACTTTGGCTCTGGAATCTTCGGCGCGCGCTGCAGCACTTATCCACCGAGATTTGACAGGCGAGCCTGTCGAATGGGAAGCCGAATACGACGAGATGGTTCTCAAGGCGGTTGGAGTCTTTAAGGTCTTCGTCCGCTCCTGGTACGCGGGTGAACTTCAGAGAGTGTTGCTCCGGGTCAACAAGACAGATGCCATCAAGCGATCGATCACTGCAATCCTTGGTGGCTACGTCCTCGACTCGAACAACCCGTTTGTGCGCGAGCCAGAACGCGCACTCGCCGCGCTCCTGAAGTTGGGCTGAGCCCGGCTCTCGGCGCCTCAGCCACGGAGCAGTGCGGTCAGGGTTTCGAATACGAAGCCGCGCTCCTTCAGCCGTTTTATCACCAGGGGGAGGTAGCGGACTGTCTCTTCTCGTATGTTTGAGTTGCTGCGGAGTTGGCCATCGTGCAGCGCCAGAATACTGCCGGCGCTGGCTCGTTCGGCAAGGGCAAGAGCGCGCCGAGATGTGAGGGGGAAGATGCCGTCCCGGGCGCTGTGGGTCCAGGTGACCACCGTTAAGCCCAAAGCCCGCGCGGCGGCATGGACCGGTGGGTTGCGGATGCCTACCGCGGGCCGGTAGTACGTAGAGGCTCTTCCGATCAATCCAGCGAGCACCTCCTGGCAACGGCGGAGGTCCTTCCCTAAGCGGTCAGTGCTGAAGAGGTCCAACCCCGTACCGTGATTGTAAGTGTGGTTCTCCAGCTGGTGCCCGCAGGCGTGGAGGGACCGGGCGAGCGAACCGTGCAGTTCGAGCTGACGGCCAACGCAAAAAAAGGTCGCCCGGGCGTGGTACGCCTCGAGGATGGCGGCGATGCGCGTACTGTGCCGGGGGTCTGGTCCATCATCGAATGTGAGCGCCACGGCGGGGCGGGTGGCTGGACCGCGCCAGACGACAGGACCAAAGAGGGATACTCGGGGGTGGAGGACACCGAGAGTCGCGGTGGTGAGGAGGGTGCCGGTGGCCACGGCTGTAGCGACTGCCGCATCAAGTCCCGACATGACGCACCACGGTCATGGATTGACCGCCGCCCAGCGCGACGCCATGCACAGCGCAGGCCGAACCCACTGGCGATGCTTGGACGCGTGTTGCGGCGGCCACGAATCGAAGCAACCCGGCGGAGGCATGAAACCCGAAGTCCGAGTCGATGCATCGCGCTGGTGCGGGCAGCAATTCCGCCAGGCCCCAGGTCTCCGCTTGCAGCACCTCCTCGCTCGCGGCCGAGAGGGAGATCGAGCTGACCGTGCTGGCTCCCTCGAGGAGGAGCGGACGCAGCTGCTCCCGGGTCGCAAAGCGAAGAACCGGGCAGGGATGTGCCGTAAGCGTGCAGCGCTCCACTGAGAGCGGCCCGGGCGCGGTCCCGAGAAGAACGGCGGCAGAACCCTCTCCAAGCGACAGCGCCTGTGGGCATTCGAATGACCGGTATCCAGCAGCGAGGCTCTCCGTCCATTCATCCGCCGCCACGACTAGTACCTTGTCGGCGCGACCGCTCGCGAGGAGGGTCATGCCGACTTTCAACGCGGATTCCCCGGAAACCTCGCGAGCGGTCATCGTCAGCGTTGGCCCATGGGAAGCAAGCAGGATGGAGAGCTGTCCCGCGGGTGAGTTATGGACCGACTGCTGGAAGGCGATGGGGCGGCCGAATGCTGCGCCGCGTATGGCGATGCCATCGAGAAACTCTGCAGTGGCGGCTAAGGACCCGTAGCCAGTCCCGAAGACCAGCGCCAACTCTGACCTTTCCGCATCGTTCGCAAGCGCCTGCTCCGCCGCAACCATCGCCATTCGCTCGAGTCGGGTAAGGCGCCTTGCGCGGCCGTCCGCGAGCTCCGGCAGCGTCCGGACGCGGAACGCATCCTCGACACCGGGCGCAACTAGCCCGAGTCCGAGGATGCTGACACTCATGAAGCTGCCCGAGTGAAGACCAAAGTGGTGTTGTTTCCCCCAAAGCCAAACGAATTGGACAGCGCGACCTCGAGTGGCGCGACCAAGCCGCCGGGGGGAACATGACGTAGCGGAAGGAACGGATCCGGTTCGATGAGCCCGGCGGTCGACGGTGCAAAGCCAGCGCCGAGAGCAAGGACGCAGAAAACAGCCTCCATTGCACCGGCCGCGCCCAGCGTGTGGCCGGTGGCGCCCTTGGTCGAGCTCACCAGCGGGCCGGGTGCCTTGAAGAGCGCTGCCAGGGCGAGCGCCTCCGCACGGTCATTCGCTGGCGTGGCGGTGCCGTGGGCGTTGACATAGTCGACGTCGGAGGCTTCCACTCCTGCGTCGCCAAGAGCTGCAGTCATCGCCTCCAACGCGCCCCGGCCTTCAGGGTGGGGCGCAGTCATATGGTGAGCGTCGGACGTGCAACCCCATCCAGTGACTCGAGCGAGAATGGATGCACCGCGGCTTCGAGCTCGGTCCTCGTCCTCTAGCAGAAGGAAGGCGGCTCCCTCTCCCAGGGACAAGCCCTGTCGGTGAAGGTCGAAGGGGCGACACGGCTCCGAGGCGAGCAGCTTCAGGGAATGAAAGCCTGCGTAGGTCAACCGGCAGAGCGAATCCACGCCACCGACAAGCGCCCAGGGCTTGCCCTGCCGGATGCAGGCGGCACCGTAGCCGATGGCATTGGCGCTGGACGAGCAAGCCGTTGAAAATGTCTGTCGCTCACCGCTCAACGCGAACTCGGATGCCAGGACATCGGCGATCGCGCCTGCTGGATGGTGCTCCAGCAGCTGCCGATCCGACCGGCCCTCCTGGCCTCGATGACGCAGGTAATGTTGCTCGGATTCCTGAATGCCTCCGGTCGTCGTGCCAACTGCTACGAGACCATCACCAAAGAGCGCATGGTCGGCGACTGCTTGTCGGGCTGCGACCAGTGCGAGGGCGACGCTGCGAGATGGGTGCTGGCCGCGGATGATCCCTTCGTCCACCTCACCGACAGGAAGAATCGGCAGCCCGGGCTGGGAGAAGAGGGAAAGTGGACGCAGCCCGCTGCGAGCAGACCGGAGTGCGGTCAGGTGCGTTGCAGCACCGACTCCTAGTCCCGAGACGATGCCGAGGCCGGTGATCGCCACGCAGCGCATCTTTCATCTCCTCGCCGACTCGATAAACGCGGCGAGGGTGGAGATGGATTCGAAATGCTGCCTCGCAGATCCATCGTTGGCAAAGACAACATTGAACTTGAATTCGATTGCCGAAAGGAGCTCGAGAGCGGAAAGCGAGTCGAGGCCAAGGCTGTTGTCTGGTGCGAAAAGGGGCTCAGAAGAGTCGATGTCCTCGGGCTTCACGTCGTTTAAACGAAGCGTTTCGACCAGAAGCGTCTTGAGCTGGTCGTGAAGCGCCTGCTGGGTTTCCGGAATGGCTTTCATAGAACTAGCTCAGACCACCGTTGATTGAAAGGCACTGGCCGGTGATGTAGCCCGCATCGTCCTGGCAAAGCATGTTGACCATGCCCGCGATCTCGTCGGACGTCGCTGCCCTTCGCAAGGGCGTCCGACGGACCAATGCCTCGAGGCGCTGGTCGGACCCCGGAGTGGTCCCCTCGGTCAGAACCGCCCCCGTGCAGACGGCGTTCACGGTGACTCCCAACGGCCCGACCTGGCGGGCCAGTGCGCGCGTCAGACCTATGACACCGCCCCTCCCGGCCGCAACGGCGGTCTGACCGTCATCACCCTGCAATGCCACCGGTGCTGCGAGGTTAACGATTCTTCCGAACCGACGCTGTGTCATCGCCTTCAGTGCTTGCTGGCAGGTGACAAACGTGGCCCGCACACTCGCGCTAAGGACGGCGTCGAGATCAACCGTACTCAGGAATGTCCTTGGAGCATGTTCGTCGAGGCCGCCGGCGTTGACGAGCAGCTCCGGTGACCGGCCTATCGCCGCCAGCCGCTCGAAGAGAGCAGCCACCTGGGCCAACTTTACCAAGTCCACCTTTTCGAATTCGACGTGGAGGTGAGCGTCTGCGAACTCTCGGCCTGCATCCTCTCGTGCTGAGCCGTCATTAGGGTAGATGGCAATCACCGCGTGCCCCGCACGTGCGAGCCGGCGCACCACTGCCCGACCAATTACTTCGGTTCCGCCGGTGACAAGCGCCTGATGTGCGGTGAAGGTCATCGCCCTGCTAAAACCTACCATTGAACGTGGAGGCGGGCCCAATGGCCATCCGGCGAACGTCCCGCGACTTCAAGCGAAGAGGCTTTCATCCGCTCGGAGCAAGCCGTCGCTAGGGCCATCAGAGTTTCGGTCGCGGAGCTCAGGCCACCCGCGTCGCTCGCAGACGCCCCCGGTTCGAACCCGAGTTCAGGCTCGCCCAGTCTCGGCCACTGGGTTGGATGCTGCGAGGATTCCAGGAGAAACAGGGCAGCGACTTCCCCTGCGGGCTTCTCCGCCGTGACCTGGGAACCCGGCTGAACCAATTCTACACCGCCAGTAATGCAGGCGCGCGACTCGCCCCGGCTCACGCGTCTGGCAGCTCGGGCCACGGCGGACAGGCCGCTGATGCTGCCTGCCGTGAGCGTAGCGAGCGAACCGCGCAGGCCGAGCGCGATCGCCACTTCGGCCGGAGCGGCTGTGGAAAGCGTGTAGACGAAGGTAGAGGGAGAGCCAAATCCACTTCCGCGCTCGCGAAGGTCTCGCAGGAAGTCCATGTCAGCGGCTTCGGACGCCTTTGCCGTCCCCAGCAGGAGGTCGGTCTGCGCCGGGCTGTGCGGGGGCGGGGCGGTGCCAGTGGATGCTCGCGCGAACAGA
>JBKQJL010000174.1:0-10471 GCA_052147975.1 Myxococcaceae bacterium
TTCAAGGTGTACGTTTGGGCCACGGTGAGCACGTTGTTGGTGAAGATGTAGAGCAGCAGACCGGCCGGGTAATTGAGCATGATGCCCGTGAAAAAGAGCGGCATGAACCAAACCATGATGCGCTGCTGGGCCGCATCCATTGCCATCGGCTGCAAGAGTCCGGTGACAATTTGGGACAGGCCGAGCAGCACCGGGAGGATGTAGGTCGGGTCCTTGAAGGTGAGGTCCGGCAAGAAGTGGTGGAGGAAGGGCTCCCGGTAAATCTCGAAGTTGTTGCGCAGCGTGGTGAAGAGGGCGGCCCAGATGGGCAGTTGGACGAGCAACATCAAACAGCTGCCGAACGGGTTGACGCCGGCCTCCTGGTAGACGCGCATCGTCTCCTGCTGCTGCTTCTCCTTGTCGTTGGGGTGCTTCGCCTTGAGCGCTTCGAGTTTCGGCTGCAACTTCTTCATTTTCTCCTGGCTCATCATCATCCGGTGGGTCAGCGGCAGCAGCAGCACCTTCACCACCACCGTCAACAGGATGATGGCCACGCCCCAGTTCCCCACCAGCCCATGGAAGAAGCGCAGCACGACGAGCATCAGCTTGCAGATGACGGCCCAAATGCCGAAGTCGACCGAGCGCTCGAGCCGCGGCGACCAGCCGGTGGTGCCGCGGTTGGCCGGCAGCGCGGGAACGGAGGCGAGCAGCTCGCTGTCCTTGGGGCCGACGAAGGCGCCGAAACCCTGCGTCACCGTGCCGCCCGGCGCCACCTGGAAGGGAAACCAGACGGTGGCCGCCCGGGCGATGGGACTGGCGTTGAGCACACAGCGGCCCTCGCGCGCTTCGCCCACAGGAAAGACGGCGGCGAGAAAGTACTGTTGGTTGACGCCGGCCCAGGACACGGCGCCCGGGTACTCTTTCGTTTCGGGCTTGTCCGACGGGGACAGCTTCTGAAACGAGTCCTTCACCAGGCAGGCCGCATCCGAGAGGTTACCGACGCCGCCAAACATGCTCGGCTTCTCCTCGTGGGCCGGGTCAATGGCGCGCGCCTCATGAATCCCGAGCTCTCCACTGAGCGGCTGACCGGTGAGATTCTTCAGCGAGACGCTGACGTGGATTTCGAAGCCGTCCGGACTCCACTCAAAGGTTTTGGTGATTTCCCAGGCGTCAGTACGGCCGACGAAGGTGAGCTGGTCTGGCCCTTCAGCGGCCACGGCGTAGCGCAGCTCTGCGGCGACGGCCGCCGCGCCGGTGACTGAGATGGAGAGCGGCAGGGGCTGACCGGGCACCGGCTCGGCGAGATTCATCTGAGGCGCCGGCGGCACCTCTTTGCCGAAGAGCAGGGCGAAGCCTTCGGGAATGGAGAGGCGGCTTACCTCCCGCATTTTCCGTCCCTGCAGCTGGGCCGACGTCAGCGCGGCGCCGTCGGTGGACAGGGTGAAGTGCACCTGCGGGCGCTCCACTTGAAGCGTTCGCACCGGAAGGTCGCTCGAAGCCGGGACGCCCGGAAGTGGGGCCGGCGCGTTGAGGCGCGGCGACGGCACGGCCTGGACCTGCACCGGGGGCGCGCCGCCGGCGTCGGGGGCGAAGGCCTCCGGCTTGGGCGTGCCGGTGCCCCCGCCGGTGACGAGCATGTAGACGGCCGTGAGGGCGAAGCTGGCGATGAGCGCCAGCATCAGTCGCTTCTGAGAGTCATTCTCCACGTCGGTTCAAGTCCTTCCCGGGGCGGGCGGCACCAAGTCCACGCCGCCTGGGTTAAGGGGATGGCAACGGCCGAGACGTCGCAGGGCAAGCCAGCTTCCCCGCCAGGGGCCGTGCAGCTGCAGTGCCTGCAGCGCGTAGGCGGAGCAGGACGGGTAAAACCGGCAGGCGGGCGGCAGCAGCGGCGACACGAGCCACCGGTAGAGGTGAATCGGCACCGCCAAGAGGAGGGCGAGGAATCTCAACGAGAAGCTCTCTCTAACGTCGCCAGGAGGCTGTGGAAGGCCAGTGCCAGCTCGGCGCCGGTGGCGCCGCCGGCGGCAGGCCGAGCTATCACCACCAGCTCCACGTTGGGGCAGCTCGCGCGCCGCCGGCGAAACACCTCGCGCAGTTGTCGCTTCACGCGCGCGCGCACCACCGCGTTGCCCACCTTGCTGGAAACGGTGAGTCCGAGTCGAGCCGTGGGGCCGGCCGCTGGCAGGACGAGCGCCACCAGCGGCCCGGAGGACAACTTCTTGCCCCGCTGCTGCACCCGGAGGAAGTCGGCGCGCTTGCGGATGCGCGCCGAGCGGGGAAAACCCTCCGCGGCGGCAACGCGGGCCACGACGGGAACGCCCGGACTACTTCTTCGGCGCAGAAGCGGCCAGCCGCTTCCGCCCCTTCGCCCGTCGGCGCTTGAGCACCGCTCGGCCGGCCTTGGTGGAATTACGCTTGCGGAAACCGTGCGTTCGGTTTCTCCGCAGCTTGGAGGGCTGGTACGTGCGCTTGGGCAAGGTCCTGATCCGTCCCTTCGGGAGGCGGCGCGCCTTAACGCAAAGCAGTGCCGCGAGTCAACGAGGGCTGGGAGGGCCTGAGCCGGTTCTCGGCCACCCCATAGTTTTTTTCTCGCCCCGTCTGCTTCAGGCGATCGTACAACTGCCGGCCCCGCCATCCGGTCCCGAGGCATCAACCCCTTGTCAGCTCCTGCGGAGAAGTCAACTGGCTCTCCCACTGCACAGCAGCTTTGGGCGCAAGCCCTGACCATGCTGCGGGAGGATGGCAAGAGCTACGCGCTCACCTGGCTCGAGCGGATGCAGGCCATCGCCCTGCGCGAGGGGCAGTTGGTCCTCGGGGTGCCGGACCGTTTCTTCCGAGACTGGGTGGATGACCACTACCGCCCGCTGCTGGAGGAGGCCCTGTTACGGCTGGTGGGCACCCCCACTGGGGTCGGCTACGAAGTCATCGAGCCCGCCACCGCCGACGCCTCGTTGCCCTCGGTGCACGAGAACTCCAGCACCACCGTGCGGCCGCCCCGCCTCAACGACCGCTTCACCTTTACCAACTACGTCGTCGCAGAGAGCAACCAACTGCCGGCGGCGGCGGCCTCGGCCGTGGCCGAGAGCCCGGGGCGCGCCTACAACCCTCTCTTCATTTACGGCGGCACCGGTCTTGGCAAGACGCACCTGCTGCACGCGGTGGGCAACGCCATCTTTGGCCGGAACCCGGCGGCGCACATCGTCTACCTGTCGTCCGAAGAGTTCACCAACGAATTTGTGGAGAGTGTCCGCGATCACCGAATGTCGGAGTTTCGCCGGAAATTCCGAGAAGAGTGCGATGTCCTGCTTGTCGACGACATCCAGTTTCTGGGGAAAAAGGAGGAAACCCAGAAAGAATTTTTTTACACCTTCAACGCGCTACACGAGATGTCCAAGGCAATGGTGCTCACCTCGGACACCGTGCCGGCGGAGATTCCAGGACTCGAGGAACGGCTGCGCAGTCGCTTCACCCAAGGCCTCATCACCGACATCCAAGAGCCAAACTACGAGACGCGCATCGCGATTCTGAAGAAGAAGGGGGAGCTCGAGGGGTTCGAGCTGCCGGACAATGTGTGCCACTTCATCGCCCGGCATGTGCAGAAGAATGTGCGCGAGCTCGAAGGGGCGCTGGTGAAAATCTCAGCCGTGCACAGCCTCACCGGCCAACCCATCACCGAGGAATTTGCGGCCCAGGTGCTGCGGGACATTCTTCCAGCACACCGTCCGGTGGACATTGAGCAAATCCAACGCGAGACCGCCCGCTACTACAAAGTCGCCGTGGAGGAGCTGCGCGCCGACCGGCGCACCAAACACCTGGCGCATGCCCGCCAAGTGGCGATGTACCTCTCCCGTCGGCTGACGCGCAGCTCCTTCCCGGAGATTGCGGCTCGATTCAACAAGGACCACTCCACCGTCATCTCCTCGGTGCGCAAGGTGGAGCGGCTGCGGGAGATGGACGCCATCGTCCGCAAGGAGCTCGACGAGCTGGAGGCGAAGCTCGGCGTGCTGTAGCGCCCAGGCTTGCTGGGGCAAAAAGTGGAGCATTTGCTGCTGCTGGCATTGGCCTGGCCGTGCCAGCCTAGGGTCAACTTGTGGGCAACTTCGCCCGGCCCTTGAAGCCTGCCATCTCCCCGTCACCTCGGCGCCATCTGTGGGAAGGCCTGTGGTGAACACTCCTGTCATGTCCCCCCCAGCTGAGGGCTCGAGCCCTCGGCCCCAGTTTGGGCGTGCAGTCACGGCGTTCCTCCCCAACTGAGCCCACAGTCTCAGGCGCCGAAAGCCGTTTCAATTTCAGGAGCTTGCCGCGTTTGTCCACAACACCCACGGGGCCTACCGCTTCTGCTAGTGAATTCACTCTTCTAATCCAACGGAGAATTGGCCGTGCACGCGCATGGGGTTTCTGGCCAACCCTTGGCGTCTGCTTCCTCCCGGCCGGTGGCTGAGTCGCGCGATGGGCTTGGGCTGCCCCTCGGCTAGGGCGCCATGGCCAAGAGGAATTGCTCAATCTGCTGCCGCTGCTCGGTGCTGAGTTTCACCTTCTGCACAGTCACCATCTTCTGGACGAGGGACGGCCACCGTTGGGCTGGAAACTCCGTCGGCAGATGCAAGGCGTGACACCCACTGCACGTCTTCACGTACGTCTTTCGGTCCAGCGTGAGACTCTCCAGGGTAACGTCCGGGTACGTTTTTTGGGCGCGCGTGACGTCTGCTGGGGTGGGTTGAGGCAACGAGGCACAGCCGGCAAGGCCGAGAGCGAAAAGTGCGAGAAAGCGGCGAGCAGGGCGCATTGAGAATGCGACTCATTCTCATAACACCGGGCAATGTCAAGGGGCTTCCCCATTCTTTGGAGCGCAGCGTTGCCGTCACCTTCCTTCGACAGGGCCGCCGTGGGCCGCTGCCACGCGCGCTGCCCGTCACTGTCGGAGAGGAAAGCCAAGGTGGGGCTCCGGCGTTTCGTTGACTGGCCCAGCGTGCCAGCGCTACACGACGAGACCAAGGGAGTGAGGGACGGCCATGGAATTCCGCATCGCAGCCGACGAGCTCAAACGGGCCCTGTACCGGGCTCAGGGCATCGTCGAGCGCAAGACGACGATGCCAATTCTCTCCAACGTCCTCATTACGGCCACCAAGACGTCCGTCCAAGTCACTGCCTTTGACTTGGACGTGGGCGTGGTGAGCGAGCACTTCGCCGAGGTCACCAAGCAGGGCAGCATCACCGTGACGGCGCGCACCCTCTTCGACATCGTCCAAAACGTTCCGGAACAACAAATAACCATCCGCAAGTTACCCAACCACTATGCGGAAATTCTCAGCGGGACGGCCCACTTCAAAATTGTCGGGATGTCTCCCGACGAGTACCCGAAGCTGCCGCGCGAAGACGACGCCCCCTCGGTGACGGTGAGTGGGGAGGTGCTGCTCGAGATGATTAGGCGGACCTCCTTCGCCATCTCCAGCGATGAAACCCGCTACATCCTCAACGGCGTCTTCTTCGAGCCCCACGCTCCAGAAAAGGTCCGGATGGTGGCCACCGACGGCCACCGTCTGGCCCTCGTGGAACGCACCATGGCGGGCGACTTCAAGCTCAAAGGTGGGGTGATAATTCCACGCAAGGGCTTGCTCGAGCTCAAACGCCTGCTGGAAGAAGCCCCCGACGCCGAGTGTCAGCTCGGTTTCGCGATGAATTCAGCGCTCTTCCGTAAGAAGGGGCTGACCATGGTGATGAGGCTCATCGACGGCCAATTCCCGGAGTACCAGCGCGTCATCCCCAAAGAGGGCAACCGCAAGGTGCAGCTCAACCGAGTGCGCTTCTTGGAGGCCCTGCGCCGGACGGCGCTGTTGTCGGTGGGCAAGTCCAACGCGGTGAAGCTCACCCTCACCGAAAACCAACTCCGGCTCACATCGCAGAACCCGGACCTGGGGGAAGCGAAGGACGACCTCGACGTGGCCTTCAGTGGGCCCGAAATCACCATCGGCTTCAACGCCCGCTACCTGTCCGACGTGCTCTCCGCGCTGGACGACGACGAGGTGGTGCTGGAGCTCGGAGACGAGCACAGCCCGGGAGTGCTCCACGCCCCGGGCGACCGCAGCTACACGGCGGTCGTCATGCCGATGCGCGTCTGAAGCCCGGCCGGCCCGGTTGCTGCTCCACCGACTTCAGCTCCGGGACTTTCGCAACCTAACGCAGGTGGAGCTCGTCCCCTCCGCCCACGCGACAGTGGTGGTGGGCCGCAACGGCCAGGGGAAAACCAACCTCCTGGAGGCCATCTACTTTCTGTGCACCCTCAAGCCGCTCCGGGCTGGACGCCTGGTGGAGCTGGTGCGCTTCGGGCAGGCGTCCGCCTCCGTCCGGGGCCGTTTTGCGCTGGCCGGGGCGCAGCGGGAAATTGCCGTCGACATCCGGGATGGGCTGCGCGAGGCCTCCGTCGACGGCAAACGGGTGCGGACTCTGGAGGACTACTTCGGGGGGCTTTCGGTGGTCGCCTTCACGCCTGACGACTTGGCGGTGGTGAAGGGAGCGCCGGAAGAGCGCCGGACGCTGCTGGACCGGGCCGTCTTCAACCGCTTCCCGGGGTTTCTTCGGGCCTCGCGCGCTTACCTCCGGGCGCTGCGCAGTCGCAACCGGCTGCTCAAGGAGGGCGCGGCAGAGAATTACCTCGGGGCCTATGATGGTGCTCTGGCCGAGGCCGGCGCGCACATTCTGCTGCTTCGGCGGTCGTTGCTGCTGGAGCTCGCCCCGAGGGCCCGTGCCACCGTCGCCGCCATCGGCCAGTTGCCCTCGGTGGACTACGGCTACCTGCCCTCGCACCTCGAGCTCGACTTCGCCCGGGCGGACGTCGCGGCGCTACGCGAGGCCCTGCTGTCTGCCTTTCGAGAACGGCTGGGCCGGGACCGGGAGCGAGGCTTCACCTCGGTGGGGCCACATGCGGATGACCTCGACATCCAATTGGACGGGCATTCGGCCAGAGCCTTTGCCTCCCAGGGCCAGGCGCGGGCCCTGGTGCTTTCCTGGAAAATTGCCGAGATTGAAAACCTGCGGACCGCCCTGGGCCGTTCGCCCTTGTTGCTACTCGACGACGTGTCGAGCGAGCTTGACCCAGAACGCAACGCCTACCTCATGCGCTACCTCTCCAGCTCAGGTGCCCAGGTGCTGCTCACCACCACCGAGCCGGCGCTGGTGCGCGGCGCCGCTGGGCCCGACACGCAGTGGTTCAACGTGGAGCAGGGCGTTGTTCTCCCGTCCGCCATGCCAACCGGCTAAACTGCGAGGCCCTTCAAGGTGAGCGTCCGCTTCTTCGCCTTTCGTCCCCGTGGGTTGCGCCGGGCGCTCGTCGCCGCCGCTGTTGTGGCGGTGGTGTTGTCGGCCTGGGCGTTGGCCTCCGGGCTTCGCGGCGAGGAGCGCTTTGGAACGCTGCGGGCCGTCTTTCTGGCGGCGCTGGCCATCGGCTTCGCCGTCGGCTGGGTGCTGCTGCGCCCCCGTCCGGACTTCGGCATTCGCCTGGACACCGCCGGCATCGTCGTCTCCCGTCCCTGGGGCTCCCACTCGCTGCACATTCCCTGGACGCACGTCGGCGCCACCCGGACCGAGCGTCGGCTGTGGACGCGGCTGGTGCTGGAGGTTCGGCCCGAGGGCAAACTCCTCATCGCCCAGCCGCTGGTGGGCTCGCAGCAGGCCTTTGCAGACCTGGTGCGAGCCCTTGAGGAACGCTCGCCAAAGGCGCCTGGCGACGCCTGAAAAAGGCGCCTGAGAAAAGCCCGAGAAATTGGCAAATTCACCTGCAATGACGCCACCTTGCGCGGGCGCCACACCCTTGTGGCACCGGGGGTCGCGTGTTAGGAAACAAGCTCCTTGAACGGTCTTACAAAACCCGCCGCCGAGGCCTCGACGACCTCCGGCCAGGCGGAGTACGGCGCAGCATCCATTACGGTGTTGGAAGGGCTGGAGGCGGTCCGCAAGCGCCCTGGCATGTACATTGGGGACACCAACGTTTACGGGCTCCACCACCTCGTCTACGAGGTGGTGGACAACTCCGTGGACGAGGCGCTGGCCGGTTTCTGCACGGCCCTGGCGGTCACCATTCACGTCGATGGCAGCGTGAGCGTGAAGGACAACGGGCGCGGCATTCCGGTGGGCCCCCACCCCACGGTGCACGGGATGGACACCGTGGACGTGGTGATGACCAAGCTACATGCCGGCGGCAAATTCGAGAACTCCGCCTACAAGGTGTCCGGCGGGCTGCACGGCGTCGGGGTGAGTTGTGTCAACGCGCTCTCCGAGTGGCTGCGTCTGGAGATTCAGCGCAACGGCAAGGTGTACGAGCAGAAGTATGCGCGCGGCATTCCCCAGCAGCAGGTGGCGGAGGTGGGCGTCACCGACGGGCGCGGGACGACGGTGTGGTTCAAGCCGGACCCGACCATTTTCGAGACCACCGACGTCAGCTTTGACACGCTGAGCCAGCGGCTGCGCGAGCTCGCCTTCCTCAATGCTGGGCTCACCATCACCATCACCGACGAGCGCACCAGCAAGAGCCACTCGTTTCAGTTCGACGGAGGGATTGTTTCCTTCGTCGAGTATTTGAATAAGTCGAAGGAGACCCTGCACCCGCCCATTTTCTTCAAGGCGGTCAAGGACGACGTCGCGCTGGAAATCGCGATGCAGTGGAACGACGGGTACGACGAGCGCATTTACACCTTCGCCAACAACATCAACACCCACGAAGGGGGCAGCCACCTGGTGGGTTTCAAGAGCGCGCTCACCCGCTCCATCAACGCCTACGCCGAGCGCGGCGGGGTGTGGAAGGACTTGAAAGAAGCGCCGACCGGCGAGGACGCCCGGGAGGGCCTGGCCGCGGTCATCAGCGTGAAGCTGGCCAACCCCCAATTCGAGGGCCAGACCAAGACCAAGCTCGGCAACTCGGAGCTCAAGGGGTTGGTCGAGCAGATGGTGAACGAGAGCCTCGGAAATTTCCTGGCCGAGAATCCCGGTGCTGCTCGCAAAATCATGACGAAAATCGGCGAAGCCACCCGGGGCCGCATCGCCGCTCGGAAGGCCCGCGAAACGGTGCGACGCAAGGGGGCCCTCGACGGCCTGTCGCTGCCCGGGAAGCTGGCCGACTGCCAGAGCAAGGACCCCTCGGAGTCCGAGCTGTACATTGTCGAGGGAGACTCGGCCGGGGGCTCGGCCAAGCAGGGCCGGGACCGACGCAACCAGGCCATCCTTCCGCTCAAGGGCAAAATTCTCAACGTGGAGAAGGCCCGCTTCGAGAAGATGCTGACCAGCGGGGAAATTGTCGCGCTCATTACGGCGCTCGGGACGGGCGTTGGACGCGAGGACTATGACCCGGCGGCGGCCCGCTACCACCGGATTATCCTCATGACCGACGCGGACGTGGACGGCAGCCACATCCGCACCCTGCTGCTGACGTTCTTCTACCGTCAGATGCCGGAGCTCATCGCCAAGGGGTACCTCTACATCGCCCAACCGCCGCTCTACAAAGTCACCCGCGGCAAGAAGGAGCTCTTCCTCAAAGACCAGCGGAGCCTCGACGAGTACCTGTTGCGCATCGCCATCGAGCGCGCCGTGGTCGAGACGCCGGCCGGAGAGTTGCGAGGCCCAGCGTTGGGCGCGCTGCTGGAGCGGGTGGCGCAGTACCAGGACCGGCTGGCCAAGCTCAGTCGCCGCCGCGACCCCCGCGTCCTGGACGCCCTGGTTCAGGCGGCGCGCATCGACGAGACGACTCTCCTCGACATGGACGCGCTGGCCCGCCAGGTGGAGGCAATGCACCGCTGGATGGGCGAGCGCACCCCAGACGTGCTCGGACACCTGAAGACTTTTCGCAAGGACGACCCCGAGCACCAGGCCAAGAAGCTGGTGTTTCGGACCGAGATGAACGGAAGCCCGCGCGAGACGGTGGTCGACCATGCTTTTCTCACCAGCCCGGAGTACGCCGAGCTGGTGGCCCTGCGCGAAGTCTTCGCCCGGGGTGGGCCTCCTCCCTACCGGGTGCGTTTCGAGGAGAGCGAGGCTCAGGCCAAGAGCGTGCAGGAGGTGCTCGCCGCCGTGCGGGCGGACGCCTCGCGCGGTCTGGCCATCCAGCGCTTCAAGGGCCTGGGGGAGATGAATCCCGAGCAGCTCTGGGACACCACCATGAATCCGGAGACCCGCACCCTGCTTCAGGTGCGCGTGGAGGACGCGGTGGAGTCCGATGACATTTTCGCCCTGTTGATGGGCGAGGCGGTGGAGCCGCGGCGTGAATTCATCGAGAAGAACGCCCTGGACGTCCAGAACTTGGACATCTAGGCCACCCGGGCGGGCCCCAGGCCCGCTTTTCTCCCGGGCCCCGCATTCGGTCGTTTGCCCAAGGCGGCGAAGCCCATATGCTCTTCGGTGCGACGGGGGAGCGGGACCCTCGCTGTTCTGGGGCGTCGTCTAACGGCAGGACGTCAGACTTTGGATCTGACTATCAAGGTTCGAATCCTTGCGCCCCAGCCAGTCC
>JBKQJL010000175.1:0-5680 GCA_052147975.1 Myxococcaceae bacterium
CTCGTGGATGGCCTGCCACAGCGGGTCGAAGCCCAACAGGGTGGGCGCCAGCGGCCGGCGAAAGAAGCGGGTGGCCGGATTGTCTGCCGTGGGGCCGAGGACGGGGGCGAAGCGGAACACCGTCACTTCCACCTCCGGGTGGGCTTTGCCGAAAGCCGTCAGCTGCTTCTCCACCTCCACCCGGTCGGACACGAAGCGGCTGGCGGCGCACCCGTGCAAGGCAGCCTCCTCGCCCAGCAGCGCCGGGTTGTCCGGCCGGGCGCCGTAGACAAGCGTGTAGGAGGGCACCACCAGCTTCTTCACCCCGGCGCGTGCCGCCGCGGCCAGCACGTGCAGCGTCCCAATGACTTCCACCTCATGGGCAAAGCCCGCGCTTCGCGTCCGGCCGTGCAGAAAGGCCAAGTGGTACAGCACGTCCACCTGGGCCTCGCGCAGCAGGTCCACCAACTCGGACTCCACGTCGTACCGGGTGAGGTCCACTCGGTGGTGTACCACCCGAGGTCCGCTGGCTCCTCGGGTACCCAGCGTCAACAGCCGGCCCACCCGGGCGTCTTCCCGCAGCCTTGGCAACAGGAGCGTCCCGAAGTCTCCGGTGGGCCCGGTGAGGGCTACCCGCATCAATCGCGTGCTCCGGGCTTGCCCCATCCCTGCTGTGCGGTGTACCGCACCGGGCCCGGAGCTGGGAAGCACCCGGCCGCCAAGCCGCTATGCAAACCATTGCCTTGCTGAGCGATGAGCTCGTCGACCAAATCGCCGCGGGCGAGGTGGTGGAGCGCCCGGCCTCGGTGGTGAAGGAGCTCGGAGAGAACGCGCTGGACGCCGGGGCTCGCAGCGTCGTGGTCCTCTTGGAAGGGGGCGGCACCCAGCGCATTGAGGTGGTGGATGATGGCCGGGGCATGTCGTCCGAGGACGCGCCGCTCGCGCTGCGTCGCCACGCCACCAGCAAGCTGAGCAACCTGGCCGGACTGCAACGCATCGCCACCTTCGGCTTTCGAGGGGAGGCCCTGGCCGCGGTGGCCAGCGTCTCGCGGCTGTTGCTGCGGACGGCCGAGCCCGGCGCCAGCACCGGGACGGAAGTCCGGGTGGAGGCAGGCGTGGTGGTGTCCACCGGCGCCGCCCCGGCCCGGCCGGGCACCCAGGTGGTGGTGGAAGACCTCTTCTACCAGGTGCCGGCGCGACGGAAATTCCTCCGCCGGCAGGAAACCGAGCTTCGCCACTGCGAGCAGTCGGTGCTGCGCTTGGCGCTTGCCCACCCGGCGGTGGCCTTTCGGCTGGAGCACGCCGGCCGCGTCTTGCTCAGCTTGCCGCCAAGCGGGGGGGACGTCGCCGAGCGCATTGCTGCCGCGCTGGGAGCGGAGGTGCACCCGCACTTGCTCGCGCTCGAGGAGCGCCGGCTGGACGTCCGGGTGCATGGCGTCATTGCCTCCCCGGAGTACAGCCACTCCACGGCGCGCGGGCTGTACACCTTCGTCAACGGCCGTTTTGTCCGCGACCGCGCGGTGCACGCGGCCATTCACCGCGGGCTGCAACCGCTGTTGCCGCCAGGCCGCCAGCCGGTGGGCGTCCTCTTCCTGGAGTTGCCGCCAGGCGCGGTGGACGTCAACGTCCACCCCCAGAAGCTGGAGGTGCGCTTCTCGGACACGGCCGGTGTCACCGACGCCGTCCACACCGCGGTGGGGCGCGCCGTGCGCGGTGCCGAGTGGCTGCAGGCCCATGCCTCGGGGGCAGGGGCGACGCCAGACTATGCCCAGGCGGTGGAGCGCTTTTTGCGGCTGGCCGAAGCCGCCCAGGGCGCCGCCGTCCCTTTCCCCCCGACGCTTCCGCCTCTGGAGGGTGGGGCGCCTCGGGTGCCCGCCTTCGGCGAGTCGCGCCCTGGACGCAACGAGGCACCGGCCCCCGGCTTCTTCGCGCGGTTGCGCGTCCTCGGCGTGCTCGGCCAACGGGCCCTGGTGTGCGAGGGCCCGGGGGGCTCGCTGGTGGTGCTCGACCTGCACGCCGCCTATGAGCGTGCCTGCCTCGAGCAGCTGGCCCAACAGCCGGCGCCGGACGAGGCGCAGGCGGAGTTTCTCGGGCCTCCGGTGGAGGTGGGCGGCCCGGCCGCCCAGCGCTTGGAGGCCTTGCGCGCCGAGCTCGGCACGGTGGGGCTCGCCTTCGAGCCCTTCGGAGCCGGGGCCGTCCGCTGGCGCCGGGTGCCGGCGCCCCTGGCCGGCCTCGGCGGGGAGGCACTCGTCCGCGCGGTGCTGGAGGCCGCGGACGCACGTCCCGAGACGCTGCGCGCCGCGCTGGCGTGTGCGACGGCGAGCCTCAGCGTGGCAGAGTCTTCCGAGCGCGGGCTGCTGCGTCTTCTGCAGAAGCTGGACGCCAGTGACTTCCGCCGTCCCTGCCAGCACACGGCGTTGGTGACGCTGGAGGTGCCCCTGCTGGACGTCGCGCCCAACGCCGGCCGACGCTGAGGGCGCCTCCTTTTGGGGAATGCTTGGCAACCACGGGGAACGGATGGTCTGGTGGGCCCCCCCATGGCCGACCTGGACAAGGAGCTGTCGGACATCCGCCGCGAGGTGATTGAGAGCCGCAACCTCGTCATCCGCGCCGACAACCAGCTGAAGACGCTGCACGCCGAGGTGAAGACGGTCGGGCGTCGGCTGGACGAGGCCATGGCCCAGCAGCGCCTCTCGAGCGTCGCGGCCTACGTCCTCTTCGCGGTGCTGGCGGTGGGGGCGGGCCTCGTTGTCTCCGTGGTACGAGGCACGGTGGCGACGCACGAGCGCGAGCGGCTCACCCAGCAACTCTCCGAGGCCACGGCTGCGCTGGAGCAAAGCCGCACCCAACTGGCGAGCGCTGCGGCGGCGAGCCGAGCGGCCGGCGACGTCTACCGACAGCTGGCCGAGGGCTCGGCGGACGAGCGGTTGAAGGCCGTCCTCGCCCTGGGGCGGCTCGACCAGGCGCACCTCACGCCGCTGGAGCGCCGGGCGCTGCAGGAGCGCGTCGAGGCCACGCGGCGCGAGGTGGGTACTTTGGCCCTGGAGCGGGGGCGGCAAGCCACTCGGCGCGGCGAGACGGCGGTCGCCACCGAGGAGCTCACCCGCTTTCTGGCGCTTGACCCCCCCGAGCCAGAGGCGCTCGAGGCCTCTTTCCTCCTTGGCACTGCCGACGCGCGCAGCGGGCGGCCCAAGGAGGCCATCCCCCTGCTCAGCCGGGTGGTAGACAAGGACAAGAATGAGAAGCGCCGGGAGGAGGCCATGGCGCTGTTGGCGCTGGCCTACGAGCAGACGGGGCAGGCCGAGCGCGCCGCACAGCTGGCGCGCACGGCGCTGGAGGGCGCTCCGGACAGTCCCTGGGCTCCCGCCTTCCGCTCGCGTCTGGCGGCCGCCCGGCGAGCGCTGGCGGCGGACGCCGGGCCGCCCGTCCTCCCCTCCGGCGCGCCCTGACGGCACGCCCGTCGCGCCGGCGGGCCGGTGGCAGGCCGGCGCCCATGCTTGCCTGTCGCCTCAGTCGGGGCTTAAGCACACGAAAACGCTGTGGCTGCCGAGGCTCCCAAGGTGCGCAATGCCCGTTACCGCCCCTTTCGCGCCGTCGCGCTGGGGGCCTACCTGTTGGTGGTCCTTACCTTCTCGGCGCTGGTCATTTTCAGCGTCGTCCGCTCGGTGTTGCAGATGACGCCCCACCAGCCCTTGCACGTCCCCGAGCGGCTCTCGGCCCAGGAGTGCGCCCGTCGGGCGCAGCAGTTGTACGAGCAGCTGGAAACCCGGCGCCAGGGGCTGTCGGCTGTGCAGCCGGCGGCCGAAGCTTCGCTGCGGTGGACGTCCTTCCGGGTGGCTTGGGTGAACGAGCTGCGGCAGGCCCAGGCCAGCTGCGCCGAGGACAGCCCGCGCCGGGACGTCTTCCAGCGGCTGGAGACGCTGGAAAACCTCTACACCACCTCGGCCGTCCAGTACTCCGGGGAGATGGGACCGGCCGTGGATGCGTTTCGCCGGGCGCTCGGCCGCCTGCGCGAGGGGGGCCCCTGAAAGGCGCCGCTTAGGGACAGCCTCCGTCGGTCACCGTCATCAGCCACACGTAGCTGACGGCGTAGGTGGTTTGCAGGGTGGTGCCGCCGTCGGGCAACGGCACGCTGATGGGCACCGGGACACCATTCACCAGCGGCCCGTCGGCCACCAGCACCTCCACCCAATGCGTCCCGGGTGTCTGCGCTGGCCCCGGTGTGGCGAAATGGACGGTGTAGGTGGCGGCCTCGGTGCGGAAGGCGCTCCCGCTGGGAGGGATGGTGCCCTGGGCCACCAGGCCGGTGTCGGCGGTCGAGTCGACGTAATAGTCGTAATAGAGGAGGTCCGAGAGGTCCGCGTCCTCCACCGGTGCGCTGAAGGTGAGGTCCGGACAGTTGGCCCCCCCGTCCACGGTGAAACTGCGCGTCGTCGGCTGGACTTCTGCCTCCAGGATGCCGGGGGGCTGGTTGGCGGCCGTCGGAATGTCCTCGAGGATGTTGTCGTCCTGGGGAAGCAAGCAGGCCCCCAAGGCCGCCACCCAGCCCAGCGCCGCCAGTCGTGCCGCGGCCTTCATGGAAGTTTCTCCTCGGCTCCCTCGTCACCGAGTGGGCGGCCGTCCGCCTCGGCCTCGAGCCTCTCCAGGAAGCGAAACACGGTGCGCGGGTCCACGCCCAGCTCTCGCGCCGCCTGGGTGCGGTTGCCGCCGTTGCGCTCGAGCACCTCCTCAATGTAGCGGCGTTGGAATTCCTCGCGGGCGCGGGCCAGCGGGACGACCGGACTTGCGTCTCGGGCGTCCAGCTCGAGGTCCTCCGGGCGAAGCACCGCCCGTTCCGCCAGCACCACCGCCCGTTGGATGCGGTTTTTCAGCTCGCGGACATTGCCCGGCCAGCCGTACTTGCGCATGGCGGAGAGGGCCAGCGGACTGAAGCCACGCGCCCGGCTCTTGTATTCACTGGCGAAAATGCCCAGGAAATACCGCGCCAGCACCAGCACGTCGTCTCCCCGCTCTCGCAGCGGCGGCAGCCGCAGCGCCAGCGTGTTGAGACGGTAGTAGAGGTCCTCGCGGAAGGTGCCGCGACGGACTTCCTCCAGCAGGACGCGGTGGGTGGCGGCCACCACCCGCAGGTCCACCGCCTCCGGCCGGCTGTCCCCAAGGCGTGTCACCTGCTTCTCCTCCAGCGCTCGGAGCAGCTTCACCTGGAGCGCCGGACTCATCTCGCCCAGCTCGTCGAGAAACAGCGTCCCGCCGGAGGCGGTCTGAAAGCGGCCGAGGCGGCTCGAGACGGCCCCGGTGAAGGCCCCGCGGGCGTGCCCGAAGAGCTCCGCCTCGAGCAACGTCTCCGGGATGGCGCCGCAGTTGAGGGAGACGAAAGGGCCGTCGGCGCGGGGACTGCGCCGGTGGATTTCCCGGGCGATGAGCTCCTTGCCAGTCCCCGTCTCGCCTTCCAACAGCACCGTGATGTCGGTGGGCGCCACCTTGTCCACGCGCCGGTAGACGTCCCGCATGCCCTCGCAGGCCCCCACCAACTCCCCATAGCGCTGCTGCTGGAGGCGGTCGCGGAGCTCGGCCACGTCCAGGCGCAACTCGTCCAGGAGGAGGGCGTTCTGCAGCAATAAGGAGGCCTGCGCGGCAAAAATGGTGAGCAAGTCCAACGCCTGGGCGTCGAAGCCGCCGCGAAACCGGTCGGTCCCGAGGT
>JBKQJL010000176.1:0-16685 GCA_052147975.1 Myxococcaceae bacterium
GCTTGGGCGGCCTCGGTCCAATCCTTGTACGGGCCGGGCGGCCTGACTCGGATCGCTCGGGCCGGCCATCCCGAGGCGGCCTTGTCAGTTCCGGACCAACTGAAAAGACACTGTCCCTGGGGGGCCAACCTGGACCGGTGGCCCCCCTTGGGCCGGCCCAGGGGCTTGGCGTTTTAGGGCAGGCGAGCCCGAGCCTGGGTCCGCTCAGGTGCGGCGGGCGCTCTGGTGAAGCTCGAGTAGAATTTCTCCGCCCTTGAAGAGCCGCACCGCTCCGGACGTCTGGCTCACCACCAGGGCGAGGCATTCGGTGCTGGCGGTGATGCCGGCGGCGGCGGCGTGGCGCGCGCCGAGGCCCAATGGGACGGTGACATTTTCATCGGTGGCCGACAGGTAGCGGCCAGCGGAGAGGACCACCCCGTCCTCTCGGATGATGAAGGCGCCATCGAGCACGGAGAAGTTTTTGATGGCCTCGCGAATCTTCGGGTCCAGCACGTTGCGCTCGGACTCCCCCAGGCCCTGGAAGGGGTTGAGCGTAATTTGCCGACTCTTCTCGAGGACGTTGTTGTGGTCGCCAATGGTGATGATGGTGCCGATGGGGTGGCCTTCGTAGCCCTCCTGCCCAATCTGCAGTGCCAGCTGGAGCAGCGCGTCCACCACCTGGCTGTCAAACCCTTCGCCGAGTTTGACGCCCTCAATGGCCACCCGGTCGTCCAGCGAGCCGCCGATGCGCATCTGCATCAACGTGTCCGGAGAGCGGCCCACCCGCCCGGTCATGCTCAGCACCAGGTCGCCCTCTTTGAAGGCTCCCTGGGAAAGGGCCGAGACCAGGGCCACCTTCACCCGCTCCACACGGCTATAGTCGTACGCGGGAATAACCAATGCCCGGTAGCGCCGGCCCTGGAGCTCGGTGGCGATGGGTTCTGCAGTCACGGCGTAAACCAGCTTGTGGCGGATTTTTCGGCGCCGCAGGTCCTCGGCCGCAATGGGAACGTCACAAATGTAGAGGAAGTGGTCGACGTCAGCCTTCGAGGCTAAGGCCAGTGCGCCGCGAAGGAATTCGCGGTCGAATCGGGACGACTCACTCCGCGCTTTGTCTCCCTCGGACATGCGAAGGCCCAGGTTACCTTGACTTCACAAAACTGCCGAATAAGACTCCGCGCCCCTTTTTCGGGGCGGAGCCGGGGCGTTCTGCCCGCGGCCGTACGAGGACAGCGGCTTTGAACCAGAAAGATCTCAAGCGCTACAAGAAGATGCTGGAGGACAGCAAGCAGGCGCTGCTGATGAGCGCCAAGAAGACGCTGATGGAGGAGTCGAACTTCGACACCGACGACCTCCCGGACGAGATCGATTTGGCCAGTAGCGAGTATGCCCAGTCGATGGTGTTCCGCCTTCGTGACCGCGAGAAGTTTCTCCTGAAGAAAATCGAAAAAGCGCTGCTCCGCATCGAGGACGGCACCTTCGGCATCTGTGAGCGCTGCGAGGAGCCGATTAGCCCCAAGCGCCTGGAAGCCAGGCCAGTCACCACCTTGTGCATCCGCTGCAAAGAGGAGCAGGAGAAGAAGGAAAAGTCCTACGGGTGAAGGCGGGCGCCGCCCTGGGGCTCAGGCCGGCTGCAGCTCGACGCGAAGCAGCTCGCGGCCGACCAGGAATTGGTCCCCGCTGTCGACGAAGACAGCATTGGTCAGTCGCAGGAAGGTTCCATTCGAGCTCCCCACGTCGCGCACCACCAGGCGCTCGCCGCGCGCCTTCAGCACCGCATGCCGGCCCGACACGAAGCCGTCGGTGGGAAAGACGATGTCCCCCGTCTCCCGCCCGAGCAGGTTGTCGCCCTCGCGCAGCGGGAAGGCGGCGCCTCGCAGGCCGCCCTCCAACAGCTGGATGATGCGCAGCCGGTAGCCCGGGTCTGGGGAGCCCCAGGCCAGCGTGCCGTCGGGGGCTGGGGTGGCCGGGGGCACCACTTCCAGCAGCAGACGCTGACGCCCGAGCCGTAGCTCGCCGCCCACCGGCAACTCGCGTTCTGCCCGCAGGCGGGCGAAGACGCCGTTGCCGCCGCCGGCGTCCTCCACTGCCAGGCGCCCGCCCGAGAAAAAGAAGCGCACCTGAACGGGAGCCATGAACGGGTCATCCGGCAGCTGAAGGTCGGCGGCCGTCCCCGCGGTCATCACCTCTCCGCGCATGGGCAGCACGGATTCGGGGCCGCCGTCGGCGCGGACCACGCGGAGGAGAACGCGCGGGCGGGCGGCCGGGGCGGGCGCGAGCGAGCCTCCGCATCCGGCGCAGGTGGGGCTCCCGGGCGGGTTGGAGACGCCGCAGCTTGGGCAGGTGAGCATCGCGAGCTGCCAGACAGTCTAGCAGAGGTGCTCGCCGGGGCTGTCCGCGCTTGCGGCCGGGCAGGGGGGCGTGCCAGCGTCCCCGACGCTCGCCGTGACTTGTCCAACCTGCTCAGCGGACACCGGAACCTCGGCCCAGTTCTGCCCTGCCTGTGGCGTCGCGCTGCCACGGCTCACCAGTAATGGGGACCCGCTGGTGGGCAAGGTGGTGGCGCACAAGTACAGCGTCGAGCAATGCATTGGCGAGGGGGGAATGGGCCGCGTCTACCGGGCCCGCCAACTGGTGCTCGACAAGCGCGTGGTGCTCAAAGTCCTTCACCAGGAGCTGCTGTCCGACGCACGCACGGTGGCGCGCTTTCAGCGGGAGGCGCGCGCGGCGAGCCGCCTCAACCATCCCAACTCCATCAATATTTTGGACTTTGGGGTGGCCGAGGACGGTGAGCTCTTCATCGCCATGGAGTACGTGGACGGCCACGACCTGCACCACCTGTTGACGCACGAGTGGCCTCTCTCCGAGCCGCGCATCATCCGCATCGTCTCCCAGGTGCTGTCGGCCCTGGCCGACGCCCACAGCGCTGGCGTCATCCACCGAGACCTCAAGCCGGAAAACGTGATGGTGGAACCCCGGCGCGGGGGCGAAAGCGACGTGGTGAAGGTGCTGGACTTTGGCATTGCCAAAATTGTCGACACCGCTGAAGCCGGCCCGGCGCTTACCCGCGCCGGTTTCGTCTGTGGGACGCCAGAGTACATGTCCCCGGAGCAAGCCAAGGGAGCGCCGCTCGACGCGCGAAGCGACCTCTACTCGGTGGGGGTGCTCCTCTTCCAGCTGGTGACGCGCCGGCTGCCATTCGAGGCGGACACCGCCGTCGGCTTTGCCACCAAGCACCTCACCGAGGCGCCCCCGCCGCCCTCTCGCCTCCGCCCCGGGGGCTGCTCGCCGGAGCTCGAGGGGCTGATTCTCCAGGCCCTCAGCAAGGACCCCGCGGCGCGTCCGCAGACGGCCGAGGCCTTTCTCGAGGCGTTGAATGCCTTGCCGGCGGGGGAGTCCGCCCACGCGGCTCGCACGGCCCGGGTGGTGCTCCCGCTGGGCGCCACTGCCGAGCAGCCGCGCAAGTCCCGGCCGGCGACGACGCGCACGGTCATTTCGTCACCTCCCACCCGAAAGACGGGCCTCGGCATCTGGGGGGCGGGGGCCATCGGCATGGCGCTGGCGGCGCTGGCCGGGGTCGGCTACCTGGCCTATTCCCGGGCGCCCGCCTCCGAGGCTCGCCCGGTGGCCAGGGCGCCCTTGGCCGTGTGGCAACTGGAAGTGCCCGCCGAACGGCGCGACGCCAAACGTGCCGCGGAGCTGGCTCAGGACGGAGACAACCTCTACGAGGCGGGGGATTTGGCCCTCGCTCGGGCCAAATACCTCGAGGCCTTCGAGGCCAACCCCACCGCCGAGCTGGCGCTCAAGCTGGGGACGTTGGCGCGCCTACGGGGGCCGGCCGGGGCCGAGGAGGCCAGAGGCTTCTTCGCCCGGCACCTTCGGGAGGCGCCGAACTCACACGCGCGGGCGCAAATTGCCAAGGCCTCGCCGGCCGACACCGGCTCCCGTTGAGGGCCAAGTCAGGTTGCCTCAACCAGCAGCAGCTGCTCGCCGATGCGCACCCGGTCGCCTGCCTGGAGGACGCGCTCCTGGCTGGCCAGTCGGATGAAGGTGCCCAGGCCCGCCGACAAGTCCCGCAGCAGGCCCCCACGGGCCGACGCCGTCAGCTCGCAGTGGCGGGGCGCGAGGCCCGGCTCGCCCGGGAAATTGACGTCGCACCCGGCCAGCCCGAGCGTCAACAGGGGCTGGGCCGTGGCCACCACGCGGCCGGGCCGGCCGCCCACCAGCAGCTCCTCCAGGGCCCACAGAACGCCCTGGGGAGGCAGTGGGACTCCGTAGGCCCGAGGGCGGGTGGTGTCCCGGGCGGGTGGAGTGAGCAGGCCCTGGAAGCGCAAGAGCCGCTGCCCAATGGCAAACATGCCCCCCGCGGGAAGCACCTCCGCGGTGCGGAGGGAGACAAACACTCCCGAGACACTTCCCTCATCCTTCACCGTCAGCTGCCCCTCCTTAATCCGGAAGGAGGCGTGGAGGGCCGAGACGTGCACATCCTCGGGGAAGAGAATGGCTCCCCGGCTGCGCCCCACCGTGCAGCCGTTGGCCATGAGCCGGAAGCGCTGGCCCCGGGAGGGCCCTGAGACGACGCCCAGGATGAAGCGACTCGGCACGGGGGCCGTGGGGGTGGGCCGCGGGGCCGCTGCCGGGGCCGCCCCGGCCGGGGGCTGCACGGCAGGGGTGGCGGCCTGGGGCGTGGGCGGCGCGACGGGTTCCGCCGGAGGCGGCACCGGGCGGGCGGCGGGCATGCCCTGGAGGAAGGGAGTCCCACAGGCTTCGCACCGCAGCGAGCCGGGGGGCCCGAGCACGTCGCACGTGGGGCAGACGACGCCGAGGCTACTCGCGAGGAGGCGCGACATGCGACCGAGCGACTGTACACCAAGGCCGTCGATGCAAGCCTTGATTGAAGGCCTGATTTCGGAAAGTTACGATGGAAGACCCCCGGATGCTGCGCCTCAATGACATCCTCGAGCGGGTCCGCTCGTACCACCCGGACCCGGACCTCGACGTCCTGAAGAAGGCCTACGTCTATTCGGCCAAGGTGCACCAAGGGCAGCTGCGCCGCTCCGGCGAGCCGTACCTGGTTCACCCCTTGGAGGTGGCCGGCATCCTGGCCGAGCTCAAGCTTGACGAGGCGAGCATCGTCACCGGGCTGCTGCATGACACCATCGAGGACACGCTGGCCACGCCCGAGGAGTTGGAGGAGCTCTTCGGCAAGGAGGTGGCGCAACTCGTCGATGGCGTGACCAAGCTGGGCAAATTCTCCGCCTCGGCCACGCTCAGCCAGGAGGAGCGCCAGGCGGAGAATTTCCGGAAGATGATTATTGCCATGGCCCAGGACATCCGGGTCATCCTGGTCAAGCTGGCGGACCGCACCCACAACATGCGGACCCTCGACCACATGTCCGAGGAGAAGCAGCAGCGCATCGCGCGGGAGACGCTGGACATCTACGCGCCGCTGGCCAATCGGCTGGGCATTAGCTGGATTAAAATCGAGCTCGAGGACCTGGCGTTCCGGTATTTGCGTCCCAGCGACTACGCCGACATCGCCGAGAAGCTCAATCGCCGCCGACACGAGCGCGAACGCTACGTCAACGACACCTGTGCCCTCATCGAGAGCAAACTCCGGGAGCGCGGACTCATCGGACGGGTGCATGGCCGCTTCAAGCACCTGTACAGCATCTACAAGAAGGTGCGCTCCACCGGGGTGGACGTCGACCAGATTCCCGACATCATCGCCTTCCGCATCGTTCTGCCGACGGTGCCCAACTGCTACGAGGCGCTGGGGATGATTCACCAGCTGTGGAAGCCGGTGCCTGGCCGCTTCAAGGACTTCATCGCCATTCCCAAGCCCAACATGTACCAGTCGCTGCACACCACGGTGATTGGTCCGTTGGGGGAACGGGTGGAGGTGCAAATCCGCACCGAGGAGATGCACACCATCGCCGAGGAGGGCATCGCCGCGCACTGGGCCTACAAGGAAGGCAAGAGCCTGGTGTCGGGCGACGACGAGAAGTTTGCCTGGCTTCGGCAGCTGATGGAGTGGCAGCAGGACTTGAAGGACCCCAAGGAGTTTCTCGACACGGTGAAGGTCGACCTCTTCACCGACGAAGTCTTCGTCTTCACGCCGAAGGGTGACGTGAAGAGCCTTCCCCGGGGGGCCACCCCAGTCGACTTCGCCTTTGCCATTCACTCCGACGTCGGAAGCCGCTGCGTCGGGGCGAAGGTGAGCGGGAAGATGGTCCCGCTGCGCTACAAGCTGAAGAACGGGGACACGGTGGAGGTGCTCACCAGTCCCAGTGCACACCCCTCCAAGGACTGGCTGACCTTCGTCAAGACCAGTCGCGCCCAGCAGAGAATCCGCGCCTTCATCAAGCAGCAGCAGCGGGAGAAGAGCCTGCAGCTGGGCCGCGAGCTGCTGGAGAAGGAGTTCCGCCGCTTCGGGCTCAACTTCGGCAAGTTGCTCAAGGCCGGCGAGCTAAAAGCACCGGCGGCGGAGCTCGGCTACCGAATGGAGGACGACCTCCTGGTCGGTCTCGGCTACGGCAAGGTGGCGCCGCAGCAGCTGCTGCAAAAGCTGCTACCGCCGGAGAAGCTGGCCGAGGGGACGGAGCGCCCGGCCGCGGTCAACGGCACGCCGGCGGGCGGCGACGCGGCCGCCAGCGGTTTCGGCCGGGTGACCGAGATTGCCCGTCGGCTGGTGGGCAACCGCAGCAAAACCGGCGTCCAAATTGGCGGCGTGGATGACGTCCTGGTGCGCTTCGGGCGCTGCTGCAACCCGGTTCCCGGTGACCCCATTGTCGGCTTCATCACCCGGGGCAGGGGCGTGACGGTGCACACCGTCGGCTGCGAGCGGGCGCTGGCCACCGACCCCGAGCGCCGGGTGGACGTCGCCTGGGACGTGCATGGAGACTACAAGCGGCCTGTCACCCTGCGGGTGCTCACCGTCGACCGCCCGGGCCTCCTGGCAGAGATGTCCAGCATCTTCAGCCAAAAGGGCGTCAACATCAGCCAGGCCAACTGCCGTGCCACCGGCGACGAGCGCGCGGTGAATACCTTCGAGGTCACCATTTCGGACCTCAAGCAACTCACCGACGTCATCCGCACCATTGAACGGCTGCAAGGCGTTCATTCCGTCGAGCGCGTCTAGAGCGCAGGAAAGCCCCCCACATGCCCCACCTGCCGCTCCACAGTGCCGACGCGCCCGCCGCCATTGGCCCCTACTCCCAAGGCGTCTCCACCGCTTCGGGGCGTCTGGTCTTCCTGTCCGGCCAAATTCCGCTCGACCCGCGGACGGGAGAATTGGTGGCCGGGGACATTACCGTGCAAACGAGGCGCGTCATGGACAACCTGGGGGCGGTCCTCCGGGCGGCCTCGCTCGGCTTCGCCAACGTCGTGCGGTGCACCATTTACCTGGTGGACTTGGGGGAATTCTCCGCCGTGAATGCGGTGTACGGGGGCTATTTCCCTGTGGCGCCGCCGGCCCGGGCCACGGTGCAGGTGTCCGCGCTTCCCCGCGGGGCACGCGTCGAAATTGACGCCATCGCCGTCGGCTAGGGACGCGGCCCTAGCAAGGGCGAGGGCGTCCGCCCCCTAGTTTCGCCCGGTGGCCGGGGCCTGGGCGTCAGCCACCAGTCGGCCGTAGAGGGCCTCTGGCTTCACGCCCTGCGCCAGCAGCTTGTCGGCCTTGGCAATCTCGCGGTCGATGTCCAGCTTGAATTGCTCCCAGGGCGGAGCGCCCTCGTAGAGGCGTCCGTTGACGTAGAAGCTGGGCGTGGCATGCACGCCCGCCGCCGCGGCGGCTGCGACGTCGGCGTCGATGCGGGCCTTGACGGCAGCGCTGTCGATGTCTGCCCGGAAGCGCGCCATGTCCAGCCCGAGCTTCTCGGCGGTGCGGTCCAGCGAGTCGCGGTCGAGGGCTGCCTGGTTGGCGAAGAGCTGGTCGTGCATCGGCCAGAACTTTCCTTGGGCGTGGGCGGCCATGGCCGCTTGGGCCGCGATGCGGGCGTTGGGGTGCATCGGCAGCGGCAGGTTGCGGAAGACGACGCGGACGTCCTTGCCGTAGGCCTCCCGAAGCTTCTCCACCGTCGGCGCCGCCCGGCTGCAGTAGGGGCACTGAAAGTCGCTCCACTCGACGATGGTGACTTTGGGAAACTCAGGGCCAAAGGCCGGGGCGTCTGCCGGCGCGTCGACTTTGCGCACCGGCTTGGCGCCGGCCACGCCAGGGGCTTGGCCCTTCTCGATGATGCGGGCATACACCTGGTTGGCGGGCACGCCGGCTCGCACCATCGCCTCGGCCTTGGCCATTTCCTCGTCCACCAGGGCCTTGAAAGTCTCGATGGGGGCCGCCCCGCCGGCCATCCGACGGGCGTTGATGAAGATGGCGGGGGTGCCGCTCACCCCGACGCCGCCCCCCAACTCCGTGTCCCGCTCGATGAGGAAGGCGAGCCGGGGATTCGTCAGGTCGGCCTTGAAGCGCGACATGTCGAGCCCCAACTCTCGGGCGTAGCCTTCCAGGGAGGCCGAGTCGAGCGCGCGCTGGTTGGCAAACAGCTTGTCGTGCATTTCCCAGTATTTGCCCTGCGCGCCGGCGGCCAGCGCCGCCATGGCGGCGCCGCGGGCATTGGGGTGCATGGACAGCGGAAACTCCTTCATCACCACCCGCAACCGACTGCCATAGTCCTTCTGCAGCTGCTGGATGGTGGTATGGGCCCGGCCGCAGAAGGGGCACTGGTAGTCCGAGAACTCGACGAGGGTGACGAGGGCGTCCGGCGAGCCGTTGATGGGCGAGCCGTCGACAGGAAGCCGCCAGACGGTGGTGTCACTCCTGGGCGCAGGCCGTGGCTGGGCGGGGGCAGCGGCCTGGGGCCGGCTGTCTGGCCGGGTGGGGCCAGTCCCCAGTGAAGAAGTCGCCCGGCCGATGACGATGCCGAGGGTGAGGCCCACAACGAGCGAGACCAGGACGCTGAATTTCATGGAAGCAACAACTCCGGGGAGAGCTCTCAGGCAGCGGATGGAGAGCCGGGGCGTGTTAACAGACGGGCCCGACGCGTCGCAACTTTACCCCAAGGCATTCCACCTGGCGCACACCCACACCGATGTTGATGTGAGAGGCCTCCCGTGCCCGCTGCCGGTGGTGCGCCTGGCCGAGGTGGTCCGCACGCTGCCCGTCGGGACGCTGGTCCGCCTGTTGGGCACGGACTTGGCCCTCCGTCAGGACTTGCCCGCTTGGTGCCAGGCGACCGGCCACCGCCTGGTGTCTCTGGCCGTCCACCGCGAGGTGCTGGAAGCCTGGGTCGAGGTCGCCCCGGTCCGGCGGTAACGGGTGGTCGTGACCCGCCGGCGCCGCTCGTAACATGCCGGGTTGACTAGGTATTCAGGCTGGCATCCGGGTTGTAAGCACTCCAGGGCACGATGGCCTTTTTAGCCCGAGAGACATTTGCTGCTGGTGCCTCCTCCACCCCTTCCACGGCGACGGAGCGGGAGGCCGAGCTGAGCCGCGCCGAGCAGGCGATGCGCACCGCCGAGCTGCAGCTCGGTGCCGAGGCGGAGCGCGTTGCCCAAGAGGCCGGGGCGCTCACCGACCGAGCGCGCGCGCTCGAGCAGGAGGCAAGCGGGCTCGACGCCGACCCCGAGGTGGCCGCCGTCCTGTTGCGCTTGCGCGAGCCGGCCCCGGTGCCGGCCATGGCCTCGCACGTCGAGCGCGCCTTCGCGGCGCGCGTGCAGGCGCTGGAGCTTCGGCGCAAGTCGGCCGAGGCCATCCGCACTGGCCTGCGCGCCTGCGGGGAGGTGCTTGCCGAGCGTTCTCGCAGTCTCGTCTCGGACGCCCAGGTGCTGTCCCGGGCTCGCGCCGCGGCGGCGCAAGCTGCGGCCCGGGCCCGCGCTGCGGCGGCTGCCGCCGCCGAGGCGGCCGTCCGGCTGCCGCCGCTTCCGCCCCCCGTCCCACTCGAGGCGGCCGAGGCAGAGGCGCCCACGGTGCGGCGCGCGAACCCCACTCCGGCGCCCTCGCCGGCCGGGGCGGCCATTGGGAAGGTGGCGCTGAAGCGAGTCACCGCCCGCGTTGCCATGCAGACGCAAGTGGACCTGGCCAGCGACTCCAACTTCTTCACCGGCTTCAGCACCAACATCTCCGAGGGAGGCCTCTTCGTCGCCACGGTGAATGTGCTGCCCCCCGGCACGCCGGTGGACGTCACCTTCACGCTGCCGGCCGGCGCGCGGCTCACCGTCAAAGGCGAGGTGCGGTGGACGCGGGAGATTAACGACCGCACCCCGGACGTCTTCCCGGGCGTGGGCGTGCGCTTCACCGAGGTGGACCCCGCCACGGTGAGCCAAATCAAAAGCTTCGTCCAGCAACGCGAGCCCCTCTTCTTCCCGGACTGACGCCTGCCCCGGCAGCCCCCTGCTAGGTGAGCGCCAGCACGCGGCTCTCGAGCGACTGGCCCTGGGAGACGCCGGTGACTTGCACGCCCGCGTCGAGGAGAAGCCGCAAGGTGGCGCTGAGGACGGCGTCGGGGGACTCCGCCTTGGGGTCAATCACCACGCTGAGGAGCCCGTCCGGCCGCAGGGAGGCCTCGGCCACGCCGGGCAGCGCCCGCAGCGCTGCCACCGGGATGTCGCCGCGCGCCACCTGAATGCGGAACTCGGCCGAGCGCGCGGTCAGCTCGGCCATGGTCCCGGCTTGCATCAGCCGTCCGCGGTCGAGGATGGCCGCTCCGTCGCAGAGCGCCTCGAGCTCCGGCAGGTTGTGGCTGCTCACCAGCACGGTGGCCCGCCCGCGCATGCGGGCCACCAGCGCCCGCACCTCGGCGGCCACTTTCGGGTCGAGCCCGGAGGTCGGCTCGTCGAGCAGCACCACCGGGGGGTCCCCCAGCAGCGCTTGGGCCAGGCCGACGCGACGCCCCATGCCATGCGAAAGCGCTGCCGGCGGCACGTCCCAGATGTCGGACAGGCCCACTCGCTCCAGCGCCACCCGAGCGTCTCGCTCCGGTCGCTCGAGGCCCGAAAGCCTGCCCAAATAGCAAAGGAGTGCCCCCACCGCGAGGTAGCCAGGCAGAGCCGCGTCCTGCGGCAGGACACCCACCACCGCCTTGAGGCTGCCCGGCACTCGGGGGTCGCGCCCTAGGACGCGCACCCGCCCGGCGGTCGGCCGCAGGTAGCCGCAAAGCAGGCTGAAGCTGGTCGACTTGCCGGCGCCGTTGGGCCCAATGAGGCCCCACACCGTCCCCTGGGGCACGGCCAAGGAGAGGCCGTCGAGGGCCTGGCGCGTGCCGAAACGCTTGCTCACCCCCTCGAGGAGAAGGACTGGCTCGCTCATACGTCCCTCGCGCGCAACACCGCGACTGCGCCGGCTGCGCACACCACGGCGAAGAGGAGCAACGCCACCGCGCCGGTGAGCGCCCGCGCGGTGTCGGGGTACAACAGCTCACTCGACCAGGTGGAGGGGGCAAGCAGGCCAATTCGCTCCTGCCAGCCCACCGCTGACGGCTCGCCGGTGGCCTGCTGTTGCAGCATGCGCATCACGCGCGCCCCGCTGCCGAACGTCCCGGCGGCCCAGAAGCCGAGCAGCGCGGCGAAATTCAGCGTCAGGCTGAGGGCGGGGGTTTTGGAGGTGGTCGAGCACAGCGTGGTGAGCGCGGCCATGGCCAGGCCCACCAGGACGGTGGTCCCCCACAGGCGTGGCCAGGCGTGGGTGGCGTCGGACAGCGAGAAATCCGGCACGCTGGCAAGGGCGTAGCCGAACGCGCCGGCGTGCACCGCCGTCACCAGAAGGAGCACCACCGCGGCCAGCGCCAGGGCCTTGCCGAGCGCCAGCGCCGTCCGGCTGGTCCGCACCGTGAGGTAGCGCAAGGAGTAGCTCTGCAGCTCGGCGCTGACGCTGTCGAAGCCGAGAAGCGCGACGTAGGCCGGAAGGAAGATGAGCCCCAGCTTGAAGACCACCAGCAGCAGAGACGGAAGCGCGAGCAGCGACTCCACCAGGCTTCGGTCCTGTCCGAAGAGCAGGGCCAGCATGGCGGCTTTGGGGGACTGGAGCCCCTCCATGCCCTGGCCCTGGGCTTCGAACTGCAGCTGCGCCTGGTGAGACAGGGCCCCCGCGGCCAGCATCACCCCGGCCGAGAAGGCCACGTACAAGAGGAGCACCAGCAGCACCCTCGGGCTCTTCAGCGCGCGACGCAGCTCCGCGCCGAAGACAATCCACGTGTCCAGAAGGGTCTGCATGCTTTGAGGGGGGCCTACCACAACACGCGTCTCTTCCGTGGCGATTGCCGCTTTGCCTGCTAGCATGAAGCCTTGCTCCATCGCGCTGCCCGACACCGCCACGTCCGACGCCTCCCGGCAGCCGTCCTTGGCTTGGTCTTGCTGGCGGCCCCGGCGCGCTCCGAGGATGAGCTCGACCGACTGGCCTTTCCCGAGGCGACCTCTGGGGCCTCCCCAGGGACGTGTGCGCTTGCTGCGCCGCTGCCCGAGCCGCCTCCCTCAGCGGCGCTCGAGCCGCCGACTCCGGGGGCGGGAAGCCGCCGGCTTGCGCCGCCCTTGGCCAGCGCACACTCCCTGTCGGCCGAGGAGGACGTCCTGGCCCGGGCTCGCCCGGACGCGGCGGGGAGGCTGCGGCTGGCCGGCCCCGACGGCGAGCGGCTCTTGACCATCGAGCCTGCGCTGCAGGACGCCCTCACCGCGCTGCTCGAGAGCTACCAGACGCCCTATGCCGCGGTGGTGGTGCTCGAGCCGGCCACCGGGCGCGTGCTGGCCATGGCCGAGCACGCCCAGGCCAACCCGGCGCTGCGGGGACTGGCCACCAAGGCCCTCTTCCCGGCGGCCTCCGTCTTCAAACTGGTGACGGCCACCGCGCTGTTGGACGCCGGACTCGGGCCGGACGACGTCGGCTGCGCCCACGGGGGCAAGCGCCACATTCAGGCGCGGTTGCTCGAGGACTCGACCGCCGACCAGACCTGCCTGTCGCTGGCGGAGGCCCTGGGGCGGAGCGCCAATGCCGTCTTCGCCAAGTTGACCCACCGCTACCTGCGTCCGGAGCAGCTGCGGGCGGCCGCGGAGGCGCTGCACTTCAACCGGCCGTTCGACTTCCCGGTGCCCACCGACGTGTCGCTGGCCCTCGTGCCCGATGACGCCCTCGGGCTGGCCACCACCGGCGCTGGTTTTGGCGACGTGTACCTGTCGCCACTGCACGGGGCGATGCTCGCCTCGGTGGCGGCCAACCGCGGGCTGTGGCGCGCGCCGGTGCTCTTCGAGGACCAGGTCGACGCAGCCGCCGCGGCCGAACGGGTGCTCTCCGAGGAGCAGGCCGCGGCGCTGGTGCGGATGATGGAGGAGACGGTGACGCATGGCACCGCCCGGCGCGTCTTCCGCGGCTCCACCCTGCGAACCGCGGTGGGGAAGACGGGCTCGCTTGCCGACAAGCCACCGCTGCCCTACCGCGACTACACCTGGTTTGTGGGCTTCGCCCCGCGGGACACGCCCCGAGTGGCGGTGGCGGCGGTGGTCGTCAATGACGCCCTGTGGCGCATTCACGCCCCTTGGCTCGCCGGCGAGGCGCTGAGGCTGGTGTTGCAGAGCGCGGCCCCACTGCATGCTCGCCGCTAAGGCCTGGGGGGGTGGGCGCCCGTCCTCTTACTGGCGCAGCAACTCCACCAACCCCTGGTCCAGGAAGCCCCGGAAGCAGCGCAGGGCTTCCAGCTCGTGAATGGGGGAGACCTGGATGATGGCCTCCACCGTCCTCTGGCCATCCACGCGCGAGAGGAGGTAGCGCTCCGGGGCGGAGAGCGGAAGCCGGCGCAGTACCTCGGAGTCGACGCGCAGCGAAGGCACCCGTGCGCCGGACAGCTGGGCGCGGAGCTGCTCGGTGAGGCTGGCTTCCGCCTCGCGCAGGAAGTTGGCGGTGGAGGCTGCCGGCGAGAGCTCGTACGCGCGCCGGGCGAGCGCCGCCGCATCCGCCACGTTCCCAGCCTCGAAGAAGGCTTGGGCCGCGCGAAAAATCTCCTCGGCGCCTTCCTCGCTGCCGAGGACATTGGGCACCTGGGTTGGGACGGTGGGCGACTCGGAGGGAGCCACGCTCACCGCCTCCAGCCGGTGCAGGGCGTACAGCCGCTGATAGAGAAAGAAGTCGGTGGAGTGCAGGCCGAGGACGAGGTCGTCGATGGTGGCCCCTTCCTCAATCATCCGGGTGAGCCGCTCATCGAGGCTTCCCGGCTCGGGCGCCTGGGCGAGGTTCTCCCGGTGGAGGACGAGCCGAGCCTGGCCCGAGGGAAAGACGGTGCGAATGGCCTTCCAGGCCGTCTCGCGGACGTCCGCCTCACGGTGAATTTCGAGCAGGGAGACGCCCACCTCGAGCCCCGGCAGGGGAGCCGGGCCGCCACCGGGGGTGAAGGTGAAGGTGCCTTCTTCCCAGGAGAATGCCGACAAGAGGGCTTCACGGAATTTGAGCTGGAGGGCGTTGCGCACGGCCTCCTGGGTGGCCAGGCCCATGGTCACCACCGCCTGCCCGAGAAACACCCGCGTGTCCTGCTGCGCGCGGTAGGCGGCCATGTACTGGTCTTCACTCATCTGTCCCATGTTGATGAGGAATTGCGCCAGGTAGTCGCGGGGCTGGTTGCTGCTCGCATTCACCACGGCGCCCTCTCGCACCACCACCTGGCGCTTCTCATCTGAGCGCTCGTACTGGAGAATGCCCGTCGCTTGGCGGTTGCCGAGGTAGGCGACCAAGTCCCTCAGCGGCATCGTGCCCACGTCACCAATGAGACCGCGCATGACGAGCGAGAGCATCCCCCGGCGATTGGTGGAGGTCTACTCGAAACCAGGGTGCTGCTTGTGCACCCAAGCCCTCGCCGCGGTGGAAGCGGTCCGCCTGCGGCTTCCTTTCGAGCTGCTGGTGCGTGACGTGAGGCAGGACGCCGAGCTGAGCCAGCGTTGGCGCTATGACATTCCAGTGGTGTGCATCGACGGGGAGGTGGCCTTCAAAGGCCGCCTCACGGAGGCGGACTTCGAGCGGCGGCTCAAGGACGGCCCAGGTGCGTCTTCCCCAGCTCGAGGACGCGACGGAATTGTGCCGGCGTCACCGGAATGACGCTCAAACGGCCGCGGGTGAGCAGCTGAAAGGCACGCAGCCGCGCGTCCTTGCGGATGCGCTCCAGGGTGACAGGGGCTGTGAGGCGCTGCACCGGCGCCAGCTCGACGCTGGCCCAGTCCTCGCCGGGGGCAGTCGGGTCTGCTGAAGCGGGGCGAAGCACCTTGGCCACCCCCACCACCTGCTTTTCCTCCACCGAGTGGTAGTACAGGACGAGGTCGCCCGGCTGCATTTGGCGCAAGTGGTTGCGCGCCTCGAAGTTGCGGATGCCCGTCCATTGTGTGCGGCCATCCCGCACCAGCTGCTCCCAGCCGTAGGCCGACGGCTCGCTTTTCACCAGCCAGTACCCGGGGACGCTCATGGGGCGGGGAGGGAGTCTACTGCGCGAGCAGGGGCAACAGCTCGCTCGGGTGCTGCACGGTGGGGACGCCCGCCGCGGCCACTTCCTCGGCCCGGAAGCCCCACAGCACGCCCAAGGGCCGCATGCCGGCAGCGCGGGCGGTGGCCATGTCGACCAGGGTGTCCCCCACGAAGCTGACGTGGGCGGCGGCGACGTCCATGGCGCGGGCCAGCTCGAGCGCTGCGGCCGGGTCCGGCTTGCGCGGGACGCCCGGGCGCTCGCCGGCCACGGCACGAAAGGGCCACCGCCCAAGCAATGCCTCCACCAGCTGGCGCGTCGGGGCATCCGGCTTGTTGCTGAGCACGGCCATGGGCAGGCGCTGCGCGGTGAGGGCGTCGAGCAGCTCGGGGATGCCCGGGTAGGGGGTGCTGCTCTCCAAGAGGTGTAGGGCGTAGTCCGCCTGGTAGGCCTCCAAAACGGCGGCTCGCTCGGCCGCGTCCCCGGAGGGAAGGGCGCGCTCCACCAGCTTGCGCACGCCCTCGCCGATGAAGGTGCGGTAGGCCGACAGGGGATGGGTGGGAAAGCCGCGGGCCGCGAGGCTGCGATTCATAGCCGCGGCGATGTCCCCCAAGCTATCCACCAGCGTCCCGTCGAGGTCGAAGATGACGGCGCGGGTCACCGTGGGCCTTTGAGTTGCCGGAGCAGGTTGGTGAGGGCGGCGCGCATTTGCGGGGGCTGCTCGTCGGCTGGGGCCTCGGCCAGGAAGCGCTCGAAGGCGTCGGCTGCTGCCGGGTTATTCCCGGCGCGCATTCTCATCATCCCGAGGAAGAGAAAGGCCTCGGACGAATTGGGGTAGAGCGCGCTGAGGTGCTCCAATTGGTGCGCGGCGGCCGGCTCGTCCCCAGCCACTGCCAACAGGAAGGCCCGGTGGACGCGCGCCTCGCTCTGGAAAGGGTCGACGCCGAGGGACTGCTCGGTGAGCTGCTTCGCCTCGTCGTACTCCTGCCGGCGAATGAGCTCGTGCGCCACGTGCGCCGAGGTCTGGACGTCCTCGGGGTTTTCGCGCACTCGGGCCAGCGCGGCGTCGAAGGCCGGGTCCTCGGGCTCAGCCGACGCGGGAGCCTCGTCGCGGCCCACCGTCCCGGTGAGGCCGTCGCTGCCGGTGCGAGGCTTCGCGTCGTTGGACAGCCACAGCCCGAGGGCGCCGAAGAAGGCCACCAGGCCGGCGCCCCAGAGCGCGCCGGTCAGCTGCGGGTGCCGGCTGAAGAGGCCACTGGGCGCCGGCGTTGGGGAGGCGGG
>JBKQJL010000177.1:0-4172 GCA_052147975.1 Myxococcaceae bacterium
TGCCGGAGCTCGTCCACGGGCTGACGGTCACCATCCGCCATTTCATGCGGAACCTCTTCTTCCCGAGGGACACCAACACCGACGTCCTCAACCGCAAAGGGACGAGCCAGATAACGACTGTCAGCTACCCTGAGGAGCAGATGACGTACCCCGACGGCTACCGGGGGCTGCACCGACTTGTGCCGCGGGAGGACGGAAAGCCGCGCTGTGTGGCCTGTTATTTGTGCGCCACCATCTGCCCGGCGCAGTGCATCCACATTGAGGCCGGCGAGTATGAAAACAACGACGCCTCGGCCGACTCGCGCGTCATTGAGAAATACCCCACTGCCTTTGTCATCGACGAGCTGCGCTGCATCGTCTGCGGGCTGTGCGTGGACGCCTGTCCGAAGGACGCCATCCGCATGGACACCGGCCGCCACACCCCGAGCGAGTACAGCCGCTCGGGCTTCGTCTGGGACATTCCCCGGCTGTTGGAGGGCCCGCCGGTCAGCCACCCCTCGGACCCATGGTTGAAGCGGCCCAGCTCCGAGCGGCCGGCGCACCAGCACCTCGAGCAGCACGCCCGCATCGGCGACGGGCTGGTGCCGCTGCGGCTGCCGCAGCCGCCGGCGCACCCGGTGCGCACCGAAGTCACCTCCGGCCCGGTGCCCGTCACCAAGTTTCTCCGCGACTGACGGCCAGGGGCTAAGCGGGCAGGGCCCGGCCGCGCATTTGGCGAAGGCTTCAAGCCGGGGGAGCATCCCCCTTAAAAGTGGACGCGCTCCCCCCCGTTGCGCCAGCCCGCTGGCGCCTGCGCCTGGCTGCTCTGGGCGAGGCCTTGGGCCACCAGCGGCACCTCTGTGCCATTCGCGACGGCGTGGTGGGGGCCCTCCCGCTGGTGCTGGCCGGCTCGGTGTTTCTCTTGTTGGCCCAGCCGCCCTCGCGCGCGCTTCAGGCCTGGGTAGCGCCGTTTGCGCCCCAGCTGTTGCTCCCCACCCGGGTGCTGGGAGGCGCCATTTCTCTGTACGTCGCCTTCAGCTGCGCCTATGCGCTGGCCAAAAGCTACCAACTCGACGCCCCCTCGGCCGGGTTGGTGGCGCTGGCCAGCTACCTGGTGGCGGCCGTCCAGCGGGCACCGGCCGGACAGCTCCCCTCCTTGGTGCTGCAACGGCTGGGGGCCGGAGGCATTTTGGCCGCGCTGGCCATCGGCCTTCTCAGCGTGGAGCTCACCCGCTTTCTGGTGCAGCGGCACTGGACGCTGCGGCTGCCGCCCGGCACCCCGGAGGCGGTGGGGCGCAGCCTCTCGGCGCTGGTGCCCTGTCTCGTCTGTGTCAGCCTCGTCTTCCTCCTCGTCCACGTGCTGGGCACGGACGTCATCCGGCTATTGCAGCAAGCGGCCGTCCCGCTGCTGCGCGCGGTGGGCAGCCTCCCCGGCGTCCTGGGGGTGGTGCTGCTGGACAGCACGCTGTGGCTGTTGGGGGTGCATGCCGGGGCGGTGGGGGCCTCGCTGCGGCCGTTGTGGGAGGCCATGCTGCTGGAGAATATGGAGGCCGCCGCCGCCGGCGCCGCGCTGCCGCACGTCGCGCCGTTGCACTTTTATTTGTGGTTCGTCTGGCAGGGCGGCTCGGGCGGGGCGCTGGCGCTGGGGCTTCTGTTGTTGCGCTGCCGCTCGGCCCAGCTGCGCAGCGTCGGACGGCTGGGGCTGTTGCCGGTGGTGTGCAACGTCAACGAGCCGCTCCTCTTCGGCGTCCCGGTGGTGCTGAACCCGGCCCTGGCGGCGCCTTTTGTGTTGGCCCCGCTGCTCAGCGCGACGGTGGCCTACGCCGCCTTCGCCCTGGACTGGGTGCGCCGTCCCGCCCTGGAGGTGCCGTGGACGTTGCCGGCGCCGGTGGGGGCCTTTCTCACCACCGGAGGCGACGTCCGGGCCGTCGTACTAGAAGTTTGCACGCTGGCGCTCAGCATGGCCGTCTACTGGCCCTTCCTCCGCCGCTACGACGCCAGGCTTCTCCGTGAGGAGACACGCCGCGAAGGCGGGGGCCTTCCTCCCGGCGCGCGCAACCCGTAAACCATTGGCCCCAAGAGAACGCCGTTGCCGCGCTACCGCATGTCCGTGTGTCGGGGTCCCGACTGCCGCCGAAATGGCGCGGAGCGCGTCTTCGCCGCCGCGCGCGAGGCGCTGTTTTCCCAAGGCCTGGAGGGCAAGTGCGTGCTGGCCCGGGGGGGCTGCTATGGGCTGTGCCACCTCGGCCCCAACGTGGTGGTGCGCGAGCAGCGCGAGCGGCCCCAGGACGTCTTCGCCCAGGAGGACTTCCAACTCATGGGCTGGCCGGACGAGGTGCACTACGGGGAAATGACGGCGGACAAGGCGAGCCGCGTCATTGCCGAGCACGTCGGTGCCGACGTCCCGGTGCAGGACTTGCGCGGCGCCCGCGAGGACTGACGAGACGCCGGCCTCCCCCCAACCGGGCGTTGCCCGGAGGCTAAGGACGCCGGCCTGCCGACACCGGGTTCTGGCGGCTTTTTTTGGACCGGTGCGTCAGCCAGCCACCGGCCCCTTTGGGTGGGAAAGTGCCGACGCAACAAAGCGCCCGGGCCGGCTGCCCGCGCGTGCCCCCGTTGCAGCACGCTGTAGCCCCCGCTTGGGGGGCCTTCCGTGGCCCCGCAAACCAATTGGCCCAGTTGACGCTGGACGTTCGGCCCTGAACGGGGTAGGCGAACGAGCGGACCGGGGGGGGCACGCGCTCCACCCGGAGGGTTTGACCCGCGAGGGGCCGCCGCCTCTCCGTTGAGACCGAATACCAACGAGGAACCGACATGCGACACCTCAGCAAGTTGATTCTCGCGTGCGCACTCATCACCGGCTGCGCCACCCCTCCTGCGGGCCCCCCGCCGAAGTGGTTGTCCCAGGCCCAGGATGCGGTCGCGGCGGCGCAGGCCGCTGGAGCCGGCCAGGTGCCTGCGGCGCAGGAACACCTGCAGAAGGCCCAGGCCGCCCTGGCTGCGGCGCAGTCGGGCAAGGGCGACCCGCAAACCAAGGCCGCGCTCGCGACGGCCGAAGCGCAGCTGGCGGGAAACCTGGCCAAGCAAGCCAAGGTGCAGGCTGACCTCCAGACCGCCACCAACCAGCTCAACGCGCTGAAGGCTCAGTGACCGCCCCGGACACCGAGGAAAAAATGACGACCCAGACCTCCAAGACGCTCGCCGTCGCCGTCGCCTCCCTCGCCACCCTGGTGGGCTGCACCACCATGGCCCCCTCGCCGGACCTGGTTGCCGCGCGCAGCGGGTACGCGGCGATGGCCAACAGCAACAACCCCTCCAACGCCGCCGAGCGCGGCGAGGCGCAAGCGGCCATCAAGAAGGCCAACGCCATGCTCAACAGCGGCAACGCGCCGGCCGCCGAGGAATTCGCGCGCATTGCCAACGCCAAGGTGCAGAACGCCCAGGTGGTGGGAGACACGGCCGATGCCGCCGCCAGGCTGGTGGGCACGCAGAATGAGGCCATCTCCATCGCCCGCGCCAAGGGCATGGCCGCCGCCGGGGTGACTGCCGCCGCGACGCAAGCGACCGCCGCCACCCAGCAGCAGATTACCGAGCAGCAGGCGGCCCTCGCCGCCGCCGAGGCGCGCCGGCAGCAGGCGCTCAACGTCCTCAAGTCCTTCGCCAACGTCGTCTCGGACAAGGACGGCAAGCTCACCATCAGCATCGGCGGCGAGACGCTCTTCAAGGTGAATTCGGCGAAGTTCGGCCCGAGCGCCAACCAGGAGCTCACCGCGTTGGCCGTCTACCTGCAGCTGGACCCCCGGCCCACCGTGGTCGAGGGCCACACCGACAACACCGGCAAGCCGGCCTACAACATGAAGCTCAGCCAAGAGCGGGCCAAGGACGTGATGGACTACCTCGTTGCCCAGGGCGTCTCGCCCGACCGGATTACCTCGGTGGGTTTTGGTGAGACGCGCCCCATCGCCGACAACAAGACGAAGGCCGGCCGTGCGCTCAACCGGCGCGTGGACGTGGTGATGGTGAAGGCCAACAACTAAGGCGGTGGCCAGAGACGCCGACAGCGCCGGCATGGGACCCGGCGCCCTTCTGGCAGGCGCATGGCGCGCCGCGGCGGATAGCAGGGGTATGCGTCAGGCGTGTGACGCACCACCCCACACATTTGTGTTGTGCGCCCCCCCAGGGAGGTGGCAGAC
>JBKQJL010000178.1:0-22608 GCA_052147975.1 Myxococcaceae bacterium
CTGGTACAACAGCCGGTAGCCGAAGTAGCCCCGGTTGGGCTGGACGTGCTCCTGGGCCGCGGGCACAGCCGCCCGGACAGCGGCCCGGGCTCGCTCGGAGAGTTGCTGAATTCTCGCCGAAAAACGCCGGAGGAGCTCCTCCGGGCCTGCCTCAGCGACTGGCCGACGCTCCCAGCGCACGGTGTGTTTCTTGCCTCCCCTTTTGTCCCTCAAGAAAGAAGGCCGGGCCAATAGCAGGCCCAACCACCGGCCGGCTACCCCTCCGCAAAAGGGCGCCGGGGCCGGGGCCGTTTTTAGCCGGTGGCGCCGGTGGACGTGGTGCTGCGCAAGCCCAGCACCCGGAAGGGCTGAACGGTTTTCTCCTTGCCCTTGACGCTTTGCACCGGGAGCGCCTCCGCCTGGAAGTCCGCGCCGGCCTTGGACATGGTGGTGTCGGCTGCCAGCACCTCGCCGCCTTTGGCGATGCCGCACAGCCGGGAGGCGATGTTGACGCAGTCGCCGATGGCGGTGAATTCGTGCCGGTCGGCCGAGCCCATGTAGCCCACCACCGCCACCCCGCTGTTGACGCCGATGCCCACCAAGAGGGGCCGCTGGCCCTTGGCCTCGCGCATCTCGTTGAGCGCCTCCACCTGGGCCTGCATCTCCAGCGCCGCGCGCAGCGCGCGCGCCGGGTCATCGCCATGGGGCGAGGGCGGGCCCCACACCGCCATGACGCAGTCGCCGATGAATTTGTCGAGGTTGCCCTCGTGGCGGAAGACCACGTCGGCCATCGCGGTGAAGAAGGCGTTGAGCATGCTCACCGTCTCCTGCGGGCTCTCTCCCTCGGCCATGGTGGTGAAGCCGCGGATGTCGGCAAACAGGACGCTGACCTCGGCCAGGCGGCCCATCCGGAGCAACTCCACCTGGCCCCGCACCACCATGTCCGCCACCGCCGGGGAGAGAAACCGCGACAGCTCGGCCCGGGTGACGGCCTCGGTCTCAATCTTCCGGGCCAGCTCGGCGTTCTCCAGGGCGATGGCCGCCTGGCTGGCGATTCCGGAGAGAATTTTCAAGTCCTTCTCACTGAAGGCGTTGGTGCGCTCGCGGGTGTCGAGAAAGAGGACGCCCTTCAACTCGCCCTTGGCCAACAGCGGCACCGCCATGGCGCTGCGGATGCCCTGGGCGACGATGCTCTCGCTGCCCGAGAAGCGCGAGTCGAGCACCGCATCGGCGGTGAGCACGGCCTGGCGCGTCTCCAGGACGCGCTTGAGCACCGTGTCCGAGACGACGACTTCCTCTTCCTGCTCCTTGCGGTGGCGCACCGCCTCCGGCACCAGCTCGCCTTTGGCGTCCACCAGGAAGAGCACGCCGTGGTCGGCCGCCAAAAGCTCGAAGCTGGCCCGCAGAATTTTGTCGAGCAGACTCTTCTGGTCGCGCTCTAGCCCCACCTGCCGGTGGAACTCGTGGACGATGCGCAGCTTCTCGTAGTCGGCCCGCAGCGCGTTGGCGTCGTTGAGCTGGTCGCCTGGCCGGAACTCATCATCCGCCACCGGCTGGTCAATCTGGGCGAGGAAGGCCGGGGCCGCCTGGGCCGAGGCCAGCACCGTCACGCCCGGGCTGCCGGTGCTGGTGAGCAAGTCGCCGGAGCGGAAGGTGAGCCGCGAATTGCCGAGCGTAATCTCGTCCCCGTCCTTGAGCCGGTGCTCGCGCACCCGGCGCCCGTTGACGTAGGTGCCGTTGGAGGAGCCGAGGTCCTTCAGTAGGTAGGTGCTGCCGGCCCGCTCGATGGAGGCGTGCTCCTTGGACACCTCGCGGTCGGCCAGCCGCAGGGTGTTGGCCGGGTGGCGGCCCAGGGTGGTGCGCCCGGTGAGGGGGAACTCGCTCAGCTTGCCGTCGAGCAGCCGGCCGGTGAGGTAGGCGGACCGGGGGCTGGTCCGCACCGAGGGCAGAGGCGCCAACGGCTCCCCGCACGACGGGCAGGCCGCGGGCCACGGGTGGGCCAGCGGCGTTCGGCATCGAGGGCAAGCCGTGGGCATGTGTTGCGACAAGGGGCCGGGGCGGCTGGCCAAATGCATCCACCCCGGGCAGGAGCGGCCAGGTTACCAGAGGCCCCCCGGGGCGCCAACGCTGGGCCGCCTCCCCGGGGGGGCGGCGTCCGGTTCGCTTGGTGCTAAAGGCCTGCGGGGTGAGGCTCAAGCAGAAACCCGAGGACTTCAGCGTCAAGGAGTCCTACCGCTTCGACCCCGAGCCCGAGGGCCGCTACCGCGTCTACCTCATGGACAAGCAAAAGCTGTCCACCTTCGAGGCCCTGGACCGCATCCGGGCCCGCTACGGCCTGCGCCCGGGGGCCATCTCCTTCTGCGGCCTGAAGGACAAGCAGGGGCGCACCGAGCAGCTCATTGCGGTGGATGGCGCCGAGGTGGAAATGCAGGACCCGGACTTGCGGCTCAAGCCGCTCGGCCGGACCGGGCGCCCGTTGAGCGCACGCAACACCACCTCCAACCGCTTCTCGGTGACGGTGCGCGCCCTCCAGGAAGCCGACTTGGCCCATTTGCCCTTGGCCGCCGCGGAGGTGAATCGCCTGGGAGTGGTGAATTACTTCGACAGCCAGCGCTTCGGCTCGCTGAAGCATGGCCAGGGCTACATCGCCAAGGACTTGCTGCGGGGGGACTTCGAGGCAGCGCTCAAGAATTACCTGGCCCAGCCGTCCACTCTCGACCGGACCGACGACGCCAAAGTGAAGGAATTCTGGCGGCAGCACTGGGGCGACTGGACACGCCGCTGCCCCTTCGAAGCCGGCCGCAAGTACGAGCGCATCCTCATCAGCCTTCGGGCGCACCCCGAGGACTGGCTGCGCGCCTTTCTGCAGATTGACGCGGACTACCGGGCCCTCCTCCTCTTTACCTACCAGAGCTGGCTGTGGAACGAGGGGGTGCGGCGGCTGCTGCAGCTGACGCTGCCGCGCTCCAGTCTCTTCCCGATGCGCTACCAGGCCGGGACGCTTCTCTTCCACACCGACGCCGACCCGGCGACGCTGTCGTTTTTGCGCACCGCCACCTTCCCGTTGCTTGCCCCACAGACTCGCCTCGAGGAGCCCCGCATCGCCGAGGCCGTCAATTGGGTGCTGGGCAAGGAGAAGCTGCGCCTCGAGGACCTCCGCATCCCCGAGGCCGAGCGCCTCTTGTACTTCAAGCACGAGGAGCGCCCGGTGCTGGTGCAGCCGCAGAAGCTGGTGCTGGGCCGGGTGGCGCCGGACGAGCTGAATCGCGGACTGGCCAAGCTCAATGTCGCCTTCACGCTGTCCCCGGGCAGCTACGCCACCCTGGTGGTGAAGCGCCTCTTTCACCGCGCCGAGGCCCCGGCCGAAGAGCCCAAGGGCGCCGAAATTCCCTGGCGCTCCGGTGCGCACACCCCCTATGCCCGACGCGAGCCCGGCACGCGCCCTTCGCCCCCCACCGCCGCGCCCGCTGCGGCACCCGGGCGTCGGCCGTTGGCCGAGCCGCCGCCGCGCGCCCCGCCACACAGGCCGGTGGTGCCGCCCTTGGGCTTTCGCGCGCAGGCGCAATTAAAGAAACAGGCCCGGGCCGTCGCCCGGGCGGCTGATAAGGGCCGCGCAAACCCGCGAAAACCTAAGGTAGGCAAAGGTACGCAAAAGGGTGCTAAGAGCTTGAAACCTCGACGTTTCCAACGGGGAGACGCCTGACTGCACCAGGAGGGCAATGGCACCGGCGGGGCTGCGTAGAGAGGACTGTGACCGCGCTCTCCTCCCTGTCGCTTCCAGGCCTCCCGGCCGCACTGGGCATCATGCTGGCCGAGAGAACGCCCCCGCTGCCGTACCGCGCCGAGGTGCTGGCCGCCCGGCGTGGGGACCGCTCGGCCTTTGAGACGCTGGTGCGCAGCGTGCAGCGGCCGGTGTACGGGCTGTGCTTGCGCCTGTTGCGCGTGGAGGCGGAGGCCTCCGAGGTGGCCCAGGAGACATTCCTGCGCGCCTACCAGCACCTGCACCGCTACGACGAGGGCAAGCCTTTCGACTTGTGGGTGATGGCCATTGCCCGAAACCTGTGCCTGGACTTGCTGCGCCGGCGCACCCGGATGCTCACCGACAACGTGGATGACATGCACGAGGTGCTGCCCTCGGGCGAGGCCAGCCAGGAGGACGGCGTCATCGCCGGAGAGGAACGCCGCTCGCTGGAAAACGCGCTGTCGACGCTTTCTGTCGACGACCGAGAAGTGTTGAGCCTGTATTACGTCCAAAAACGCACCACCAAGGAGATTGCGGTGGTGATGGGCGTTGCCCCAGGAACCATCATGGCCCGTCTTTTCCGCGCCCGAGAGAAGCTCCGCAAGCGGATGACGGCCCAGCCCGAGGAAGCCGCGTGATGGACTGCCCCGAACTCGAAGCCTTGTTTGTGGCGCAGCTCGACGGAACGGGCGAGTACGCCGAGCACGTCGCCAGCTGCCCGCACTGCGCTCAGCAGCTGGAAGAGCACCGCCAGCTGGAGAAGGACCTCTTCCGCCTGGCTGACCCGCTGCCGCCGGCGGACCTGGTCGCCCGGGTGATGCAGCGGGTGGCGGCCGAGCCCCTTCCGGTGCGCGCCGAAGTCCGGGCCGGACTGTCCATCCTCGCCGCCACGTTGATGGCGGCGGTGCTCAGCTTTGTCGCCACCCGGGGCCCGATTGGGCTGCTCGGTGCCTCCGCCGCCCGCGCGGTGGTGGGCTGGAAGACGGCGCTGTGGGGACTGAACAACGCCTTGCAAGTCGTGTGGTCGACCACCGCCATCCCGCTGACGGTGTCGTTGTGCCTATTGCTCTTTCTCTCCCTGGTGGGGCTGCGCCGGGTGGCCACGCCGCGCACCGCGGAGATTGAGGTCCACCCATGAGGGGGCCAACGCTGGCCCTTGCCCTCGGGCTCGGGCTTTCGCTCTCGACGCCGGCGCTGTGCGCTGCTGCCAGCAAGGCGGCCGACGCCCCGCCCCGCATCAGCCTCAACTACCGGGGCCCCTTGAGCGAGGCCGTCAAGCGCATCGCCGATGATGCGAAGCTCAACGTGGTGGTCCGCGGCAACTACCAGGAGGCCGGAGACTTCCACTTCGAGAACGTGCCGGCCGAGGAAGCGCTGGAGACGCTGGCCGCGGCCTACGGGCTGACGCTGGAGCACCATGGCTCCGTCTTCACGCTCCGGCCCCCCACCCCCGCCGAGGTGGCGCAGCGGAACGCGCCACGGGCAGCGCTGGCGCCGCTGCCTCCCCTTCCTCCGGGCCCGCCGGCGGCGCCCGGCCAAAGCGTTGCCTCCCAGGCCCAGGACTCCGACGAGGAGGAAGCCGACTCGGACTCCGAGGCGGACTCGGCCGACGCCCAGCAAGAGGCGGCCGAGGAACGCCGGCAGGCGGCCGAGGAGCGCAAGCAAGCGGCCCAGGAGCGCCGCAACGAGCTGCGCGACCGACTGCGGGAGATGAAGGAGAAGCTGCGGGGACTTCCCCACCACCCGAGCAACGACTGCGACGTCTCGGTGACCGGGAACTACACGGTGGAGGAAGGGCAGGAGGCCTGCGACGTGGTGGTCTTCGGGGGCAACCTGGACGTCCTTGGCCGAGTCACCGGAGACGTCGCCGTCTACGGCGGCAACGTGCACGTCGGCTCGGACGCCGAGGTGCAGGGGGACGTGGTGGCCTTCGGTGGCGAGGTCCGCGTGGACGAGGGCGCCGAAGTGCACGGCGAGCAGATGTCCTTTGGCGGCTCCAGCGGCAACGGGGTCATGACCAAGGGCGCCAAGGCCTGGCGCAACGTCACCAACGCCGCCCACGCCGAGAGCTCCAGTGGTGCGAGCCTCGGCTGGAGCATCCCCCGCTTCCTCCTCAAGTTCGCCGCCTTCTTCGGGCTGTCCTTCATCTTCTTGATGTTCGTCCCGGCGCGGATGAAGCAGATTGAAGCCGAGGTGAAGCGCGAACCGGTGAAGTGCGCCGTGGCCGGATTGGTTGGCTCGGTGGCCCTGGTGCCGCTGTCCGTCATGCTGGCGGTGCTGGTCATCATCGGCTGGCCTTTCCTGGTGGTGCTGTGGCTGCTCGTCCTGTTGGGCGTGGGCATGGGCGCCACCACCATCGCGGCGGAGATTGGCACCCGCTTGCCGGTGCTCAAGTCCACGCGCAAGACGCAGGCCGCCGTGTTGGCGGTGGGCATTGGTGTTCTGCTCTTGGCCGAGCTCATTCCTTACCTCGGGCCGTTGCTCTTGGCAGTGGTGGCGATGGTGTCCCTCGGCGCCGTCATCCGCACCCGCTTCGGCGGCAAGCCCCAGGGCTACCCCACCCCCATTTGACGGGCGGTCCCCCACCCCCCGGGGCCTAGGGGCGTCCACGCCTGGGTGTGGCGGAGCGCGGGCCGCATTGAGCTGCCCAACCCGAGGGCGCTATAGCAGCCGCTCCCTCAGCATTCGCCCTCTGGAGCCGCCTCGATGTCGCTCACCGCCTCCTTCCCGAAGCTCGCCTCCGCCATCTCGGCCTTCAACGCGGCGGGGCAAGTCGGCCCGGACCCGCTGGCGGCCCTCTACGCCGAGCGACGACGCGAATACTCCCTCTTCTCCAACCTCCTCTCGGACAAGGACCTCGAGGCGCTGCGGCCCTACCTCTTCTGCCACGGGGGCAACATTCCCCAGCGCTCGACGGACACGCCGGTGCGCGTCACCAACCTCATCGCCGGCGAGTGGAGGTTGCCGGCCAACGGCGAGCTGGCCCTGTTGCGCAGCCTGGCCGACCGGCGGATTGCACTCATGGAGGTGCCGGCGTCGAGCCAAAAGGACGTGGAGCAGGCGGTGGCCGCCGCAGACGCCGCCTGGAAGAGCCTCTCCTGGGCGCAGGAAGTCTTCAGCTACCGCAAGCACGTGGTGAAGAACTGGAGCCGGATGCTCGACTACTTCACCGAGGAGTGCCTGCGGGAGATTCGCCAACAAATTCCGAAGACGCGCCTGGAGGCCCAGAAGGACTTCTTCGAAGCCAAGCGCGCCGCCGACCACCTGGAGGGCTCGGCCGAGGCCGCCATCCAGGGCGAGCTGCTGCCGCCGATGGTGCCGGGCCACAGCTACTGGCGCAACGCCTACTTGCCGGCCGGCGTCAGCGTCATCATCTCCCCGATGAATTTCATCTACGGCATTCCCGGCATCCACCTGATGGGCGCCTACCTGGCGGGCGTCCCCTTCATCTACAAGGGCCACCCCTTCGCGGCACTGAGCAACACCACCATGGTGCGGATGCTGCTCGCCGCAGGCGCGGACCCGGCCTACGTGCAGAAACTGGAAGGCTTCGGCGGCGGCATCGCCAGCCTGGCCACCGACGAGCGGGTGGCCGTGGTGGCCGTCACCGGCTCCAGCGAGACGGCGCGCAAAATACAAGCCGGCCGCGGGCTTCACCGGCTGCGCTTCGAGGGAGGCGGCTGCAACTGGGCCTTTGTGGACGACGGCTACAGCGAGGCCGAGTTGAAGCGAATCGCCGTCCGCCTCACCTACTCCAAACTGGGCTTTGGCTCACACAAGTGCACCTCACTTCACGGCGTGGCAGCGTCGGCCAAGACGCTGGACAGCCTGCTCCACTTCATCGACGAGGAGATGGGCAGCTGGCGAGTGGCGGACCCCCGCGAGGCCACCGACGAGAAGGTGGTGAGCCCACTCATGGTGCACAAAGCCCAGACGCTGGTGGACATCGTGGCCGCGGCCAAGAAGCAGCCCGGCGTCCAGGTGCTTCGCGAGGGGGGCCGCGCCGACGGGGCCTACGGCGAGCACTCCGAAGCGGTGAAACCAGCGCTGTTGCGCATCCGAGCGGACACCACGGTGAGGGTCAACTGGGACGGCAAGGGCGCGGGGGACTTTCCGCTGGCCACCACCGAATTCTTCATGCCCATTCTGGTGGGGATGGAGATGGCCGATTTCGACAGCTACGTCCGTTTCTGCCTCTTTGAGAACCCCCACGACCTGGCCACCTCAGTGTGGACGCGCGACGACAAGAAGCTGCAGCTGGCCCGGCGGACGCTCGGGGGGATGCTGAAGGAGAACGACGGCACCGACTCGGCGCTGGAGTGGGAGGAATTCGGCGCCTCGGGCATCGGCGAGTCCGGCAACATGGGCGTCGGCGAGGTGACGGCCACCTTCAGCATCTACACCCGACGCCAGAAGGGCCGGCACCTCACCTTCTGAAAGCCGGGCGGGGCCGGTCCCCCCCCAAGCCTTGGGGAAAGAGGGACGGGAGGTGGCCATGGTGTGGCTCGGATGGGCGCTGTCGCTGCTGCTGCTGGCGGTGGGCTTTCTCGGGGTTTGGCTTCCGGCCGTGCCCGGGCTACCGCTGATGGCGCTCGGCGCCTTCATCCACAAGCTGCTGGTGCCGGGCGTCCTCTCCTGGTGGACGGTGGGCATTTTCGCCGCGGTGGCGGCCTTGGGCTTCGGCGTCGACTTTGCCGCCACCGCCCTGGCCAGCCGGCGTGCCGGGGCCACCAAGGCTGGGGTGTGGGGCGCCGTGGTGGGCGGGCTGTTGGGCCTCTTCTTCGGGCTGCCGGGCCTATTGCTCGGTCCGGTGCTGGGCGCGGCCGCCGGCGAGCTGGTGCTGTCTCGCCGAAGCCCAGCCGCCGCGGTGAAGTCGGGCCTCGGCGCAGCCCTGGGCGTGCTGGCGGGCTCGCTTGGCAAGGGCCTGCTCGGCCTTTTGCTGCTCGTTCTCTTCGCGCTGGACTGCTTCGTCTTCTGAAGACGAAGCAGTCCGCGCGGCGCCTTCCGTTTCCCGTTCCCGGCGCCGCTGGCGGCATGGGATGGTGCCGGCGCTGCCCCGCGCCCGAGGAGTCGCCCCGACGGGGCGCTCCTCTCAGACGTCAACGTTGAAAACCACCATGGACTTGGGCCGAGGAGCCCCCCACATGACATGGCGCAACTCCCCTTGGCGATGGCTGGCCGTCGTCGGCGGACTCTTGTTGCTGGTGGCCGCCGCGCTGGCGATGGGCCTGTACGACGTCTCCGCCACCGCCAAACCCTGGGGACTCGAGGAGAGGCTGGCCAATTTCGTGGTCGACCGCTCGGTGGCCCGGCGCGCGCCGCGTGGGCCCAACCCCGTCCAGCCCAGTCCGGAAGTCCTGGCCCGTGGGCTGGCCGAGTACCGCCACCACTGCCTGGTGTGCCACGGGGCACCCGGGCTTCGGCCGAGCGGCATTGCCAAAGGCCTCAACCCCGAGGCGCCGGACCTGGCCCTGGCAGACACGCAGGAGGCCTCGGACGGCGAGCTCTTCCAAGTCATCTCCGCCGGCGTCCGCATGTCCGGCATGCCGGCCTTCTCCAAGAGCGAGTCGAGCGAGACGCTGTGGAAGCTGGTGGCCTTCCTGCGCCACCTTCCCAACCTCTCCGACGCCGAGCGCGCCGCGCTGGAGGAAGCCCCCCGCCCGCGCGCCGAAGCCAAGCCCGAGGCGCCCTGACGCAGGAGGCGCCGCCCCGAAGCGCTTCCGGCCAGACGTCCTCCCAGCGTAGAAGGGGCCGCCCCGCCACCACCATGCGCCGCCTCGTCCCCGTCCCACCGCAGGCCACCGTCAGCGTTGACTTCGAGGGCGAGCCCGTCCAGGGACGCGCGGGCGAGCCGGTGGCGGTGTCCCTGTTGGCCGCCGGGCACAGCGTCCTGTCCCGCAGCGTCAAGTACCACCGCCCGCGGGGGCCCTTTTGTCTGGCCGCCGCTTGCTCGCACTGCCTGTTGCGCATCGACGGCACCCCCAACCTCTTCTCCTGCCGCGTCCCGGCGCGGCAGGGCATGGTGCTGCACCGGCAAAACAGCTACCCCTCGGCGAAGGTGGACGTCTTCTCGGCCATTGACTGGCTTTTCCCTGGCGGGTTGGACCACCACGCCATGTTTGCCGGCGTCCCGGTGGCCGAGCGTCTCATGGTGAAGGTGGCACGCCACCTGGCGGGCTTGGGCCTGCTTCCGGACGCAGTGCCCCCCGAGCGCCCCCCGCCGGAGCTGCTCGAGACGCCCATTGCCATTGCCGGCGGCGGCGCCGCCGGCCTGGCCGCCGCCCAGCTGCTCGCCGCCCGGGGCGTTCCCTTCGTCCTGTTGGAGCGCGAGGAGGCGCTCGGCGGACGCTGGAGGCTGGGGGCTCCCGAGCCCGGGGCCCCACCCAGCCTCGAGCTGGCCGGTGGGACGGGGACGGTGCGGCTGCACACCACGGTGCTCGGCCTGTACAAAAGCGCCGAGGGGCGCTTTCTGGCCGCCGTCACGGCGGGTGCGGAGGGCCCGCGGCTGCTGCTCGTCCGGGCGCCGCGCTTTTTGTTGGCGCTGGGCGGCCACGCGCCGCTGTTGCCCTTTGTGGACAATGACTTGCCTGGCGTCTTCAGCGGGCGCGCCGTCAGCGACTTGGTGCGTCGCCGGGGCGTGCTTCCCGCTGAGTCTCCGGCGGTGGTGGGGCATGGGCCGGAGTTGGCTGCCCTGGCCCACCTCCTCACCGAGGCCGGAGCGCCGCCCGCGCTGCTGTTGGACACCGGCCGCGCCCCGGCCGAGGGTGCCCTCTCCGGAAACGTCCTCGAGGCCCACGGGCGCTCGCGGGTGCAGGCGCTGAGTGTCGAGCTCTACGGCGGGGGCCGGAAGAAGGTGGCCTGCGACGCCGTCGTCCTCTCGGTGCCCCCCACCCCCGCCTATGAGGTGGCCTGCCACGCCGGCGCCCGCATGGTGTTCCGCCCAGAGTTGGGCGTCTTCGTCGTCGAGGCGGACGCCGAAGGAAAGACGGCCTCCCAGGGCGTCTACGTGGCGGGGGACGCCCTGGGCGGCGCCACCGCCGCGCAGGCCGCCGAGTCCGGTCGCCGTGCGGCGGCCGCACTGCTGCGCGAGGTGGCGGCGTGAGCAAGGCCCTCCTCTGCGCCTGCGAGGACGTCACGCTGGACGACGTCGAGGGGGCCATCGCCCGAGGCTTCCGGGACGTGGAGAGTATCAAGCGCTACACCGGCTTCGGCACCGGCATTTGCCAGGGCAAAAGCTGCCTCAACGCGGTGGCCCAGGTGCTGGCCGCCACCCCCGGCGTCGCCCCCGAGGCCGTGCTGCCCTTCACCCCACGCCCCCCGCTTCTGCCCACCGAGCTCAGCGTTTTGGCCTCCTGGCAGGTGGACGAGACGGCGCCGCCCTTCAGCGGCGTTCCCCCGTCCGGCGCCCACTCGCCCTTGGCGCTGCGCCCGCAGGAGCCAGTCCCGGCGCGGGCCCAAGTCGTCATCATCGGCGGCGGAATTATGGGGCTGGCCTTGGCCCACAACCTGGCCAAGCGGGGCACCACCGACGTGGTGGTGCTGGAGAAGGACTACCTCTGCGCCGGCGCCTCGGGCCGCAACGGCGGGGGCGTCCGCATGCAGTGGGGCACCGAGTCCAACATCGAGCTCGCCAAGCGCTCGGTCGAGCTGATGAAGCAATTCGCCGGGGAAATGGGCATCAACATCTGGCTGCGCCAGGGCGGCTACCTCTTCTTGGCCAAGAGCAAAACCATCGCCGAGCGGCTGGAGCGCAACGCCCAGCTGCACAACCGCCACGGGGTGCGGACAGAAATTCTCTCCCCCGAGGCGGCGCAACAGCTCGTTCCGCAGCTCACTTTGAAGGACGTGCTGCTGGCCGCCTACCACCCCGAGGACGGCGTCATTTTCCCCTGGCCCTTTCTGTGGGGCTACGCGCAGGCCGCCCGCAAGCGCGGAGTGCGGGTGGAGACGTTTACCGAGGTGACGGGCCTGGTGCGGGCCGGCGGCCGCCTGCAGGCGGTGCAGACGGACCGCGGCCGCATTGCCTGCGACACGGTGGTGTTGGCCGCTGGGGCCTGGAGTCCCGAGGTGGCGAAGCTGGCCGGGGTGGCCTTGCCCAACCAGCCGCACCGGCATGAAATCCTCAGCACCGAGCCCCTCAAGCCATTTTTGGGCCCCCTCGTCTCCATGCTCGACTCGGGCCTGTACTTCAGCCAGTCCATGCGGGGAGAAATTGTCGGCGGGATGGGCGACCCGCTCGAGCCGGCCGGGCTGGAGCAGGGCTCCACCTTGCGGTTTCTGGCGCGCTTTGCGCGCGCCCTCACCGAGCAGCTGCCGGTGCTGGGCAAGGTGAAGGTGCTTCGCCAGTGGGCGGGCTGCTACGACGTGACGCCCGACAACAACCCCATTCTCGGCCGGACGCCCGGCTTGGAAAACCTGCTGCAGCTGTCCGGCTTTGTGGGCCATGGCTTCATGATGGCTCCGGCGGTGGCGGAGCGCATGGCGGAGTGGATGGTGACGGGCCACAGCGACGAGCTCTTCAGCCGCTTCAGCCTGGAGCGCTTCGCCGGTGGGACGCTCGAACGGGAAGAGATGATTATTGGCTGAAGGGGCGGTGCACCGAGGCCGGGCGGCTGGCGGAGGCGCAGTCGGCGGCTGTTAGACGTCGAGGAGGGCGAGCTGTCGCGAGGGGGCGCGGAGCGCGAGGGCCTGAAGGCGGCTCACCTGCACATTCACCACCTGCCCGGTGCGCTCCACCCGGCCCTCGGCAAGCAGGAAGGCCGAGCCGAGCACCACCGAGCGCTGGCGCTCGAAGGTGCGGGAGGGGACGACGAGGTTGGCCATGCCGGTCTCGTCCTCCAGGGTGAGGAAGGCCACGCCCTTGGCGGTGGGTGGGCGCTGCCGGCAGGTGACGAGACCGCCGACCCGGACGCGCGAGCGATGGGAGGCCTGCTGCAGCTGGGCCGCGGACAGAGCGCGCTGGGCAGTGAGGTGCTCGCGCAGGAATGCCACCGGGTGTCGCTCCAGGGACAGCCCGGTGTGCCGGTAGTCCTCCACCACGCGCTCCAGCAGGCTCGGCGCTCCTCCTGGCTGAGGCGAGGTGTCCAGCGGCTCGCCGTGGAAGAGGTCCTGGGCGTCGGTGGTGCTCAGCGCCTGGACTTCCCAAACTGCCTGGCGCCGGTCACCGCACAGCCCGTCCAGGGCGCCGGCGCGCGCCAGGCGCAACAGCGCGCCGCGGGGGAGCCCCGTTCGTCGCACCAGGGCGCGCAAGCTGCGGTCCCCGCCGGCGGGGCGGCCGTTGGCCACGGCCTGCGCATGCGTCTGTTGTAGCCCCCGCACCTCCCGGAAGCCGAGGCGCAGGGCGCCCTCCTCCAGGGTGCAGTCCCAGTCCGAGTGGCGCACGTCCACGGCCCGCGTCTCCACGCCGTGACGGCGGGCGTCTTCCACCAGGGTGTGCGGCGCGTAGAAGCCCATGGGCTGGCTGTTGAGGAGCGCCGCGGCGAAGGCGGCCGGGTGGTAGCGCTTGAGGTAGGCGGAGGCGTAGGCGATGAGGGCGAAGGAGGCCGAGTGCGACTCCGGGAAGCCGTAGTGGCTGAAGCCTTTGAATTGCTCGAAGCAGCGCTCGGCATAGTCGCGGCTGTAGCCGCGGCGGACGCAGCCTTCGATGAAGCGGGCACGCCAGCTGGGGAGCAGCGCCGAAGCCCGCTTGTGGGTGAGGGCGCGCCGGAGCGCGTCGGCGTCCCCTTGGCCAAACCCGGCCGCGGTCACCGCCAGGCGCATGGCCTGCTCCTGGAAGAGAGGGATGCCGAGCGTCTTCTCGAGAATGGCCTTCACCTCCTCCGAGGGGTAGGTGACGTCCTCCAGCCCCTCCCGCCGCCGGAGGAAGGGGTGCACCATGTCCCCAAGAATGGGCCCCGGTCGGATGAGGGCAATCTCGATGGTCAAGTCATAGAAGCTCCTCGGCCGCAGCCGGGGCAACAGGTTCATCTGCGCCCGGCTCTCCACCTGGAAGACGCCCACCGCGTCTGCCCGTCCCAGCATCTCGTACACCTCGGGGTCCTCGGGGGGCAGCGTGGCGAGGGTGAGCCGCTTGCCCTCGTGCTGTTGCACCAGCTGAAACCCCTTGCTGAGCGCGGTGAGCATCCCCAGGCCGAGCAAGTCCACCTTGAAGACGCCCAAGGCGGCGAGGTCGTCTTTGTCCCACTGGACGACGGTGCGCTCGGCCATGGCCGCGTTCTCCACGGGAACCAGCTCCGACAACTCGCCGTGGGTGATGACGAAGCCGCCGACGTGGATGGAGAGGTGCCGCGGGAAGCCCTCCAGGGCAGCGGCCAGGGCCAGCGTCTGCTGGACGCCCTTGTCCTCGGGCCGTAGCCCAGCCTCGCGCACCTGCGCCGGCTCCAGCGTGGAGGAGCCGCTCATCTCGGTGACACGGGCCAGTCGGTCCACCTGGTCCAGTGACAGGCCAAGCACCTTGCCCACCTCGCGGACGGCCAGCCGGCCCCGGTAGCAGATGACTTCGCACACCATGCCGGCCCGAGACCGCCCGTGCTTGCGGTAGACGTACTGCAGCACCTCCTCGCGTCGCTCATGCTCGAAGTCCACGTCGATGTCCGGGGGCTCGGGCCGCTCCAGGCTGAGGAAGCGCTCGAAGAGCAACCCCATGCGGACCGGGTCAATGGCGGTAATGTGCAGCGCGTAGCAGACAGCCGAATTCGCGGCGCTGCCACGCCCCTGACAGAGAATGCCGCGCCCCAGCGCGAAGCGTACAATGTCCTGCAGCGCGAGGAAGTAACCGGCGACTTGCAGGCGCTCGATGAGGGCCAGCTCGTGGGCAATTTGCCGGCGCACCGCCTCGGGCACGCCCTCCGGGTAGCGGGTGTGCAGGCCCTCCTCCACCAGGACGACCAGCCAGCTCTGCGCGGTGTGCCCTTCGGGCAAGTCCTCCTGGGGGAATTGGTAGCGCAAGGAGTCGAGCGAGAATTGACAGGCGTCGGCCACCTCCAGCGTCCGCCCCACCGCCTCGGGCAAGTCCTGGAAGAGCCGGGCCATCTCCAGCGGCCCCTTCAACGTGCGCTCGGCGTTGGGAAAGAGGCGAAAGCCAGCTTCGGCCACGGTGACGCCATGGCGGATGCCGGCCAGGACGTCCTGGAGCGGCTGGCGCTCACGCAGGTGGGTGTGCACGTCGTTGTGGGCACAGCACGGTAGGTCGAGCCCTTGCGCCAGAGCGAGCGCCTCTTGCAGCCGCGCCTCGTCCCCGGCGGAGAAGGTGCGACACAGACCAATGTAGAAGCGGCCCGGAAAGGCTTCGGCCAGCAGCGCCACCGTCCGGCTGGCCGCCGGGGCAGGCAGCACCAACAGCAGCCCCGCGGCCCGCTCGGCGAGCGCCTGCCAGGGGACCCCCGCCTGCCCTTTGGGGTGGGCAAGCCGCCCCTGGGAGATGAGCTCACAGAGGTTGGCGTACCCGCTTGCATCCTGCACCAGTGCCACCACCTCGGGGCCGTCGGTGAGGGTGAGCCGGCTTCCGACGAGCAGCTTCAACCCCAGCGCGCGCGCCTGGAGGTACGCCTTGACGACGCCGTACAGCCCGTCCTGGTCGGTCAGCGCCAGGGCCGAGAGGCCCAGCTCGGCGGCCTGGCCGACGAGCTCCTCCGGGTGGGAAGCCCCTTGGAGGAAGGAGAAATTGGAACGGCAGACGAGCTCGGCATACATGGCGCGCGCCAGAGGCCTTACTGCTCATCCGTTCAGATGTCCAGACTGGGACGCCTGTTTTTCCCCCAAGGGGGCGCAACGCCTCCCCTCTGGCGTGTCTTACCAGCCGTGAGCGAGTGGAGAGGAAACCCCAGGTGAGCCTCTTCAACCCGGCCGTGGTGGAGCTGGACGTGGTCCGGAGGCGTCACCAAGCCTCCCCCTCTCTCACCGCTCGCGAGCGAGAAGTCCTCGACTGTCTGCTCACCGGCGCGAGCGAGAAGGAGGTGGCAGCCGCGCTGGCCATCAGCCCGCAGACGGTGCACGCACACGTCAAGTCGCTCTACCGCGGCTACGGTGTCTCCTCGCGTCCGCAGCTGATGGCGAAGTTTCTGGGCGACGCCATGCGCGCGCTGCGAAGCGGACGGGACGCCCCTTTGGCGCTGTCGCGCTGCGTCTGCGGGCGCTAGCGACGCGGGCCCGCGCCGGCACGAGCGCCGGCCTCCCGACAGCGCGCCGTCGTTTTCTGCCCGCGCCGCCCTTCCCCCCAACACCTGCATCCCCTTTCCCCGGGGGGGGGGGCGCACGCGTTGGCGCCCGCTGCTTTTTGCTGCGGCCACCCTGAAGAGGGGATGTGGCCGCCGGCTGGCGCTCTTTATGTGCGGTGGCGGCGGGCGCGAAGCACGGCGGCTGCCAGGCAAACCCCCTGAAGGAGAAACAATGTCGAGAAGCACAACCCTGCAGCAGATGAAACTGCCGATGTGGCTCCTGCCGACGTGGCTGTGGGCCACTGTCCTCGCGAGTCTCATCGCCCTGGGGTGCGGCACCAGCGCCGCCCCGGGCGCCCCCGGTGGAAGCACCCCCAGTGCCTCCCCCAACCTCCAGCTCGCCTCAAAGCCCAGCCTCGGCAACTACCTCGTGTCCGCCGCCGGGCTGACGCTGTACTACTTTGGCCTCGACGTGCCCGGGACGGCTTCCCAGGCGCCGGTGTCCAACTGCACCACCGCGCAGGGCTGTCTGGCGGCGTGGCCCATTTTTCACGTCGACACGCCAACGGTGGCGAGCGGGCTGGAGGCGTCCGACTTCACCAGCTTCACCCGGGCCGACGGCAGCCAGCAGACGGCCTTCCGGGGCTGGCCGCTCTACTTCTACGCCGGGGACGCCCAGCCGGGGGACACCAACGGCGACAACTTCGAAGTCTGGTACGTCATCCGCATCCCCTTCTACTCGGCCCTGGTGATGACGTCGGCCACCGGGCCGGCCCTCTACCTGGCTGACCCCCAGGGCCGTACGGTGTACGTCTTTGCTGACGACACCGTCGGGACGGCGACGACGCCGCCCGCCTCGGCCTGCACCGGCGCGTGCCTCGGCACCTGGCCTTTGTTTCTGGCCGACGGCACGACGACGCCCACCGGCGTGGACGCAAGCAAGCTGACGACCTTCACCCGCGCCGACGGCAGCCTGCAGTCCGCCTTCGACGGCCACCCGCTCTACTATTACTCGGGGGACGTGCAGCCCGGCCAAACCAATGGCGAGGGCTTCATGGGCGTCTGGGCGACGGTGAACCCCACCACGCTGTAGGCATTCTGCTTAGGGTGGCCGGGGGAAGCCGCGCTTCCCGGCAACCCAGTCCGCCCACTGGCCGAAGGCTTTCATTTGGGCTTCCAGCTGGGTGGCCTTCAGCAGCGCCTCCACCTCGGAGCGGCTCTGGTGCTTTCCAGGGGGGGCTGGCGCCTCGGCCAGGGCCCACACCAGCACCGCCGCCAGGGCGGCGTTGCGCCTGGCCTCGGCCAGGTTGACGCGCTCGTAGACGTCGGACTCGGCGTGGTAGTCCGGCAAGTAGGGCGCCGCGTCCTGGTCGGCGGCGTAGGTGGGCACGCCGGCCAGCATGAAGTCGAAGGTGTCCATCCCGTCGAAAGCCTCCAGGCTGTGCGCGCTCTCCTCCTGAAGGCCGGCCACGCCCGCAAAGGCATGCGCCGCCGCGGCGCGGAGCTCCTTGCGTCCGCCTACCGAAAAGCCGTTGGTGTGGCCCGAACCCTCGTCGAAGACGACGACGGCCACATGGTCGCGCAGCTCGGCCTTGTGCCGGTCGGCGTAGCCGGCCGAGCCAAACATGCCTTGCTCCTCGCCGGTGAAGAGGACGAAGCGCACCGTCCGGCGCGGCACCAACCCGAGCTCCATGAAGGCGCGGGCCACGTCCAACACCAGCGCGACGTTGACACCGTCGTCCTCGGCGCCCGTCCCCAAGTCCCAGCTGTCCAGGTGCGCCCCGAGCAGCACCACCTCATTGGGCTTCTCCCGGCCGGGAATCTCGGCGACGACGTTTTCCGAGACGTTGGTGCCGCCGGTTTGGTTCTGCACCACCACCCGGGCACGCACCTCCCCTTGGGCCAACAGCCTCCCCATCCGTTCGGCGCTCTCGCGGGAAATGACGACGGCGGGCAGCGGCGCCAGGGCGCCAAAGTCCACCGGGTGTCGGTACAACAGCCCGCGGGGCCGCGTCGACTCGAGTAGCACCGCCACCGCCCGCGCCGCGCGCGCCGCGCGAAGCAGCGGCCCCGAGCGCATGTACTCCTCGAAGAGCTGCTCCAGGCTTTTCATTTCCTGCTGGTGGACGAGGAGAATGGCGCCGGTGGCGCTCTTGCCCAGCCGGGCGAAGTCCGACTCCGTCCCCTCCCCGGCGTCCACCACCCGGGCCTCGAGGGGCGCGGTGGACGGGGCGGCAGGTGCCGCCGCGGCCCGCACCGGGAAGGACTCGGGCGCGGTGACGCGCACCTCCACCGTGCCTGGAAGCCACAGCACCGGCAGGGTGAAGGACTCCGTCTCCACCCTGGGAAGCCGGAGGGCTCGGAAGCGCGCCAGCGCCCACGTCACCGCCCGGGCGCAGGCCGGAGAGCCCGTCGGCCGGCCACCCACCCGGTCGGTGAGCTCCTCCAAGTCCTTGGCCAGGGGCGTCTCGGTGGCTGCGCGCTGCAGCAGCGCCGGCCGCGGGTCGGCCGTCGCCGGTGCAGCCACCTGCCCGGAAGCCAGAAGGACAGCCAACACCACGCCTGCTGAGGCAACCACCATGGAAGCAGTCTCCTTCCCAAGAAGGGACGCCTCCCCGGGGGACAGCGCGCCACTCTACGCCGAAGGACCAGTCCTCGACGTCACTTCGTGCCGGTGAATGTCACGGCGTAGGCCGTGGCAGCGCTGCCGTTGCAACTCGTCCTGTACGCGGCGGCGGAGGTCACCGTCGCGGAGGGGCCAGCATCGCCGCTGTCGTCGCACCCCTGCACCAGCTGGAGGGTGTTGAGACCGGTCTCGGCCAAAATGAGCTGACCAGCGTCGCTGGCGCTGCTCTGACCGTTGCTCGTTTGCGTCGTCGTCCCGGTCTAGGAACCGACGAAGTTGGGCGCCCAGTCGGTGGTCCCATTCGCAGCTCCACTTCCACAGGCGAATACGGCACTGCCGCGACGAAGACCAGACATTCATTCTCCAGACGTTTGCCCGCGAAGCCTTCCGGGAGCTGGCCAGCCTCGGTGGCGCTCAAGGGGAGCCCTCGCTTCCGCCAGCAACCTCGTTGGCTGGGGTGGGGCTTGCCTGCCAGGCAGTCCGTCCGACGAGGGCCCTTGTCCGAAGGCAACAACCCCCCTTTCGTCGGCTTCGCCGGCGGCCGGGACGCCCGCGTCAGGCCGCCTGACGGGCCCGGGGCACCGCCACCAAATGGGTGCGCGCGCCGTCCCGCCACACCGCCAACGGCACCGTCTCTGCGCCCCGCAGCACCATGAGCCGGTGAATGTCGTCCACGTTGGCCACCTCCTCGCCGTGGACGCCGAGGATGAGGTCCTCCGGCTTCAGCAGCGCATCCGCAGCGGGCGAGCCTTTGCTCACCTGCAGCACCCGCACCGCGCGCGGCTGCCCAGCCGCCTCGGCGACGGCGCGCGGCAGCAGCTCCGAGCGGGCGGCCACGCCCAGCGTCCGGCGTTTCACCTCACCGCGCTGAATGAGGACACTCGTCACCCAAGTGGCCGTGCGGGAGGAGACGGCGAAGCCCATCCCTTGGGCCCAAGGGATGACCGCGGTGGCGATGCCCACCACCTCGCCTGCAGCACTCACCAGGGGGCCACCGGAGTTGCCGGGGTTGATGGCGGCGTCCGTCTGCACCAGCCCCTCGAAGACGGTGCCACCCGGTCCCGGGAGGCTGCGGTCGGTGGCGCTCACAATTCCGACGCTGACCGAGCGCTCGAAGCGAAAGGGGTTGCCGATGGCCACCACCAGCTGGCCCACCCGGGCCTGTGGCGCGAGCGTCAGGTGCTGGAGCTCCATCCCGCGCACCCGCAGCACGGCCAAGTCGGTGGGTGCATCCGTCCCCACCAGCTCGGCCTTGACCGCCTCCCCGTCCGGGAGCCGCACGCCCAAGGCGCGCCCGGAGCCGGCCACGTGGTGGTTGGTGAGTAAGTAGCCGTCCTGGGCCACCACCACCCCAGTGCCAGCGCCGCGCCCCTGCTCCACTCCCACCACCGCCCGGCTGGCACGCGCCACCAGCGCCTCCAACTCGTCGGACAGCCCCAGAAGCGCCTTCATGGCCGCACGCCCACCGTCACCGAGCGCTCCTGGACGACGCCTGCCCGCAGCAGCTGCAGCGACAGCGGCTCGCCAATGCGGGCCTCGGCCAGCGTCGCCAGCAAGTCCTGGACGTCCGCCGTCGCGCTGCTGCCCAGCTGAAGCAGCACATCGCCAAACGTCAACCCGGCCGCGTCGGCCGGGCTTCCCGCTTCCACGGCCACCACCAGCAGCCCGTGCTCGCGTCCGGCCACGCCCCGCAGGGCTTCCGGCAGCCGCACCGGCTGCGTCCCCACACCGAGGTAACCACGCCGGACGCGTCCTTGGGCCAAGAGCTCCTCCGCCGTGCGGGCCAAGGTGTCGGGCGGCAACAGCATTCGGCGCGAGCGCCCCAGCCCGGAGACGAGCAGGCCCAAGGCCTGCCCCGCGACGTCGGCCACCACCGCACCGGCGAGGCCCGGGCGCGCCGACAGCTCGACGTCCAAGGCAGCGTCCACCCGCGCCCCCCACGGCGTCCGGTAGGCCGGCCCCACCGCTGCCAAAAGGCCGAGGCGCGCGCGGACGTTTCCACCCGGGCGGGCCACGGCCAACACCAGGCTTCCTGGACGCAAGCCCGCCGAGGGGCGCCAGCGGGCGGGCTCGAGCTTGGCGCCGCCGACGCGCAGCAGCGCTAAGTCCAGCGCGCCATCCTGCCCGACGAGCTCGGCCGGGGTGTCCACGCCGTCCACCAGGACGGCCAGCCGCTCCAGCCGGTTGACGGCGTGGGCCGCGCTGAGCACGAGGTCCGGGGCATAGGCCACGCCGCTGGCTGGCCAGCGGCGGCCAGCGAGGCCCACCAGCGAGCGGCCGACCGACGCGGTGACGTCGGCCAGGCTTTCGGAGAGAGACAGTGCGGCGGAGGGGGCTTGGGCAGAGGCATTCATGGAAAGGAAAGGTAGCCGCCTGGGCAGCCGCCCCACATCGCCACAAGGGCTAGCCCAAACGCCCTGCCCGTTTGGCTAAGGGCCTCCGCCACCCCCTCGTCGGGAGGTCGCTTGGGGGGTGAAGGCGGCCGGCGAGGCGGCGCGTGCTCGGCCTCCCCTTGCATGCCGCCAACCGCTGCGCTATACACTGAACTATATGGTTCAGTGTTCCTCGACCCGCCTCGACGCCTCGTTCGCCGCCCTCTCAGGCGCCACCCGGCGCGGCGTTCTGGAGCAGCTGGGGCGTGCAGACGCTTCCATCACGGACCTTGCCGAGAAGTTCCACATGACTCTCACCGGCATGAAGAAGCATGTCGGCGTCTTGGAGCAGGCGGGCCTGGTCACCACGGAGAAGGTGGGGCGCGTGCGGACCTGCAAGCTCGGCCTGCGCCGACTGGACGATGAGACGGCGTGGATTGAGAGGTACCGCCAGCTGTGGGAGGCCCGCTTCAACGAGTTGGACAAGGTGGTCGAGGAACTCAACCGCAAGGAGAAGGTCAATGGACGCAAGAAGAGAGAGTGAGCCCACGCCCATGAAGAACCGCACGACGGTGGAACGGAAGTCCGAGCGTGAGCTGGTCGTGACGCGGACCTTCAACGGCCCGGCGCGCGTCGTTTTCGAGGCGTGGACCAAGCCCGAGCTGATTAAGCGGTGGTGGGCACCGAAGTCGATCGGCGTGGCCCTGCTTTCCTGCCAGGCGGACGTTCGTGTCGGGGGCAGGTACCGTTTCGAGTTCGGCCAGGATGCCTCAGCGTCGATGGCATTCTACGGTCAGTACCTCGAGGTGATACCGCACTCGCGCCTCGTCTGGACCAACGAGGAAGGCGGCGAGGGTGGGGCCGTCACCACGGTGACCTTCGAGGAAAAAGCTGGCAAGACCCTGTTGGTCATGCACGAACTCCACTCTTCGAAGGAAGCGCTCGACGCTGCCATGGCCGGGATGGAGGATGGGATGGGCGAGACGTTCGAGCAGCTGGACGAGCTTCTCCTCACCCTGGGCGCCGAGCGTGGGCCGGTCATGAAGTCCTCAGTGTCCGCCTGACACTTCACGACGTGGGAAGGGCCGACGACGTCGTCGCCGCCCTCGACCAGACCGCGCTGGCAACGGCGGGGAAGCGGTCGACTGCGCCGTTTCACGCCCCTCGGGCGCACGCCCCGGGGCCTAGAGGACGACCAGCCCGAGGCGAGCTGCTCGCACCACCGCCTCGGTGCGCCGCTCGACGCCCAACTTCTGAAGCAGGGCGTTGACATGAAATTTCACGGTGTGGCGGCTGATGCCCAGCCGCTCGGCAATGGCCGCGTTGGGGAGGCCTTCGGCCAACAGCGCCAGCACCTCGCGCTCCCGGGGGGTGAAGTCCCCCGGGGAAGCCGGGGCGGGAAGCTCTGGCAACGGACGCAGGTGGCGAAAGCTGGCCTCGGAAACCGTCAGCCCGTGGGTGACGGCCAGCAGCGCGGCTCCGACGGTGGCCGGCTCCACGGCGCGCAACAGCGCACCGGCGGCTCCTGCGGCCAGCACGGCCCGGGCCGCCCGCTCGTCCTGCACCAGCGCCACCACCGGGGCCCCTCGTCCCTCGTCCGACTCGAGCACGGGCAGCGGGCCGGCATCCCAGAGGATGGCGTCAACGGGCAGCTCAAGCGACGCAGCGCGGGCGCGGGCCAGGGCGTCCACCTCGGCGGCCACCGCCCAGCCGGCCGTGGCCAGGACGGCGCGC